>NZ_LQIR01000002.1:0-129779 GCF_001499925.1 Mycobacterium lehmannii
TGGCGGAGGAGGCGGTGGCGGCAACTCGTTGAGATACGAAAGCGGGTCCGCGCAGCCGGTCACGTCGACGAACCTGCCGCCGACCGAACCGCAGAGCGTCGCCTCGGCGCTCGGCGGGTTCACCGTCACCAATCCCCCGGCGAACAAGGCCGCAGCAGCGCACAGCACTACCTTGCGCACATCTCCTCCCTCCGGCGACGTGCCAAGCGCCGTCGCCCGACCCGATTGTGGCAGTGACGCACGCGTCAGGGGGCCGAATGCGCGATCGGCGAGTCGCCGTAACGAACCCCTCAGCGTCTTCGATGTCTACTGCGATGCCCGAACCATTCCTTCCTGTATGGTGGCCGCATCCGGCTCCGAACAGGATCACCAGCCGTACATCTAGCTCACCTAGTCACCATTTGCTCCGTCGCATCGTCCGGCCTCGGCGCAGCGGCGAGACACACTCGGTCCGGAAGGCGCGCACAGCCGCGCGACCCGTGGCACCGACGATAGATCGATGCTAGGCTAGACGCGCGTCTTGACTTTGCATTTATGGTGTGGCACACCAACTCTCACGCACTCACGCGAGCTTGATCGTTTCCACGATTGGTGCGCGATGCCTGCACGAACCGGGTGGTTCGTCCATGCCGATGCAAAGCATAGGGAAACACCTGATTCCTCGCGGCCTGCGCCTGACTAGGTTTGCTATGGCGTCCGGTGCGCAGCACCCGAACCGCATTTCCGTCGATGGTTTCCAGCAGGGGGGACTAGCAGTCGTGGCCGTGAACACCGAGCTGTCGAACAACCGGCACCGTGTGCGCAAGATACTCAGCCGGATGGCGGCCGTACCGCTGGCCTTGGCGGCGGGTTTCGCGATCTGCGCGGCCCCGGCGAACGCGGCCGAGGCGTGGCAGCGGCAGAGCCCGCCGCTGTCGACACCGTGGACGCATCTCGTCGGACCCAACAACGCCCTGCCGGAATACCCCCGTCCGCAGATGGCGCGGGCGCGCTGGCTGAACCTGAACGGGGTCTGGGCCTACACCGGGCGCTCGCAGGACACCGCGGTGACGACGCCGCCGTCGGCCAAGGAGTTCGACGAGAAGATCCTGGTTCCCTACCCCACGGAGTCGGCGCTGTCGGGGATCAAGCGTCACGACGACCAGATGTGGTACCGCAAGAACTTTCAGGTGCCGGGCACCTGGCGCGGACAGCGGGTACTGCTGCACTTCGGCGCGGTCGACCAGACCGCGACGGTGTGGGTCAACAACAAGCGTGTCGCCCACCACGAAGGCGGGTTCACCGCGTTCAGCGCCGACATCACCGACGCGCTGCGCTGGTCGGGCACCCAGGAGATCGCCGTGCGCGCCGAGGACCGCAACGAAGCCGCACCCTTCGCCGTCGGCAAGCAGCGCAACGATCCCGAGGGTCTCTTCTACACCGGCGCGTCCGGCATCTGGCAGACGGTGTGGATGGAACCCGTACGCGCCGCCCACGTTGAGAAGCTCGACGTTACAGCCGATTTGGAGGGTTTCACCGTCACAACGCGCTCCACGGGGACGACCGACGAACGCGCCGAGGTGATCGTGTCGGCGCCCGACGGTCCGACGTTGGCCCGCAACTACGGGGAACCGGGCAAGCCGGTGCGCGTGCAGGTTCCGGACCCACGCCTGTGGACACCGGACGACCCGTACCTCTACGACCTGCAGGTGCGGCTGGTCACGCCCGAAGGCAAGGTCGTCGACGAGGTCGCCAGCTACGGCGGTCTGCGCACCATCAGCACGGTCAGAGACCCGCAGGGCCGTCCGCGAATCGCGTTGAACGACAAGATCACGTTCCTGCACGGCCCGCTGGACCAGGGTTACTGGCCCGACGGCATCTTCACCGCTCCCACCGACGACGCGCTGAAGTTCGACCTCGAACGAACCAAGGCGCTCGGCATGAACTTCGTGCGCAAGCACGCAAAGGTCGAACCGGCGCGCTGGTACTACTGGACGGACAAGCTCGGGCTGCTGGTGTGGCAGGACATGCCGTCACTGGACGTGTCCCTCGACGTCCCGGTCGGTCCCGCACCGGAGCCGTCGCCTGCGGCGAAGGCCAACTTCGAGCGCGAACTCGTCGAGATGATCGATCAGTTACGAAGCGTCACTTCGATCGTCGGCTGGGTCCCGTTCAACGAAGGGTGGGGCGAGTTCGACACCGCGCGGATCGCGGGTGTGGCCAAGGCGGCCGACCCGACCCGGATGGTGAACGCCAACAGCGGGGTCAACTGCTGCAAGTCGCGGCCCGACAGCAGGGCCGGCGACGTCTACGACGACCACACCTACGTCGGCCCCGGCCGCCCGGTCCTGCACGACAACCCGGCCACCCCGCGCGACGAGCGCACGATGCTCGGCAACCGTCCGATACCGCTCGAGCACCGGGTGGTGGTGAACGGCGAGTATGGCGGGCTGGGGCTGATCCCCCACGGCAATCGCTGGCCGGGCAAGCCGCAGGCCTACGAAATGACCGACAGCCGAGCGCGATTGACCGAGCGCTACGTCCAGGTGAGCCGCGACCTCGAGGACGAGGTCCGAAAGGGCGGCCTGTCCGGCGCCATTTATACCCAGACCACCGACGTCGAGAACGAGGTCAACGGGTACATGACCTACGACCGCTGGCTGGTCAAGATGTCGCTGCGGACGGTCGCCGAACGCAACCGCGCCGTGATCGCCGCGGGGGCAAAGGTCGACGAGCCGGTCGAGCGTCGCTGAGTCACAAGGTCCGGGTGCTGACGAAGTCGCATTGACGTCCGCTGAGCGGGTCGGTGAACTCGAGGCGTTGCGCGAGAAGCTTCAGCGGGCGCGAGAAGTCGTCCGGTGCGACGTCGGTCACCGCCGGGTACAGCGGATCGTTGACGATCGGCAGGCCCAGCGAGGCCATGTGCACCCGGAGCTGATGCGTGCGCCCGGTCCGCGGTGTCAGCCGGTACAGCCCATCGCCGAGATGCTCGATCACCGACTCGGCGTTCGGTTCGCCCGGCTCCTCCACCGCTTGTAGTTGCCCGCGCCGCTTGACGATTCGGCTTCGCACCGTCATCGGAAACTCGAGCGCCGGATCGATTCCGGCCCGTGCCAGATACGTCTTGCGCACCTCACCGCGCGCGAACATGGTCTGATATACCGCGCGCACCTCACGCCGCGTCGTGAACAGCAGCACGCCGGCGGTCAACCGGTCCAGGCGGTGCGCCGGCGACAACTCCGGCAACTCCAGTTCGCGGCGCAACCGCACCAGCGCCGTCTGCGCAACGTGGCGACCGCGCGGCATCGTCGCCAGGAAGTGCGGTTTGTCGACCACCACGATGTCGTCGTCGCGGTGCAAGACGGGGATGTCGAACGGCACCGGAACCTCGTCGCGCAGTTCGCGGTACAGGTACACGAACGCACCGGGCGGCAATACGGTCCCCGCGGTCACGACGTCGCCGTCGGCGGTCACCACCTCCCCCGCAAGCACTTTTGCCGCGGCCGCCTCACCGAACCGGTCGGCCAACTCGACCAGGACCGCGCCGCCACGCAGCCGCACCCGTGCCGGCCCCAACCCGTCGCGCACGGGCAGCGGCGCCGGGCGCCTCAATGCCTGCGCCTCAATTGAGCGGAACGGGTTCGAGGATCTCGGCGCGCGCCTCCGGCGCCGCCGCCCGTAACTCATCGGCGCACTCGTCGTCGGGTTCCTGCTGCGAGCGAATCTCCGCATCCACCCGCGCCAGGTAGGTGTTGACCTCGCGGTCGATGTCCTCGTCGCTCCAACCCAGCACTGGCGCAACCACTTCGGCGACCTCTCGCGCGCAGTCCACGCCGCGATGCGGGTACTCGATCGAGATCCGCATCCGCCGGGCCAGGATGTCCTCCAGATGCAACGCGCCCTCGGCGGCCGCGGCGTAGAAGGCCTCGACCTTCAGGTAGACCGGCGCCTCGGTGATGGGGGTCAGCAATTCTGGATTGCCCTCGGCCATCTGCAGCACCTCGCCGATCAGCGAGCCGTACCGGTCCAGCAGGTGGCGCACGCGGTACGGATGCAAGTCGTAATGCTTTCCGACGCTTTGGGTCTGGTTGATCAGCGCGAAGTAGCCGTCGGCGCCCATCAGGGGGACCTTCTCGGTGATCGAGCGCGCCACCCGCGCCGGGATGTACTCGGCCGCAGCGTCGATGGCGTCCTCACCCATCACCCGATAGGTCGTGTACTTGCCGCCGGCGATCGCGACCAATCCCGGGGCGGGCACCGCGACGGCATGCTCGCGCGACAGCTTCGAGGTCTCCTCGCTCTCGCCGGCCAGCAGCGGCCGCAGCCCGGCGTAAACGCCGTCGATGTCGTCGTGGGACAGCGGCGTCGCCAACACCGTGTTGACGGTTTCGAGGAGGTAGTCGATGTCGACCTTGGTGGCCGCGGGGTGCGCCAGGTCCAGATTCCAGTCGGTGTCGGTGGTCCCGATGATCCAGTGCGTGCCCCACGGAATCACGAACAGCACCGACTTCTCGGTGCGCAGAATGATCGCCACCTCGCTGACGATCCGGTCGCGCGGCACCACGATGTGCACGCCCTTGGAGGCGCGCACCCGAAATCGCCCACGCTGCTTGGACAATGCCTGGATCTCGTCGGTCCACACGCCGGTGGCGTTCACGACGACGTGCCCGTGCACCTCGGTCACGGCGCCGTTCTCGGAGTCGCGGACCTCCACGCCGGTGACGCGGTCACCCTCCCGCAGCAACGCAACCACCTGCGTCGAGGTCCGCACCACGGCGCCGTAGTGCGCGGCCGTGCGCGCCACGGTCATCGTGTGGCGTGCGTCGTCGACCACCGTGTCGTAATACCGGATGCCGCCGATCAACGACGACCGCTTGAGCCCCGGTGCCAGCCGCAGCGCTCCGGACTTCGTCAGATGCTTCTGCGCCGGGACCGATTTCGCGCCGCCCAGTTGGTCGTAGAGGAAGATGCCCGCCGCGACGTACGGACGCTCCCACCACCGATTGGTCAGCGGAAACAGAAACGGCAGCGGTTTGACCAGATGCGGTGCCAACGTCGTCAGCGACAGTTCGCGTTCGTGCAATGCCTCGCGCACCAACCCGAACTCCAACTGCTCGAGATAACGCAGCCCGCCGTGGAACATCTTCGACGACCGGCTCGAGGTGCCCGACGCGAAGTCGCGCGCCTCGACGAGCGCGACCTTCAGACCGCGCGTGGCCGCATCCAGTGCTGCACCCGCCCCGACGACTCCCCCGCCGATCACGACGACATCGAACTGCTCGCTGCCGAGCCGCTCCCAGGCCTCGGCCCGCTGCTGGGGACCCAGAAGCGTCTGCCCGTTCGCCGGGATCGGGTCACTCACCGGATTGGCTCCTAGTTACTCGTGGGTACGCTCGCCCCGTCCAGGCTACGTGGACTCAGTCCAGATCGTCGTGCGCCATCAGGCGGCGGCCCGCTTCGGTGATCGACCCCGACAGCGACGGGTAGACCGAGAACGTCTGCGCCAGATCCTCGACGTCGTTGCCGTTCTGCACGGCCAGCGCGATCGGCATGATCAGCTCCGATGCGATCGGCGCAACCACCACACCGCCGATCACCACTCCGGTCGCCGGGCGGCAGAAGATCTTGACGAAACCCCGACGCAGGCTCGACATCTTGGCGCGGGCGTTCGTGTTGAGCGGCAGCGTGATCGTTCGCGCGGCCACCGAACCGTCGTCGATCCTGGACTGCGGCACCCCCACCGCGGCGATCTCGGGCCTGGTGAACACCGCCGCGGCTACCGTCCGCAACCGGATCGGTTCGAGCCCCTCGCCCAGCACGTGGTACATCGCGATGCGGCCCTGCATGGCGGCCACCGAGGCCAGCAGCATCAGGCCCGTGCAGTCACCGGCGGCGTAAATGCCGGGCACCCCGGTGCGCGACACCCGGTCGACCTTCAGATAGTCACCATCACCGAGCTCGATGCCCACCCGTTCGAGGCCAAGGCCGCTGGTGTTGGGCACCGACCCGACCGTCATCAACGCGTGGCTGCCCTCCACGGTGCGCCCGTCGGTCATCGTGACCAGCACACCGGAGCCGTTGCGCGTGACCGACTGGGCCCGCGCGTTCTTGACCAACGTCACACCGCGGTCGCTCAAAGCGTCCTCGAGCACGGCGGCGGCGTCGGAGTCCTCGTGCGGCAGGATCTGGTCGCGGCTCGCGACCACCGTCACCTTGACCCCGAGTTCGGTGTAGGCGTTGACGAACTCCGCGCCGGTGACACCGGAGCCGACGACGACGAGGTGCTCGGGCAGCTCGTCGAGGTCGTAGAGCTGGCGCCAGTTGAGGATGCGTTCGCCGTCGGGTTCGGCGCCGGGCAGCACGCGGGGGCTGGCGCCGGTGGCGATCAGCACGACGTCAGCCTTGATCGTGCTGACGGTGCCGTCGTGCTCGGTCACCTTGACCGTGTGGGTCGCCATCCCCGCCATGTCGTCGACCAGTTCACCGCGACCGGCGATCAGCGTGACGCCGTCGCTGCGCAGCCGTTCGGCGATGTCGGCCGACTGCGCGGCGGCCAGCGTCTTGACCCGCTCGTTGAGCTTGGACAGCGCGATCTCGGCATCGGAGAACTCCAGCGCATACCCGAGGTCGGGGGCCCGACGCAGTTCGGTGCGCACACCGGTGGACGCGATGAATGTCTTGGACGGGACGCAATCCCACAGCACGCAGGCGCCGCCGATGCCGTCGGAGTCGATGACGGTGACCTCGGCAACTTCGGGTCCACGGGCCGCGGCGACCAGTGCGGCCTCATAGCCGGCGGGCCCGCCGCCGATGATCACGATGCGGGTTGCCACGTCCCCAACCTAACGAAGCGGGAGGTTGATCGCCCGCGCGGCGCGCGAACCCTTAGTCTTTCCTGGTGCCGCTCTATGCCGCTTATGGATCGAACATGCATCCGGAGCAGATGTTGCAGCGCGCACCTCATTCTCCGATGGCGGGAACGGGCTGGCTGTACGGCTGGCGTCTGACGTTCGGCGGGGCGGACATCGGCTGGGAGGGTGCGCTCGCCACCGTCGTCGAGGATCCGACGTCGAAGGTCTTCGTCGTGCTCTACGACATGACCAAGGACGACGAGTCCAACCTGGATCGCTGGGAAGGCTCGGAACTCGGTTTCCACAAGAAGATCCGTTGCCGGGTGCATCGGATCTCGTCGGACACCGACTTCGAGCCCGTGCTCGCCTGGCTGTACGTGGTGGACGCGTGGGAGGGTGGTTTGCCGTCGGCGCGCTATCTCGGCGTGATGGCCGACGCCGCCGAAATTGCAGGCGCGCCAGCCGAGTACGTCCACCACCTGCGGACCCGACCCGCACTCAACATCGGCCCGGGCTCCTAGCCCCTGTGCCGCGAGCGACCGTGTTTGTCCCCCGACACGCCGCCACATCACGACAATCTACGGTCGCTCACGCCGCGCGAGCGCGCCGAAGCTGCCTGTCGATGCGGTCGACGAACTCCTGCGGACGCTGACGGACGTCGTCGAAAACGATCGCAATGACCGTCCAGCCGACATCGAGCAGCGCTGCACTCCGCCTGCGGTCACGCCGCATGGCCTCGGGGCCGCTGTGCCAGTCGACGCCGTCGTACTCGACGGCCACGTGCACGTCGGGCCACGCGAAGTCCAGGCGCGGAAGCTCGCCGTTACCGTCGACGACCTCGTACTGCAGCTCGGGTGTCGGCAGGCCACCGTCGATCATCGCCAGCCGCGCCTCGCTCTCCATCGGCGACTCCGAACGCGCGTCGGCCAGGGCGACCAATTCCCGCACGGCGACGATGCCGCGCCGCCCCGCCTGGGCGACCGCGGCGCGCCACAACTCGGTCCGATTGCAGGTGCCGCTGCGCAGAGCCGCGTCCAAGGTGGCCAGCGCCCTGGGTCGGCGTTGTGAGCGGGCCACTTCCACGGCGGTCCACGCCGGCGCGGTTGCCGGTCTGCCGTCGACGACGGTCAACGGCGCACCCTCACGACGATGAACGACCAAGCCGTCGCTCGACCGCAACCGTGAGCCCGGCGGGCTGAGCACATGCAGATCGCGTGGCTCCTCGGTATCGAAGCCATACAACGCCGCGGCCGTGTGAAGGCACGCGGCGACCGGCCTTCCGCAGCGGAAGTCCAGTCCCCGCAACCGCAACATGTCGTCGGGTTCGTCCAGGCAGTAGACGCCCGGCCAAAGTCGTTGCAGTGGGCCGGTTTCGAGCGCTTTCTCGAAACGCCGTCTGGTCATGTGTTGCAGAATCTGGCCGCTGGACGCCAGTCCTGCCTGGGCGCTGAAGAGTCGCAGCAACTCTGGGTTCACCCGCCGATCGTCAACGACGAACGCTCATCGGCCGCGGGTGTCGCACGCGAATGTGGATGAAGCGCGCTTTGGGGACGATCAACCGCCGCGAGCGACCGCTTACTGTCCGCTCATAGCGGCGTGTCGCGGGGCAGACACGGTCGCTCGCGGAAATTAGAACGCGGCGGCGTGGTCGATGATGTTGACGAGCACCCGCACCCCAACCGCGAGCGCCCTCTCGTCGAGGTCGAACGTCGGCTGATGCAAATCCAACTGAGGTCCGCGGCCGGTCCACACACCCAGCCGGGCCATGGCGCCGGGCACTTCCTCCAGGTACCACGAGAAGTCCTCGCCGCCACCGGACTGCCGGGTGTCGGCCAGCACGTCGGGTCCGATCGCCTCGATCGCGTGGGTGAGGATGCGCGTCGAGATCTCCTCGTTGACCACCGGCGGCACACCGCGACGGTACTGCACCGTGTACTCGATGTGTAGCGGCGCCAACAAAGACGAAATGATCTCCCGCACAATGTCTTCGAGTGTTTCCCAGGTGTCGCGGCTCGCGGTCCGGATGGTGCCGGCCAGCGTTCCGGTCTGCGGGATTGCGTTGGCGGCGACGCCCGCGTTCACCGCACCCCACACCATCACGGTGCTGTTGCGCGGATCGATGCGACGCGACAACACGCCAGGCACCCCGGTGATCAACGTGCCGAGCCCGTAAACGAGATCGCCGGTGAGATGCGGTCGCGAGGTGTGGCCACCGGGCGAATGCAACGTCACCTCGAGCTGATCGGCGGCCGACGTGATCGGCCCGGGCCGCATCGCCACCTTTCCGACCGCCAGCCGCGGGTCACAGTGCAACGCGAAGATCCGCGACACACCCGACAGCGCGCCCGCGGCGATCGCGTCGATCGCGCCGCCCGGCATCAGCTCCTCGGCGGCCTGGAAGATCAGCCGCACCCCGACGGGGAGTTCGGGCACCGACGCCAGCGCCAGCGCGGCGCCCAGCAGGATCGCGGTGTGCGCATCGTGCCCGCAGGCGTGCGATACGCCCGGAACCAGCGACGCGTACGCCGCGCCGGTCCGGTCGGCCATCGGCAGCGCGTCCATATCGGCACGCAAAGCGATCCGCGGCCCGTGCTCGGGCCCGAAGTCGCACGTCAGGCCGGTGCCGCCGGGCAGTACCTTCGGGTTCAGGCCCGCGTCGGCCAGCCGCGATGCGACGAACTGCGTGGTGGCGAACTCCTGGCGCCCCAACTCCGGATGCATGTGAATGTGGCGGCGCCACTCCACGAGGTCGTCGAAGTGGGCCGACAGCCACCGGGCGGCGGCGTGGGGCAGCACGCTCACGACGCCCGCCTCGCTTGCAGTTCCAGCACCCGGTCGCGTTCGCGGGGCGTCTCGGCCAACCGCACAACCGTGCGGGCCAGCATGACCGCGCCCTCGACGACCGCCTTGTCGGCGCTCGGGCTCGCCGCGGCCTCGGTGAACGCGGGCTGGTGCACCGACGCACCGCCCGCGTCGATGCCGACGATGGGGTGGATTCCGGGCATCACCTGCGTGACGTTGCCCATATCGGTGCTGCCCAGCGGCAACGCCGCCTCCAGTTCCGGGGAAACCGGGTCGCGGCCCATCCGCTGCATCTCAGCGCGGAACGTCTCGGCCAGCCAGGTGTCCGGGGTCAGTTCGTGGTAGCTGGGTTCGGTCTCGGCGACGTCGTGGCCGCAACCGGTGGCCACCGCCCCGGCCAGGAAGCAGTTCGCCATCCGCTGTTCGAGGTCGCGCAGCGACGTCGCGTCGTTGGCCCGCATCGTGTACTGCATCTCGGCGCGTGCCGGGATGACGTTGGTGGCCTGGCCGCCGTCGGTGACGATGCCGTGCGCCATCTGGCCCGGCGCCATCTGCTGGCGCAGCAGCCCGATCGCCACCTGCGCGACTGTGATCGCGTCGGCGGCGTTGACGCCGAGGTACGGCGCCACGGCGGCATGGGCTTCCCTGCCCTCGTACCGGACCGCGACCTGCGACAGTGCCAGCGACCGCGCGGCCGCGATGTCGAGCGGACCGGGGTGCAGCATCACCGAGGCGGCGACGTCGTCGAACGTGCCTGCGTTCAGCATCAGCACCTTCCCGCCGCCCGCCTCCTCGGCAGGCGTGCCGAGAAGCACCACCGTCAATCCCAGCCGGTCGGCCACGTCGGCCAAGGCCAGGGCGGCGCCGACGGCTGAGGCCGCAATGATGTTGTGCCCACAGGCGTGCCCGATACCGGGCAGCGCGTCGTACTCGGCGCAGACGCCGATGACGAGCGGCCCGCTGCCGTATTCGGCGCGAAACGCCGTCTCGAGCCCCGCGGGCGCCCGTGTCACCTCGAATCCGTATTCGGCGACCAGCGTCTGGGTCTTGGCGCAGCTGCGGTGTTCGGCGAACGCGAGTTCCGGCTCGGCGTGGATGGAATGCGAAAGTTCGACCAGGTCGTCACGGCGTCGGCGGGCGGCGTCCTCAACGACGTCCGACGCGGTGGGTGCTGGCATCTTGGCAGTATCTCACTGCGGCCGGGCGCCGGGTCCGACAGATAAGCTCGCCCACTGTGACCGATGCCCAGGCAGTGGCCGTCGAATCGGCCGTAGCGCTGGCCGAGCGCACCGGCGTCGACCGCCACGACGTCGCCGTCGTGCTCGGTTCGGGCTGGGCGCCTGCGGTGGAACGGCTGGGCGATCCGGTCGCCGTGGTTCCGGTCGCGGAGTTGCCGGGGTTCGCGCCACCGACGGCCGAGGGACACGGTGGCCAGGTGTTGTCGATGCGCATCGCCGATCACCGAGTGCTGGTCTTCGTGGGCCGCATCCACCCCTACGAGGGCCACGACCTGCGCCACGTCGTGCATCCGGTCCGCGCCGCCTGCGCTTCCGGAGTGCACACGATCGTGTTGACCAACGCCGCGGGTGGGCTGCGCGAGGACTTCACCGTCGGACAGCCGGTTCTGATCGGCGACCACCTCAACCTGACCGGACGCTCGCCGCTGGTGGGCGCTCGGTTCGTCAACATGGTCGACGCGTACGCCCCGCGCCTGCGCGAGCTCGCCAGGGAGATCGACCCGACGCTGGTCGACGGCGTCTACGCCGGCCTGCCGGGGCCGCAGTACGAGACGCCCGCCGAGATCCGGATGCTGCGCATCGTGGGCGCCGACCTCGTCGGGATGTCGACCGTGCACGAGACCATCGCCGCCCGCGAAGCCGGCGCGCAGGTGCTGGGAGTCTCGCTGGTGACGAACCTCGCGGCGGGCATGACGGGGCTGCCGCTCAATCATGAAGAGGTGCTGGAGGCCGGCCGTCAGTCGGCGACGCGGATGGGCACCCTGCTCGCCGCGGTCATCGCCCGGCTCTGAGGTCGAAGTCGCCGGAATATGCGGCCGTGAAATTGGGCACACTAACCGCATGACTGCGTCGCCGGCCACAAGTACTGCGCAGGAGTGGATCTCCCATGACCCGGATCCCAAGACCGCCGCCGAGCTCTCGGAGTGTTCCGATGAAGAGCTCGAGCAGCTGTTCGCACACCCCTTGACGTTCGGCACCGCCGGTCTGCGCGGGCCGTTGCGCGGTGGCCCCGGCGGGATGAACCTCGCCGTCGTGCTGCGGGCCAGCTGGGCTGTGGCCAAGGTGCTCAAGGACCGGGGCCTGGCCGGCCAGGACGTGATCGTGGGCCGCGACGCCCGGCACGGGTCCGACGACTTCGCGCTGGCTGCCGCTGAAGTGCTTGCCGCGCAGGGCTTTCCCGTGACCTTGTTCTTCACCGCCGTGCCAACCCCGACACTCGCGTTCGCCGTGCGCCATCGCCCCGCGGCGGCGGGTATCCAGATCACCGCCTCGCACAATCCGCCGTCCGACAACGGCTTCAAGGTGTTCTTCGGTGGCGGCTTCCCGATCAACTCGCCAACCGACCGCGAGATCGAGGCGGCCATGGCCGAGGCGCCGCACGCCGACGAGATCCCCCGGCAGGAGGTCACTCCCGGCGGCGTCGACGAAGTACAGCGCTATGTCGAACGCGCCGCGAATGTCCGGCACACCCACGGCGCGGTCCGCATCGCGTTCACCCCGCTGCACGGGGTGGGCGGGGAGTTTGCGCTCGACGCGTTCGTGCGCGCCGAACTGCCCGACGTGCACGTCGTCGACGAGCAGTTCGCACCCGACCCCGACTTCCCCACCGTCTCCACGGCCAACCCCGAAGAACCCGAGGCGGTCGAAGCGGTCCTGAGATTGGCCGGCGACGTCGACGCAGAAGTCGCAATAGCACTGGACCCCGACGCCGACCGATGTGCGGTCGGCGTTCCCACGTCCGATGGGTGGCGGATGCTCTCCGGCGACGAAACGGGTTGGCTGCTCGGCGATTACATCCTCTCGCAGATCGAGCCGGGACCGGTCATGGAGACGACGGTCGTGGCCAGCACCCTGGTGTCGTCGCGCATGCTCTCGGCGATCGCGCGTGAGCACGGAGCACAGCACGTCGAGACACCCACCGGCTTCAAGTGGCTCTCCCGAGCCGACGTCGACCTGCCCGGCAGCACGCTGGTGTACGCCTATGAAGAAGCGATCGGGCACTGTGTCGATCCGTCCGCGGTCCGGGACAAGGACGGCATCAGCGCGGCGGTGTTGATCTGCGATCTGATCGTCGCGCTGCGCGACCGCGGGCACACACTGCTCGATGCACTCGAGGACCTGGCCCGCCGCCACGGTGTGCACACCACCACCGCGGTGTCACGAACCGTCGAGGACACCCACGAGGCCGCCGAGGTGATGAAACGTCTGCGGGAGACACCACCCGAGAGCATCGCCGGATACGACGTGGCCGTCACCGACCTGCTGCCCGAGGATGGCACCGACGCATTGGTCATGTCCGGAGGCGACGACGACGTCTCGGTGCGCATCGTCGTGCGTCCCTCCGGCACCGAGCCGAAAGTCAAGTCCTACATCGAGGTTCGCTGTAGCGACGTCAACGATCTGGGCGGGGCCCAGGAGCGCGCACGACGCCTGCAGGACGAGCTGCGCGAGGTCGCCGCGCGTTGGTGACCGCCAGGCACTAACGCGGACCGAACTGGCGGTCCCCCGCGTCGCCGAGACCCGGGACAATGTAGGCGATGTCGTTGAGGCATTCGTCGATGGTCGCGGTGACCAGCCGGACGTTCGGAGCCGCCTTCTCCAGTGCGGCAAGACCTTCGGGGGCCACGACGACGCAGACCGCCGTGACGTCAACGGCCCCGCGCGAATACAGCAATTCGACGGTGTGCACCATCGATCCGCCCGTCGCGAGCATCGGGTCCAGCACGATCACCGGCTGTGTGCTCAAATCCTCGGGCAGAGACTCCAAATACGGTGTCGGCTGATGGGTTTCCTCGTTGCGCGCCACACCGACGAAGCCGACCCGCGCCTCGGGTATCAGCGCGTGGGCCTGGTCCACCATGCCGAGGCCGGCGCGTAACACCGGCACGAGCAACGGCGGATTGGCCAGCCGGCAGCCGGTCGTCTCGGTGAGCGGGGTGCGCACCGGGACGGTTTCGACCGCGGCGTCGCGGGTGGCCTCGTACACCAGCATCAGCGTGAGATCGCGCAGTGCCGCCCGGAAGGCGGCGTTGTCGGTGTTCTCGTCGCGCAGAGTGGTCAGTCGTGCGGCCGCCAGCGGGTGATCGACCACGCGCACATCCATGGGGCGACCATAGCGGGAACCGAGGGCCGCCGCGCCGCGTCCTACTCCATATGCACGCTGACACCGACGCGGTCCGAGCATTGGCCGCGACCACCGCCGCGCATGCCGACGAACTGTCCGCCATCGCCTCGAAGCTCGCCGCCCTCACCTCATCTGCTGCTGCATTCGGACCCGTCGGCCGGCCGTTCCTCGCGGCGCTGGCCGACGCCGTCGAGCGTGAGGCCCGCATGGTGGCTTCGCTGCGCGATCACGCGTCGGCGAGCGGTGAGGCCGCACACCGGACGGCGCTCGCCTATGACGACGCCGACGACCGCGCGGGCGCCAGGGTCCTCGGCGTCTGACGATGCCCAATGCGTTGGTCGCTGGGCTGGCGGCGCCCCTGCGAGATGTCCAGTCGCTGGTCGGATCGGGCTCGGGTGCCGAGCTCACGACCGCGCTGCGCGATGTGCACAACGCCCTGCGGGAGGTGTCGGCGTCAGTCGGCCAGGCGTGGGGTCGCGCGGCGCAGCACTGGGCGGGCGCGGGTGCTGATGCGGCCGCGGGCGTATTCACCGCCGCCGTTGCACAAACCGACGAGCTCGCGCAGCGGGTGGGGCGGCTCGGCACGGCGGCTGAGGCGGCCGACGCCGCGGTGGCGCGCGCTCGTGAGCGCCTGAGCGACATCGTGGACACCTTCGAGGCGCGGGCGGCCGCGCTCGAGCCGTTCCTCGACTCGCCGGGTGTGGCGGAGGAGCTGGTCGCCGAGGCCCGGCGATCATTAGAAGAGGCCCTGGCGGTCGTCGAGGAATTGCGCGCCGAGCTGGACGGGTATGCCGCAGGTCTTCCCACTGCACCGTCGACGCCAGCTGCCGGGCCGGCACCGACCGCGCCGTCGGGTTTCGGCGGTGGTGGCGCGGGACTGCCGATCGGTGCCGGAGGGCTGGGTGCTGGCGCTGGCGGTCTCGGAGCCGGCTCCGGTGCGAACTCGGCGGGCCTGGGCTCGCTGATGCGCGACGTCGCGGAGCTGACCCGGCCGCAGGCTCCGACACCGGACGCGGCAACCTTCGGTGACGGTGTGGCGGTGCGGTTGCCCGACGGCAGCACGGCGACCGCACCGAACGCGACGGCGGCGAGCGCCGTCAGGTACGCCCTGACACAGTTGGGAGTGCCGTACGACTGGGGCGGCACCACGCCGGGCGTCGGCCTGGACTGCAGCGGCTTGACGCAGTGGGCCTACTCCGAAGCCGGTTTGGCCCTGCCACGGTTGGCGCAGGAACAGGACGTCGGTGCCCCGGTCGCGGCGGGGAGCCTGCGGCCCGGTGACCTCGCGGTGTGGGACGGGCACGTGGCGATGGTGGTCGGCAACGGCCAGATGATCGAGGCCGGCGACCCGGTGAAGCTGTCGCCGATCCGGACCTCCAACGCCGGGCAGGGCTTCCAGGGGTTCTGGCGCCCGACGGCGTGAGGGCACTGTGCCAGCTTCGCCCCAGGTTTCGATCGTTAGGCTGTCCGCCATGGCTGCTGACATCGTGGCGATCCGGCTCGGCTTGACCAAGGGCGACCTGTACACGTTATGGGCTCCACGCTGGCGTGATGGCGGCGACGAGTGGGAGGCCTTCCTCGGCAAGGACGAGGATCTGTACGGGTTCGAGTCCGTCGCCGACCTCGTCGCGTTCGTCCGGACCGACAAGGACAACGACCTGGCCGATCACCCCGCATGGACCAAGATCACCGAGGCCAACGCCCACCGCCTGGATCCGGCCGAGGAGCACCAGTACGACGTCATCGGCGTGCCGGAGATCGTCGCGGAAAAGGTCAGCGAAGAGGCGGTTCGGCAGCTGCACCGCACACTTGTGATCGTCTCGTCGCTCGGCTCGGTGTGCGAACTCCCGGTCGTCACAAGGTTTTTCAACGGCAATCCAGTGCTGGGCACACTCGGTGGCGGGATCGAAGCCTTCTCCGGCCGCAGCGGACGTAAGCGATGGGGCGAGATCGAGGCGGTCATCGCGCGGGCCTGGGACAACGTCGTCGACGCACTCGACGAGGTGATCACGACGCCCGACGTCGACACCACCGCCTCGCAGAAGGCCGAAGCCGAGCTGGCCGAGCCGGCGCCGGAACCCGAAGAGGACGAGCTGGTCGACGGGGTGTCCGAGGGCACCGAGGAGGATGCGGACGAGTCCGACGCCCTGAGCTCTCAGGCGCAGAGCCAGGTGCTGGGCAGCGACGAGGACTTCTGGCTCAAGGTCGGCATCGACCCGGTCCGGTTGATGACGAGCGCGGGTACCTACTACACGCTGCGCTGCTACCTCGACGATCAGCCGGTCTTCCTCGGCCGAAACGGGCGCATCAGCGTGTTCGGCTCCGAGCGGGCGCTGGCGCGTTACCTGGCCGACGAACACGACCACGACCTGTCCGGTCTTGCCACCTACGACGACATCCGCACGGCCGCCACCGACGGCTCGCTGCAGGTCGAGATCACCGACGACAACGTCTACGTGTTGACGGGCATCGTCGACGACCTCGCGGACGGACCCGATGCGCTGGACCGCGACCAATTGGAGCTAGCTGTCGAACTGCTCCGCGACGTCGGCGACTACTCGGAAGACACGACCGTCGATCAGACCCTCGATCCGGACCAGCCGCTCGGAAGGCTGATCGCGCACGTCCTGGAACCCGACACCGTCCGGGCACCGAGCCCGCCGTACGCCAAGGCCGTCGAACAGTGGGAGGCGTTGGAGGCGTTCGTCGAGTCGCGGCTGCGTCCCGAATAGGGTCACTCGTCGACCGCGAGCGACCGCAAACTGTCACGCGCACGCGGCGTGTCGACGGGCAAACACGGCCGCTCGCGGGGGGTTGCCTAGCGGAGGTCAGCCGATCAGGACGGCGTAGCGCGGCTTGATGACGTCGTCGATGATCGACAGTCGCTCGTCGAACGAGACGAACGCCGACTTCATCGCGTTGATCGTGAACCGCTGCAGATCGCTCCAGCCGTAGCCGAAAGTCTCCACCAGGCGCAGCATCTCCTGGCTCATCGTCGTATCGCTCATCAGCCTGTTGTCGGTGTTGACGGTGACGCGGAAGCGCAGCCGGGCCAACAGGTCGAACGGATGCTCGGCGATGCTGGCCACCGCCCCGGTCTGCACGTTGGACGAGGGGCACATCTCGAACGGAATCCGCTTGTCGCGCAGCAGTGCCGCGAGCCGGCCCAGTTGCGCGGTGCCGTCGGGTGCGACGGTGATGTCATCGACGATCCGAACGCCGTGGCCGAGGCGGTCGGCGCCGCAGTAGGCGATCGCCTCGTGGATCGACGGCAGACCGAAGGCCTCCCCCGCGTGAATGGTGAAGCGCGCGTTGTTGCCTCGCATGTACTCGAACGCGTCGAGATGCCGGGTGGGCGGATGGCCCGCTTCTGCGCCCGCGATGTCGAAACCGACAACGCCCTTGTCGCGGAACCGGACCGCCAGTTCGGCGATCTCGAGCGAGCGCGCCGCGTGCCGCATCGCGGTCACCAGACACCGCACGGTGATGGTCCGCCCTTCGGCGCTGGCGGCCTTCTCACCGTCGGCGAACCCGGCCATCACCGCGTCGACGACGGCGTCCAGCGACAGTCCGCCGTCGATGTGCAGTTCCGGCGCGAAGCGGACCTCGGCGTAAACCACGTTGTCGGCGGCGAGGTCCTCGACGCATTCGTAGGCCACCCGGTGCAGCGCCTCGGGTGTCTGCATGACGCCGACGGTGTGAGCGAACGGCTCCAGATAGCGCACCAGCGATCCGCTGTGTGCGGCGGTGCGGAAAAACGTCGCCAGCTCGTCGACATCGGTGGCCGGAAGGTCGTCGTAACCCGTCGCCTCGGCCAGCTCGAGGACGGTCGCGGGCCGCAACCCGCCGTCCAGGTGGTCGTGCAGCAGCGCCTTGGGCGCTTGTCTGATCGAGTCCAGCGAAAGCGTCGTCATGTCGGTCTCCGGTTCAGTCTCCGCTCGTGATTCGGTCGATGATCAGCGGACGCGCCGGCGGTGCGGCGTCGCCGACGGCCCAGCCGCCGTCCAGTTCGGCGATCGCCCCCTCGAAACGGTCGGGGGTCTCGGTGTACAGCGTGAACAGCGGCTCCCCGGCGCTCACCGGTTCGCCCACCCGCCGGTGGATGTACATCCCCGCGCCCGGCTGGACCCGCTCACCAGGAGCGGAGCGGCCCGCTCCGAGCCGCCACACCGCCAGACCCACCGCCATCGCGTCGATGCTCTCCATCCTGCCATCGCGCGGCGCCGTGATGGTTTCGGCGTGAGGACCGACGTGCAGGTCCTGGCCCAGATCACCGCCCTGCGCGGCGACGAGATCGCGGAACCGGTCCATCGCCGAGCCGTCCGCAAGGGTCTGGGCCGGGTCGACACCGTCGAGGCCCGCGGCATCGAGCATCTCGGCGGCCAGGGTGACCGTGAGCTCGACCACGTCGGGCGGACCGCCACCGGCGAGCACCTCCAGCGATTCGGCCACCTCCACGGCATTGCCGATGGCGCAGCCCAGCGGTGTGGACATATCGGTCAGCACCGCCCGGGTGGTCAGGCCGTGCGCGGTGCCCAGTTCGACCATCGTGCGGGCCAACTCCCGCGACTCCTCCTCCGTCTTCAGGAAGGCACCAGAACCGACCTTGGTGTCGAGCACCAATGCGTTGGCGCCCTCCGCGATCTTCTTGCTCATCACCGAACTCGCGATCAACGGCAGCGACTCCGTGGTCGCCGTGATGTCGCGCAGCGCATATATCTTGCGGTCGGCGGGGGCCAGTTCACCGGCGGCGAAGATCGCGGCGCCCAAGTCGCAAAGCTGTTGGCGGATCTGGTGTTTGGAGATCTCAGCGGTGAACCCGGCAATGGACTCCAGCTTGTCGAGCGTGCCGCCGGTATGCCCGAGGCCTCGTCCGGCGGCCTGGGGCACCGCGCCGCCGCAAGCCATCACGACGGGCACCAGCGGGATGGTGGTCTTGTCTCCGACACCGCCGGTGGAGTGCTTGTCCACCAACGCCAGAGGCCTTCCGCCACGACGGAGATCGCTGAAGTCCATCCGCTCGCCGGAGTCGACCATCGCCGCCGTCCAACGGGCGATCTCGGCTGCCGTCATACCGCGCAGAAAAATCGCCATCAGCAACGCCGACATCTGCTCGTCGGCCACGCGGCCATGGGTGTAGGCGTCGATCACCCAGTCGATCGCCGCGTCCGAGAGCACCCCACCGTCACGCTTGGTCCGGATCACCGTCGGTGCATCAAATGTGAACTGCGTCACGGAGTTTCCCCATCCCGCGGCCGATCGCGGCGAGCCAGGTCCTGCGGGCCGAACGCGTCGGGAAGCAGGTCGGCCAGCGGGCGCGGTCCGTTCGGATGGTCGATCAGCATCCCCGGCCCGCCGTGCTCGAGCAGCACCTGACGGCACCGGCCGCACGGCATGAGCAGCTCCCCCGCCGCGTCCACGCACGACAGCGCGATCAGTCGCCCGCCACCGCCCGAATGCAGGTCGCAGACCACCGCGCACTCCGCACAGAGACCAAGGCCATATGAGACATTTTCCACATTGCAACCAGTCGCCACCCGCCCGTCGTCGACCAGGGCGGCCGCGCCGACCGCAAACCCCGAATATGGCGCGTAAGCTGCCCTGGAAACTTCAGTTGCCCTGTGGCGCAACATATTCCAGTTGATCTCCGACATCGTCCCACCCTCGCCAGGCCGGTTCTGAATGCATTCCGATGTCCCCTCCGCGGAGCCGGGAATCGGTATAGGCAACCCTAACTTCGGCGTTTTTCAAGACATCGACGGCTAAACCGTAGTTCGTTTAGCAGTACAACTGGGTTTAGAGTCGCCCCGAGGTTTGGGTGAAGTGCACGAACCGGAACCGACCGCCAGGAAGAAGCCTGCCGCCCGGTGCAGCTCCGAAGCCCAATCGTCCACCGAAGGCGTTGGAGGCCAGATGAGTACTCAGATTTCCGGGGGACCGCCGGGATCCTCCGCGGCTCCACGATCGCGACCGTCGCGCAGACGAACCCTCTACCGCGGCGATCCCGGGATGTGGTCCTGGGTCCTGCACCGCATCACCGGTGCGACGATCTTCTTCTTCCTGTTCGTGCACGTGCTCGACACGGCGCTGGTGCGGGTCAGCCCGCAGGCCTATAACGAGGTCATCGAGACCTACAAGACGCCGCTGATCGGGCTGATGGAGATCGGGCTCGTCGTCGCCGTGCTCTACCACGCCCTCAACGGCATCCGGGTGATCCTCATCGACTTCTGGCAGCACGGCGCGCGCTATCAGCGGGTGATGCTGTGGATCGTGGTCGGCGTCTTCCTGGCGATCTTCATCCCGTCCCTCGGCATCATCGGCATGCACATGGCCGAGCGGTTCCTGTGAGCGCGCCAGCCGGCGGGCCCGCGGGAGCCTGGACGCCGCACCACCGCGAGGGCCGCATCGCCCCGGTGATGCAGAAGGAGCACGACAGGCCGGCCGGCCTGGACCACCCGCGGGCACCTCGGCGTCCGCGCGGCATCCCCTACTTCGAGAAATACGCGTGGCTGTTCATGCGGTTCTCGGGTGTCGCGCTGGTCTTTCTGGCGCTCGGCCACCTGTTCGTGATGCTGATGTGGGAGGACGGGGTCTATCGCATCGACTTCAACTACGTCGCCGAACGCTGGGCGTCGCCGTTCTGGCAGATCTGGGACATGGCGCTGCTGTGGCTGGCCCAGCTGCACGGAGCCAACGGGCTGCGCACGATTATCGGTGACTACGCGCGCAAGAACACCACGAAATTCTGGCTGAACTCGCTGTTGCTGCTGGCGACCGGATTCACCCTGGTGCTGGGCAGCTACGTGCTGGTGACCTTCGACGCGAACATCTCATGAGGGTGAGCAACACATGATTCAGGAACATCGCTACGACGTCGTCATCGTCGGTGCGGGCGGGGCCGGTATGCGCGCGGCGGTGGAGGCGGGACCGCGAGCGCGCACCGCGGTCCTGACCAAGCTGTACCCGACGCGCAGCCACACCGGCGCGGCCCAGGGCGGGATGTGCGCGGCGCTGGCCAACGTCGAAGAGGACAACTGGGAGTGGCACACCTTCGACACCGTCAAGGGCGGCGACTACCTCGCCGACCAGGACGCCGTCGAGATCATGTGCAAGGAAGCCATCGACGCGGTGCTGGACCTCGAAAAGATGGGGATGCCGTTCAACCGCACCCCCGAGGGCCGCATCGACCAGCGCCGCTTCGGCGGGCACACCCGCGATCACGGCAAGGCTCCCGTGCGCCGGGCCTGTTATGCCGCCGACCGCACCGGCCACATGATCCTGCAGACGCTGTATCAAAACTGCGTCAAGCACGACGTCGAGTTCTTCAACGAGTTCTACGCGCTGGACATCTCGATCACCGAGACGCAGTCCGGCCCCGTGGCCACCGGCGTCATCGCCTATGAGCTGGCCACCGGTGACATCCACGTCTTCCACGCCAAGGCCATCGTGTTCGCCACCGGCGGGTCGGGGCGGATGTACAAGACGACCTCCAATGCGCACACGTTGACCGGGGACGGTCTCGGCATCGTCTTCCGCAAGGGACTTCCCTTGGAGGACATGGAGTTTCACCAGTTCCATCCGACCGGCCTCGCCGGCCTCGGCATCCTGATCTCCGAGGCGGTGCGCGGTGAGGGCGGCCGGTTGCTCAATGGTGATGGCGAGCGCTTCATGGAGCGCTACGCGCCGACGATCGTCGACCTGGCCCCGCGCGACATCGTCGCCAGGTCGATGGTGCTCGAGGTGCTCGAGGGCCGCGGCGCGGGGCCGAACAAGGACTACGTCTACATCGACGTACGCCACCTCGGCGAGGACGTGCTCGAGGCCAAGCTGCCCGACATCACCGAGTTCGCCCGCACGTATTTGGGCGTCGACCCGGTCAAGGAGTTGGTGCCGGTCTACCCGACGTGCCACTACGTGATGGGCGGCATCCCGACCAACGTCAACGGCCAGGTGCTGCGCGACAACACGACGATCATTCCCGGCCTCTACGCCGCGGGTGAATGCGCGTGCGTGTCCGTCCACGGCGCCAACCGCCTGGGCACCAACTCGCTGCTGGACATCAACGTGTTCGGCCGGCGCGCCGGCATCGCCGCGGCCAATTACGCACTGGGACACGACCACGTCCCGCTTCCGCAGAATCCGGCGGGCATGGTGGTCGACTGGGTCGGCGACATCCTCTCCGAGCACGGCAACGAGCGCGTCGCCGACATCCGCGGCGCCCTGCAGCAGTCGATGGACAACAACGCCGCGGTGTTCCGCACCGAGGAGACGCTGAAGCAGGCGCTGACCGACATCCACGCACTCAAGGAGCGGTACTCGCGAATAACGGTGCACGACAAGGGCAAGCGCTACAACAGCGATCTGCTCGAAGCGATCGAGCTCGGCTTCCTGCTCGAGCTCGCCGAGGTCACCGTGGTCGGGGCGTTGAACCGCAAGGAGTCCCGTGGCGGCCATGCCCGCGAGGACTACCCCAACCGCGATGACACCAACTACATGCGCCACACCATGGCCTACAAGGAGGGCACCGACCTTCTGTCCGACATCCGGCTGGACTACAAACCCGTGGTCCAGACCCGCTATGAGCCGATGGAACGGAAGTACTGATGACAATCGCGCCTGAGGTCGAGACCAAGGATCCCGAACTGCCGCCCGTGCCGGAGGGCGCGGTGATGGTGACGCTGAAGATCGCCCGGTTCAATCCGGAAGAGCCCGACGCCTACGCCGACTCGGATGGCTGGCAGAGCTTCCGCGTTCCGTGCCTGCCCACCGACCGGCTGCTCAATCTGCTGCACTACGTGAAGTGGTACCTGGACGGCACGCTGACGTTCCGACGGTCGTGCGCGCACGGCGTGTGCGGTTCGGATGCGATGCGGATCAACGGCGTCAACCGGCTGGCGTGCAAGGTGCTGATGCGCGACATGCTGCCGAAGAACCCCAACAAGCAGCTCACCATCACCATCGAGCCGATCCGCGGACTGCCCGTGGAGAAGGACCTGATCGTGGACATGGAGCCGTTCTTCGACGCCTACCGCGCGATCAAGCCGTACCTGGTCACCAGCGGCAATCCCCCTACGCGCGAACGTATTCAGAGCCAGACCGACCGGGCCCGCTACGACGACACCACCAAGTGCATCCTGTGTGCGTGCTGCACGACGAGCTGCCCGATCTACTGGAGCGAAGGGTCCTACTTCGGTCCCGCCGCGATCGTCAACGCGCACCGCTTCATCTTCGACAGCCGCGATGAGGCCGCCGCCGAGCGGCTCGACATCCTCAACGAGGTCGACGGGGTGTGGCGCTGCCGAACCACGTTCAACTGCACCGAGTCCTGCCCGCGCGGCATCCAGGTCACGCAGGCCATCCAGGAGGTCAAGCGCGCGCTGATGTTCGCGCGCTGATCTCCTTCCGCGAGCGCTGCGACTCCACGGGTCTGCGAACCAGAACGCTCCTTTCGCCGTTGTATCCACTACAGCAACGAAGAGGAGCACAGTGTCGATACTGTCCTGGCAGCCCGTCGCCGACGGCGTGGCGCGCCTGTTCGCCCGAGCCTTCAACACCGAACCGAAGCCGGGCGTGCGATTCCCCGAGATCGAGGGTGATACCAGCACCGACGTCGTCGGCACCCGGCACGGCCCCACCGCGGTGACGATCTACCGGCCGCCGGCCGCGGCGACCGAACGTGCGGGCGTCTACGTCAACATCCACGGCGGTGGTTTTGTGGCCGGGCGCCAGGAGCAGGACGATCCGTGGTGCCGCTACCTGGCCGCGCACGCCGGGGTGGTCGTCGTCAACACCGACTACGTGCTCGCGCCCGGTCACCGGTTTCCCACCGCGGCCGAACAGTTGCTCGACGTGGTGCGGTGGGCCGCCGCCGAGGAACGGGACTGGGATGGCAGCCGGTTGTGCGTGGGCGGACAGAGCGCCGGGGGGAACCTGTCGGCCGCGATCAGCCGGATGGCCCTCGAGCAAGGCGGCCCGGCGATTGCGTTGCAGGTGCTGCATTATGCGGTGCTGGACCTGGTGACACCGGCGGCGAAGAAGCACTCCCCGCTGGGCCGCGACGCCGTTCTCAAACCGTGGATGGCCGAGGTCTTCGATACGGCCTACATCCCGCGGCGCGAGGATCGCAAACACCGACTCGCCTCGCCGGTGTGGGGGTCCAACGCCGACCACCTCGCCGGGATCGCCCCAGCGGTGGTCATCACCACCGAGTTCGACCTGCTCCGCGACGAAGGCGTCCGGTACGCCGCCGAGCTGGACGCCGCGGGCTCGCTGGTGCGCCACCACGACGTCCTCGGCGTCGACCACGCCTACAACGTCCGAAGCGACAACTCCGATGTGACGCGGCGCATGTACGGCCTGCTCGCAGAACACGTGCGTGACGCGACCGCTCCGCGGGCCTGACCGCGAATCGGGGCTCATTTCCTGCGCGCGGTCACACTTCGGCGGGCTGTCTCGTCTGCAAGGTATGACGACATCACGTATCGAACCCCTGCCCCCGCAGCGCGCGACGCTGCTGACCAAGCTCCTGTACCGGGTGGCCAAGCGCCGCTTCGGCGAGGTGCCCGAACCGTTCGCCGTGGCCGCGCACCATCCGCGGCTCATGATCGCCAACGTCGTGCACGAAGGCATGCTGCAGTCCGGGTCGAAGAAGCTGCCCACCAGCGTCCGTGAGCTCGCGGTGTTCTGGGCCGCCCGGACGGTCGGATGCTCGTGGTGTGTGGATTTCGGCGCGATGCTGCAACGCCTCGACGGCCTCGACGTCGACCGCCTCAAGCACATCGACGAATACGCGACGTCGCCGCTGTTCTCCGACGACGAGCGCGCCGCGATCGCTTACGCCGACGCGATGACCGGTGATCCGCACACGATCACCGACGAACAGGTCGACGACCTTTGCCAGCGGTTCGGCGACGACGGCGTCATCGAGCTGACGTATCAGATCGGCGTGGAGAACATGCGCGCACGGATGTACTCGGCGCTGGGCATCACCGAGCAGGGCTTCGGTTCGGGCGATGCGTGCCGGGTCCCGTGGGTTACCGATGAGTCTTCAGCGGCGAGCCGGTGAACTTGTCCGGGTTGGCGACATCCCATATCGCGCAGACCTTGCCGTCGCGCACGGTCATCGCGGTGACCCGCGGCATCATCTCCGCATAGCCGTCGTGGGCGGGTGCCCCGGGAGTCCAGCTGCCGAACTGACCGTTGATCAAAGCGGGCACACCCGTCTCGAGCCAGCCCGGTCCATAGCGGCGGGCCAGCCCGAACAGGAACCGGGCCACCTTCTCCGGGCCGTGGATGACGCGCGGCGCGGTCGGCGCGCGGCGGTTCGAGTCACCGGTGAAGGTGACATCGGGATGTAGCAGTGCCACAACGGCTTCCATATCACCCGCAGCGAGGGCTGCCATCAGCGCTCCGGCGACCTCGTTGTGGGTGTCGTCGGATACCGGCGGTGGCGCGTCGGCGACGGCACGCCGTGCCCGGGAGGCCAGCTGGCGCGCCGCCGCCGCACTGACACCGAGTACGTCGGCGACCTCCCCGAACGGCACCGAGAAGCCGTCGTGCAGCACGAACGCCACCCGCTGATCGGGGTTGAGCCGTTCGAGCACCACCATCGCCGCGAACCGGGCGTCTTCACCGGCGACCACCGCCGCCAACGGGTCGTCACCGTCCAGCGAGGTGACCACCGGCTCCGGAAGCCATTGGCCGACATAGGTTTCACGCCGATGCGCCGCCGAACGAAGCCGGTCCAGGCCCAATCGGCTGACCACCGTCGTGAGCCAGGCCCGCAGATCCTTGATCGACTCGTGGTGGGCGGCGCTCCAGCGCAACCAGGCGTCCTGGACGATGTCCTCGGCGTCGGCCATCGTGCCCGTGAGCCGGTAGGCGACGGACAGCAGGTGCGGCCGCAGCTCCTCGAACTCGTCGACCCGCGCGCTGGCGGTCATTCAGCCAGCCTAGTCCGCGCCAATACTTCCAGCGTGGCGCGCCCGCGGCGCCGCACTCCACTTGCTAGGTTCGGCTGTCGACATACCCGGACTTATGGAGGGGGACGCGGTTGATTCAGGTTCGGGCAGCGCTGCTGCTGGCGGCGGGACTGATTGCGGTACCGGGGATCCCGATGGCAGCGGCGGCCATGGTCGACGACGACGCCTGGCAGCCGGGCTCCGAGACCGCGCAGGTGGCCAGCGAGGACGGCAACCAGGTCGTCGTCGTCGGCCCGTCCGGCTGGGACGCCCGCGAGTTCGGCAACGGGATCGGCTACCGCTCAGGGGACGAGCTCGTCATCGTGCAGGTCTTCGACCGGGGTGGGCGCGACGTGGATGCTGTCGCACGCCGGCTCATGCGGGCCGACCGCGTCACCGGTTCCAGCGCCGCGATGACAGGCGAGACCATCACCACCGCCGACGGCACCCTGACCGGTGAGGCGTGTGAACTCGTGGCCGGCGACCGGTTGGGCGAATGCGCGTTTCTGGCCGACGACGAGGTGATCGTGTGGGTCCAGACCCTCGGCACCGCCGACCAGCCCGCGCCGCCACTGGACGTCGTCGTGGCACCGATCAGAAGGGACCAGCCGTGACCGGCGATACCGTGCAAGCAACGCGTCCTGTGGTGTACCGCCCTGAGTCCGCGGTGTTCTGGGTGTTCGTGGTGGCCCTGATCGCCGGCACGCTTCTCTTGCTCGACGACTCCTGGTCCGTCATCCGCGCCACCCTCGACGCCCACCTCGACCTGGCGTGGCTGTGGCTGCTGTTCATCGTCTTCATGGTGTGGTTGATTTTCCGGTTCGACCCGTTCCGCAGCGGTCGGCGTCATCCGCAGGCACTCGTGGCCGGGTTCGCGCTGGGCGGCACCACAGCGGTGGCGATGGCGATGATCGGCAACGATGCGCTCGGCCAACTGTGGAGTCTGGTGCTCCCACCGGAGACGTTGACCGCCTGGCAGGCCTCGATCACCGCGCCGATCATCGAAGAGGCGTCCAAGGCGTTGTGCGCAGCGGTGGTGCTGGTGCTGTGCGGGCATGTGCTGCAGCGGATTTCGCACGCACTGATGCTCGGGATGTTCGTCGGCTTCGGTTTCGACCTGATGGAGGACCTGTCTTACGCCGCCAACAGTGCACTGCAGGATCTCGACTCGGATGTGGTCGGCGCGGGCGGCAATCTCCTCGTGCGGTTCTTCACCGCCGTGCCGGCGCACTGGACCTACACGGCGCTGACGTCGGTCGGCGTGCTGATGTTGCTCCCGACGTTCCGTAGCGCGTCGCACTGGCCGACCGGTCGGCGGCTGGCCACCGCATGCGGACTGCTGCTGAGCGGCCCACTGCTGCACTTCATCTGGAACGCACCGGGTCCGGTGGCGGCGATGCCGCTGAAGATACTCGGCGGCCTGGTGTTCTTCCTGATCGTCGCGGCCCTGTTACTGCGTGACGAGCGGCGCTGGGTGGTCGCCCGCATCCAAGCGGGCCGCGCCAGCGGCGAGTTCTCCGGCATCCGCGACGACCTTCTGGACTCGCTGCCGACGCGTCGCCGGCGCCGCGCCCTGAAAAAGGCGGCGAAAAAGGCCGGTGGCCGCGCAGCCGCCAAGGCGGTCAAGGCCCAACAACGTGCCGCGCTCGACCGGATACAAGCATCTTGGACCGCCGAGCCGACGTCCGCGGAGCCGGTGGCTCAGCACGGTTAGCGCTTCGTGAACACCGTGCGGTGCCAGTCCTTTTCGGCCACCCCGGTGATGTCGCTCATCACGTGCTTGACCGTGAGGTACTCCTCGAGCGAGTAGTCGCTCATGTCCTTGCCGAACCCTGACGCGCCGACACCGCCGTGCGGCATCTCGCTGATGATCGGGATGTGGTCGTTGATCCACACACAACCGGCCTTGATCTCCCGCGAGGCCCGCTGCGCGCGGTACACGTCACGCGTCCACGCCGATGCCGCCAGCCCGTAGTCTGTGTCGTTGGCCTGCCGCAGCGCGTCGTCGTCGTCGGTGAACGAGCGCACCGTCAGAACTGGCCCGAAGATTTCGTCGCGATACACCTCCGAGCGCTCGTCGACGTCGGCGATCACGGTCGGTAGATAGAACGAACCCGGCCGGTCCGGGGCCGACCCGCCGCAGACGATTCGCCCGCCCTGACCGGGGGCGCGCTCGACCATGCCTGCCACTTTTGCCCGGTGCGCCATCGAGATCAGCGGTCCGAGATCGGTGTCCGGGTCGTGCGGATCGCCGACGACGACCTTGGAGAACACCTCGCCGACACCCGCGACGAAATCGTCGTAGAGCTCGCGCGCGATGATCGCCCGGGTCGCGGCCGTGCAGTCCTGACCGGTGTTGATCAATGCGGCGGCCGCAGCGCCCTGGACGGCGGCGTCGAGGTCCGCGTCGTCGAACACCACGAACGGTGCCTTACCGCCGAGCTCGAGCTGCACCCGGTGGCCGTGCACCGCCGCCGCGGCCATCACCTTGCGCCCCACCGGCGTCGAGCCGGTGAACGTCACGACGTCGACGTCGCGGTGCCCGGCCAGCGCCGCGCCGACGTCGCCGCCCAACCCGGTGACCACGTTGAAGACGCCGTCGGGTAGACCCGCCTCCTTGGCGAGGCGCGCGAGCGTCAACGTGGTCAACGGCGTCAGCTCACACGGTTTGATCACCACCGAACAGCCGGCGGCCAACGCGGGCAACACCTTCCACACCGCCATCTGCAGCGGATAGTTCCACGGCGTGATCGTCGCGACCACGCCGACGGCCTCGCGACGGATGCTGGAGGTGTGGTCGCCGGAGTACTCGGCGCTGGCCTTGCCCTCCAAGTGACGGGCCGCGCCTGCGAAGAAGTCGATGTTGTCGACGCTGCCGGGCACGTCGAACTCGGCGGCCAACCGCACCGGCTTACCGGTCTGGCTGACCTCCTCGGCGACCAGGGCGTCGGTGCTCGCGCCGGCCAACTGCGCCAGTTTGTACAGCACCGCCGAGCGCTCGGCCGGCGTGGCGCCCGACCACTCGGACAGCGCGCCTCGAGCAGACGCCACCGCGGTGTCCACGTCATCGGGTGTGGCCACTGCGTACTCGGCCACAGCCTCACCGGTTGCGGGGTTGACGACGTGGAACGCAGCGCCACCGGTGGCCACCGCGGCGCCGTCGATCCAGCTGCCCGCCACACTGGTGGAAACAGATGTCGCAGTCATGGCCATACGCTAACGGACCCGACGGCCACGAGCCACGCAATCCCCTACGCTTTCCCATAGCCGAACGCGCCTCGAACAAGTGAATTCATGGCTGTGGTTGCCCCTGACGACGGATTCCGTGCACAATCACTGGCATGCCTACCCCGGGTGCTACGCACGGTCTCGGCCCCGTTTCGTTCCGACTCAACCAGTCCCGTCCCGGTGCTGCGTTCCAGCTCGACGATCTGAGCAAGCAGATCATCGAGAAGCTGCAGCAGGACGGACGACGCTCGTATGCGGGCATCGGCAAGTCGGTCGGGCTGTCGGAGGCCGCCGTCCGGCAGCGGGTGCAACGCATGGTCGACGCCGGCGTCATGCAGATCGTCGCCGTCACCGATCCGATGCAGCTGGGCTTCGCGCGCCAGGCGATGATCGGCATCCGCTGCACCGGCGACACCACCAAGATCGCCGAGAAGCTGGCCGCCATCGAATCCGTCGACTACGTGGTGCTCACCGCCGGATCCTTCGACGCCATCGTCGAGGTGGTCTGCGAGGACGACGACGACCTGCTCGACCTTCTCAACACCCAGATCCGTGCCCTGCCGGGAGTGATATCCACCGAAACCCTCGTGTACTTGAAACTTGTTAAGCAGCAATATAATTGGGGCACTAGATGACTACGACCGATATCGCGCGGGAGGTTTCGGCCGAGCTCGACGCGAAAGCCAACCGCCACCTGTGGGGTCACTTCGCCCGGCACGGCGCCGGTATCACCCCGCCGATCATCACCCGCGGTGAGGGCATCACGATCTGGGACAGCAACGGCAAGAGCTACATCGACGGGCTGTCGGGGCTTTTCGTCGTACAGGTCGGTCACGGCCGCCAGGAATTGGCCGAGGCCGCTGCCAAACAGGCCGAGCAGCTGGCGTTCTTCCCGCTGTGGTCCTACGCCACGCCGACCGCGATCGAACTCGCCGAACGGGTCGCCAATTATGCGCCCGGCGACCTGAACCGGGTGTTTTTCACCACCGGCGGCGGCGAAGCCGTCGAGTCGGCGTGGAAACTGGCCAAGAACTACTTCAAGCTGACCGGCAAACCCGGTAAGCACAAGGTGGTTTCGCGGTCCATCGCCTACCACGGCACCCCGCAGGGCGCGCTGGCCATCACCGGGTTGCCGGTGTTCAAGGCACCGTTCGAGCCGCTGACGCCCGGCGGTTTCCGGGTGCCCAACACCAACTTCTACCGCGCCCCCGCGCCGTACCAGGACGACGAGAAGGCGTTCGGGCAGTACTGCGCCGACCGCATCGCCGAAGCCATTGAATTCGAGGGGCCCGACACCGTCGCGGCCGTCTTCCTCGAACCGGTGCAGAATGCGGGTGGCTGCTTCCCGCCCCCACCAGGCTATTTCGAGCGGGTCCGGGAGATTTGCGACGAGTACGACGTGCTGCTGGTATCTGACGAGGTCATCTGCGCATACGGCCGGATCGGGTCGATGTTCGCCTGTGACGATTTCGGTTACGTGCCCGACATCATCACCTGCGCAAAGGGTTTGACGTCCGGCTACTCGCCGATCGGCGCGATGGTCGCCAGCGACCGGCTGTTCGAGCCGTTCAACGACGGCAAGACCACGTTCGCGCACGGCTACACGTTCGGCGGGCATCCGGTGTCGTCGGCGGTGGCGCTGGCCAACCTCGACATCTTCGAGCGCGAGGGCCTCAACGACCACGTCAAGGAGAACGCGCCGAGATTCCGGGCCACCCTCGAGCAGTTGTACGACCTGCCGATCGTCGGTGACGTTCGCGGCGAGGGCTACTTCTACGGCATCGAACTCGTGAAGGACAAGGCCACCAAGGAGACCTTCAGCGACGAGGAGTCCGAGCGGTTGCTGCGCGGCTTCTTGACCCCGGCGCTGTTCGAGGCAGGCCTGTACTGCCGCGCCGACGACCGCGGCGATCCGGTCGTGCAGTTGGCCCCGCCACTGATCAGCGGCCAGAAGGAATTCGACGCGATCTACCAGATCATGCGCGATGTGCTCGCCGAGGCCGGCCGCCGCATCTGAATTTGCGCGAAATTGCATTCCAGCAGCGAAAGTACGAGTAACTGCCTGCTGGAACACAATTTCGCGGCGAATGGGAGCGTAGCGTCGGGCGACGTGGCCTCCGAACGTACCCAACCCAAGCCGCCGATCGATCCCGTCCGCTGGCAGCCGCCGCCCGTCGATCCGCTTCCGGATCTGCCGTCGGCCGACCTGACCGTCATCCCGCTTCCGGGCAACGCGCCCGAGGACGTGGTCGTCCACGCCGACGGCGCCATCTGGGCAGGCGTCGACGACGGCCGCATCCTGCGCATCACCCCCGGCGGTGGGGACCCGGTCGTCGTCACCACGACCGAGGGCCGGCCGCTGGGCATGCACGTCGCCCACGACGGCCGCATCCTGGTCTGCACCAGTCCCGGCGGCCTGCTGTCGCTCGACCCGGCCAGCGGCACGGTGGAGACGCTCGTGGCTGACGTCGACGACCGGCGATTGATGTTCTGTTCCAACGTCACCCAATCACCGGACGGCACAATCTATTTCACCGAGTCGACGAGCGCGTTCGACTACGCCCATTTCAAGGGTGCGGTGATGGAGGCGCGCCCGCGCGGCAGCCTGTTCCGGCGCGATGCCGACGGCACCGTGCTCACCGCGGTCGCCGGGCTGTATTTCGCCAACGGCGTGACCCCCACCGCCGACGGGTCGGCGTTGGTCTTCGCCGAGACGATGGGGCGCGGGTTGTCGAAGTTCTGGCTCACCGGCGAGCGCGCCGGGTCGGTGACCCCGCTTCGAAAGAACCTGCCCGGCCATCCCGACAACCTGTCCACCGGCGCCGACGGCCGCATCTGGTGCGCGATGGTCTCGCCGCTCAACGCCGCCGCCGAATGGCTCGCGCCGCGCTGGCCCGCGATGCGCAAGCTGCTGTGGAAGCTGCCCGACAAGCTGCAGCCCCAGATCAAGCCCGAGGTGTGGGCGGTGGCGTTCGATCCGGAAACCGGTGACGTCGTCGCGGGCATCCGCTGCGAGCATCCGCGGTTCGGCATGGTGACCGGTCTGGTCGAGTCCGAGGGCCGGCTGTGGATGGGCAGCATCGGGTTCCCCGCCGTCGCGCACGTCGACATCGCGTCGCTGTCGCTCCGCTAAGTCACAAATGAAACTCAAGTAACACCAGTCACAGCGCGCCTACGCGCGATCAGCCCGTTCGCGGCTTAATGTGCGGTCACGATGGCGAAGTTTCGAATTCCGCTGCAACGCGCCGCCGTACTGGCCACGGCCTTGTTCGTGGCCGCGGGACCGGCCGTGGCAAGCGCGCAGCCGCCGGCGGCCCCCGAGGCGAGCGCATGCCCGTACCGCGAGGTGACACCACCCGCGGTCGACGCCTCCGAGGTCCCCAAGCCCGGTCAGGCACCGCCCGCACCGCTGCCGGTGCCGGCCACGCCGATGGGCGGTGAGAAGCTCTCCGGCTGTGGGGTCATCACCGCGCCGGGCACGCCGCCGCTACCGAACGACATCTCCGCTGAGGCGTGGCTGGTGGCCGATCTCGACTCCGGTGACGTCATCGCGGCCAAGGATCCGCACGGCAGGCACCGGCCCGCCAGCATCGTCAAAGTGTTGACCGCCATGCAGGCGATCAAGGAACTGCCGCTCCACAAGGTCGTGCCCGGCACCGCCGAGGACGCCGCCCAGGAGGGCACTAAGGTCGGCGTCGGCGAGGGCGGCCACTACTCGATCAACGACCTGCTGCATGGCCTGCTGATGTACTCGGGCAACGACGCCGCGTTCGCACTGGCTCGCCAGATGGGTGGCTGGGACGCCGCGCTGCACAAGCTCAACGACCTGGCCCGCAAGTTGGGCGGCCTCGACACCCGGGTCGCCACGCCGTCCGGGCTCGACGGTCCCGGCATGAGCACCTCGGCCTACGACATGGCCCTGTTCTACCGGTATGCCTGGCGCAACCCGGTTTTCAGCGACATCGTGTCGACCCGCGCATTCGACTTCCCCGGCCGCGGCGATGGCGGCTACCCGATCGAGAACGACAACAAGCTGTTGCTCAACTACCCCGGTGCGTTGGGTGGTAAGACCGGCTACACCGACGACGCCGGGCAGACGTTCGTCGGTGCCGCCGACCGCGACGGCCGTCGGCTCGTCGCGGTGCTCCTCAAGGGCACCCGCCAGCCGATCGCACCGTGGGAGCAAGCCGCGCATCTGCTCGATTACGGCTTCGCGACGGCGCCGGGCACCAGCGTCGGCACACTGATCGAGCCCGACCCGTCGTTGCTGGGAACCAAACCGGACGGCGATGGCACCAACCCCGCGGTCAGCGCGGCCCCGATGATGTCGGACATCGACGCGATGCCGGTGCGGGTCGGCGTCGGGGTGGTCGGCAGCGTGATCGTGTTCTCGTTGATCATGGGCGCACGGTCGCTGAACCGGCGCCCGCAGCACTAGCACCAGCGGCGCAACAACAGTTCCGCATCGGCGCAGAGCCGTTCGATCACCTCCGCCGCGGAGCGCGATTCTGCGACCATGCCGACGCCCTGCCCGGCGTTGACGGGCGCCACCCGGTAGTCCTCGGCGGCCGCAGCGGCGGCGAGTTCGGCGCGGGCGTCGGCATCGATGAGTTCGTCGCGACCGTCGAAGCGGTCGACGAATTCGTTGCGGAGCACCCGCTCGGGAAGCGTTGCCGGCCAGGGATACTCGAGTGCGATGTCGAAGACGCGGGTCGTCTCCGTATCGTCGCCGGATGCGCGCAACAGCTGCCGGCGCGCACCATCGGACGTCGTCGCTTCGGTACAGGTCGTGAATGCGGTCCCCAGCCAGGCGCCCGAGGCTCCGGCGGCCAGCACCGCGGCCAGGCCGCGGCCCGAGCCGATACCACCGGCGGCGAGTACGGGCACCGTCACCGCGTCGAGCACCTCGGCGAGCAACGGCAGAGTGCCCATGCGCGGCTCGCCGTGCCCGCCGCCCTCAGCCCCGCGCGCGACGATCACGTCGACACCGGCGTCGACCGCCCGTCGCGCGCCGGTCACATCGGCCACTTGCGCGGCGACCGGTACGCCGGCGTCGTGAGCCTGCCCCACCCAGGACCAGTCGTCGCCGAAGCTGACGGCCAGCAGCGCGGGCTTCGCGGCGAGCGCGACCTCCAACAGTTCGGGCTCGGCCGCCGTCACCCAGTGCACGAGCCCGATCCCGAACGGACGCTCGAGCGCCGATACGTGCGGGAGCTCGGCCGCCAACTTCGCGGCGGTGGCCGAACTGCCCATGCCGATCATGCCGAGGCCGCCCGCCCGGGACACCGCTGCGGCCAGGACGCCGCCCGCGGTGCCGCCCATCGGCGCATTCACGATCGGCGCGTCGAGTCCCATCCGGCGGGACCAGGGCGTCGCAAGGGGCACGGACGCGACGTTACCGCTTTGCTACGGTGGCCCTGTCAGCAGTTGACACCGGACGAGCGGCGCCGTACCCGGCCAGCGACAAGACGGCGTTTCGGAGGTGTTGCTTCATGCCCTGGGTCATCCTCATCGTGTCGGGTGCGTTCGAAGCCGTGTGGGCCGTCGCACTGAGCAAGTCGCAAGGTTTCAGCCGGCCGATTCCGATAGCGGTTTTCGTTGTGGCACTGATCATCTCGATGGGCGGTCTGGGTATCGCATTGCGGGATCTGCCCGTCGGCACCGGTTATGCGGTGTGGGTGGGCGTGGGCGCCGCGCTCACCGTCGTCTATGCGCTGGCCACCGGCGAGGAGAGCGCATCACCGATCAAGGTGGCACTGCTGCTCGGCATCGTCGGTTGCGTGGTCGGCCTGCAGCTGGTCAGCCAGGGTCACTGACGCCGTCGCAGTCGCGAAATTCCCAACGCGCCAACCGCTCCCGCCGCCACGGCCGCCAGCACGCCGCCGACGCCGACACCCTCGTGCACCTGCACCCGGGGGGTGATCTGCACGAGCCCGGGCGGCGGGAGCGGTGCGGCCTCCATGTTCTCGATCGACGTCGCCGCCCACGCCGTGGCGAAGAGGATGAGCCGGGCGGTGATGTAGGCGAACACCATCAGGCCGAGCACCGGACCGAACGTCGCTCCGGCCGGGCCGGTCACCACCGAACGTAAGTAGATCGACGCCACCTGTTTGAAGACCTCGAACGCCACCGCCGCGAGCACCCCGGCCCGCATCGCCGAACTGAAGCTGATCGACTCGCGGGGCAACCGCGCGATGATCCAGGTGAACAGCAGCCAACTGATCAGCACCGAGATGGCCAGCGAGATCACCCGCAGCAGAATGCTCATGCCCGGAACATCGCCCAGCCCAACCCATTCGACGGCCTTGCGGGCCAGCCCGGAGCTGCTCACCACGGTCAGCGCGATGGTGGCCGCGATCGCCAGGAACAAGCCGGCGATGGCCGTCAGATCCGACAGCTTCGTGCGCACGAAGCCGGGGGTGTCGCGTCGCATCAGGCCCCACATCTGGCTCAGCGCCTCGCGCAGATTGGCCATCCAGCCGAGCCCGGCCCATGCCGCGGTGGCCAGCCCGATGATGCCGACCGAGGTGCGGGACTCGATCGCGGAGTCCATCAGCTCCACGAGTTGTGTGGCGACGTCGCCGGACACCGACGCCCTGATCCGATCCTGGATCTCGGCGAGCAGTTCGGGCTGCCTGACCAGGATGAAACCGCCGACGGCGAAGCCGACCATCAACAGCGGGAACATCGCGAAGACCGTGAAGTAGGTGATGCCTGCCGCGTAGAAGTCACCCTTGCTGTCCTTGTAGCGCTCCTGCGCCCGCATGACGTGGTCGAACCATTCGTGCCGCGCGCGCAGGCGGTCGACGAAGCCCCGCTTCTCTTCCGGCTCCCCCGGAGGTGTCACGCCAGCCTCCCCACGTCAGCCCCCCGGCCGCAGAAACCCCAACCGGTCATATACCCGCCGCAGCGTCGTCGCAGACACGTCGCGGGCCCTTTCGGCCCCCGCCGCCAGAATCGATTCCAACTCGGCCGGATCGGCGAGCAGTTCGTCGACCCTGGCCTTGATCGGTGTCACGAACTCGACGACGGCTTCGGCGGTGTCGGCTTTGAGGTCGCCGTATCCGCGTCCCGCGTAACCGTCGACGAGCTTGTCGATGTCGGTGCCGGTGACCGCAGACTGAATGGTCAGCAGGTTCGAGACGCCGGGTTTGGCGTCGAGGTCGTAACGCACCTCGCGTTCGCTGTCGGTGACGGCCGAGCGGATCTTTTTGGCCGAGGCCTTCGGCTCGTCGAGCAGGCCGATCAGGCCTGCCTCGGTTCCCGCGGATTTGCTCATCTTGGACGTCGGGTCCTGCAGGTCGTAAATCTTGGCCGTCGCCTTCGGGATCATCGGCTCGGGGATGACGAAGGTGTCCGGGAAGCGGGAGTTGACCCGTTGCGCCACATCGCGTGCCAGCTCCAGATGTTGGCGTTGATCCTCCCCAACCGGGACGAGCTCGGTGTCGTACAACAGCACATCGGCGGCCATCAGCACCGGATAGGTGAACAACCCCACGGTGGTGGCCTCGCTGCCCTCCTTCTGCGACTTGTCCTTGAACTGCGTCATCCGCGATGCCTGCCCGAAACCGGTGAAACAGCCGAGCACCCAGGCCAATTCGGCGTGCGCGGGAACGTGGCTCTGCACGAAGATCGTGGCCCGGGCCGGGTCGATGCCCAGCGCGAGGTACTGCGCGGCGGTGACCAGCGTGCGCCGCCTCAGCCGCTCGGGGTCCTGCGGGATCGTGATCGCGTGCAGGTCCACCACGCAGAAGAACGCGTCATGGTCGTCCTGGAGGCCGACCCACTGCTGGATCGCTCCCAGTGCATTGCCGAGGTGCAGAGAATCGGAGGTCGGTTGGACCCCGGAGAAGACGACGGGTTTCGGCGAACTGCTCATGATCGCCCGATCATTTCACGCGACCGGTATTCGACCGTCACCGGCGCGTGGTCCGACCAGCGCAGCGCATACGCCTCGGCGCGCTCCACCCGGGCGGCGACGGCCCGCTCCGCCAACGCCTTGGTGGCCAACTGGTAGTCGATGCGCCAGCCGGCGTCGTTGTCGAAGGCGCGGCCCCGCCACGACCACCACGCATACGGACCCGGCTGGTCGGGGTGCAACTCGCGAACCACGTCCACCCAACCCGAGGCGAGCAGTTCGGTGAGCCACTGTCGCTCACCCGGCAGGAACCCGGACTTCTTGAGGTTCCCCTTCCAGTTCTTGATGTCGTTCTCGGTGTGAGCGATGTTCCAGTCGCCGCATACGACGGCCTCGCGGTCGGTCAGCGTCGCCATCCGCGCGGCGAGCTCGGCCATGAACCGTTCCTTCTCCAGCTGGCGGTCCGTCTCTGCCTCGCCGGTCTGGACGTAGACGCTCGCGACCGTCACCCCGGCGGTGTCGACCTCCAGATAGCGGCCGTGCCCGCCGAACTCGTCGGACTCGAGCAGCCGCGACGCCGAGATCGGGTGGCGCGACAGCACGGCCACGCCGCTGCGGCCCTTGATATGCGGTTCGGCCGACGCGAGGCGCCACCCGTCATCCAGGGCGGGCGCCAATGCGGCGGTCAGCTGGCCATCGTCGGCGCGGGTTTCCTGCAGGCAGATCACGTCGGCGGTGGTCGACGCCAGCCACGGCAGCACGCCGCGGTTCAGCGGTGAGCGCTCTTTGACCGCGGCGCGGATGCCGTTGACGTTGATGGTGCTGACGATCAGCGAGGTCACAGCGGCAGACCATACCGACGCACTTGCGGTACCGCCGGTATCACCTTTACTGTCGGGCTGATGACCGAGCGCGCACCGATCCACGTCGGCTCAGGCGAGCCCATCGTCCTCCTACACCCGTTCATGATGTCGCAGAACGTGTGGAAGAAGGTCGCCCCGCTCATCGCCGACACCGGCCGCTACGAGGTGCTGGCCCCGACGATGCCCGGGCACAACGGCGGGGTGAAGGGGCACCGGTTCCTGGACACCGCCGAGCTGGCCGACGACGTCGAACGCAGAATGGACGCGCTGGGCTGGGACACCGCGCACATCGTCGGCAACTCGCTGGGCGGCTGGGTGGCCTTCGAGTTGGAGCGCCGCGGCCGGGCCCGCACGCTGACCGGGATCGCACCGGCGGGCGGTTGGAGCAAGTTCACCCCGGCGAAATTCGAGATCGTCGGCAAGTTCCTGGCCGGCTTCCCGGTGTGGGTGTTCACGCTGGCGTTCCGGCAACGCGTTTTGAAGCTGCCGTTCACGCGCTGGCTGGCGCACTTTCCGATCAGCGCCACGCCGGACCGGTTGTCCGACGACGACCTCGTCGACATCATCGACGACGTCACCCACTGCCCGGCCTACTACCAGCTGCTGGTGAAGTCGCTGCTGACCCCGGGCCTGATGGAACTGGCCGAAAGCGCGTGCCCCACCCACCTGGTGATCTGCGAGAAGGACCGGGTGCTGCCGCATCCGCGGTTCACCCGCCACTTCACCCAGCAGCTGCCGTCGAGCACGCAGGTCACGCATCTCGACGACGTCGGCCACATCCCGATGTACGAAGCGCCCCAGCGTGTGGCCGACCTGATCGTCGCCTTCGTCGACGGCCACGCCGCCGAGCCGCGTGAGGCACTCGGCGGTTAGAGCTTCGTCACCGGCTCGCTCGTCGCGCCCTCCAGCACCGAGTTCAACGTCTTGCTGGGACGCATCACCGCGGTGGTCTTCTCCGGGTCCGGGTAGTAGTACCCGCCGATGTCGACCGAGTCGCCCTGCACCTCGACGAGTTCGTTGACGATCGCATCCTCGTTGTCGGCCAGCGACTTTGCGAGATCGGCGAAGTGGTGGGCGAGCTCCTTGTCGTCGGTCTGCTCGGCCAGCTCCTGCGCCCAGTACATCGCGAGGTAGTACTGGCTGCCCCTGTTGTCGAGCTCACCGGTCTTGCGTGACGGGCTCTTGTTGTTGTCCAACAGTTTTCCGATGGCCGAGTCCAGCGTCTTACCCAGCAGAACAGCCCGCTTGTTTTCGGTCTTGCGCCCGATGTCTTCGAAACATGCTCCCAAAGCGAGGTATTCGCCGAGCGAATCCCAGCGCAGGTGGTTCTCCTCGACCAGCTGGTGGACGTGCTTGGGCGCGGAGCCACCGGCGCCGGTTTCGTACATCCCGCCGCCGGCCATCAGCGGCACGATCGACAGCATCTTCGCGCTGGTGCCCAGCTCCAGGATCGGGAAGAGGTCAGTCAGGTAGTCGCGCAGGATGTTTCCGGTCACGGCGATGGTGTCCTGGCCGCGGATCAACCGTTCCAGGGTGTACCGCATGGCCCACACCTGCGGCATGATCTGGATGTGGAGGCCCTCGGTGTCGTGGTCCTTGAGGTACTCCTTGACCTTCTTGCGCAGCTCCACCTCGTGCGGACGCTCGGTGTCGAGCCAGAACAGCGCGGTCATGTCGGCGGCCCTGGCCCTCGTCACGGCCAGCTTCACCCAGTCGCGGATCGCGGCGTCCTTGACCACCGGCATGCGCCAGATGTCGCCGGTCTCGACATTCTGGGTCATCAGCACCTCGCCGGTGTCGACGTCGACGATGTTGGCGACGCCGTCCTCGGGGATCTCGAACGTCTTGTCGTGGCTGCCGTACTCCTCGGCTTTCTGCGCCATCAGCCCCACGTTGGGCACGGTGCCGATGGTCGTCGGATCGAACTGCCCGTGGGTCTTACAGAAGTTGACCATCTCCTGGTAGATCCGGCTGAACGTGGACTCGGGGTTGACCGCCTTGGTGTCCTTGGTCCGCCCGTCGGCGCCGTACATCTTGCCGCCGAGACGGATCATCGCGGGCATCGACGCGTCGACGATCACGTCGCTCGGCGAGTGGAAGTTTGTGATGCCGCGGGCCGAATCCACCATCGCCAGTTCCGGGCGGTGCTCGTGCACGGCGTGGATGTCCTGGACGATCTCCTCGCGCTGCGAGGCGGGCAGCGCCTGGATCTTGTCGTAGAGATCGGACATGCCGTTGTTGACGTTCACGCCGAGTTCGTCGAGCACCTTCTGGTGCTTGGCGAACGCGTCCTTGTAGAACACCTTCACCGCGTGGCCGAACACGATCGGGTGCGACACCTTCATCATCGTGGCCTTGACGTGCAGCGAGAACATCACGCCGGTCTTGTAGGCATCCTCGATCTGTTCTTCGAAGAATTCGCAGAGCGCCTTGCGGCTCATGAACATGCTGTCGATGATGTCGCCGTCGTCGAGAGCCACCTCCGGCTTGAGCACGATCGTCTCGCCGCTCTTTGTCTCGAGCACCATCTTGACCTTGCGGTCCTTGTCCAGCGTCATCGACTTCTCGCCGTGATAGAAGTCGCCGGTCTTCATGGTCGCCACGTGTGTGCGCGACGCCATCGACCACTCACCCATGCTGTGCGGATGCCGACGCGCGTACTCCTTGACCGCCTTGGGGGCGCGCCGATCCGAGTTACCCTGCCGCAGAACAGGGTTGACCGCGCTGCCGAGAATCTTGGCGTACCGGTCGTGAATCTCTTCTTCCTCGTCGTTCTTGGGGTCGCCGGGATAGTCGGGAAGGTCGTAGCCCTTGGCCTTGAGCTCCTTGATCGCGGCCAGCAGCTGCGGCACCGAGGCGCTGATGTTGGGCAGCTTGATGATGTTGGTGTCCGGCTTCTCGGTGAGCTCCCCGAGCCGCGCCAGGTTGTCGGGCACGCGCTGCTCGTCGGTCAGGCGGTCGGAGAACTCGGCGAGAATGCGTGCGGCCACCGAGATGTCACTGGTCTCGACGTTGATGCCCGCCGGTTCGGTGAAGGTGCGGATGATCGGCAGGAACGCGTAGGTCGCCAGCAGCGGCGCCTCGTCGGTCAGCGTGTAGATGATGGTCGGCTGCTCGGCAGTCATGTGGGGTTCTCCGGCTCGCTAATCGGTCAGGCCTCGGTCAGTCGACTACCAGTATTGCGCCGTACCCGACGCTCTGTGTGAGCCAGGGGGTCCGCCGACAGGACTGTGATCCGCTACTGGTGGGTAGCCCGCCATCGGCATGCCTCGCTGGCACGACGCAGGTGACGTGCGATAGGCTTCTCATCGGTCATGAGTGCCAGCGACAAGCCCCGGCTTGCTGGTCGGCAACCCTCCAACCGCGGTGGGGTGCCCCGGGTGATGACCAGGTTGAGTACCCGCTGACAAGCGGTTACCGGCAAGCGCGGGTCCGTTGTGACGGGCCCCCAGAGAAGACAGCGGAGGTCCGGCGTGCGCAGTTACCGCTGAGTGCGTGAAAGCCCCTTATCGGCCCCTCACAACAGGAGAAGCTATGAGCACCGAACACGATGACCCGACCGCGCGGTGGGCGTTCGAAACCAAGCAGGTCCACGCCGGACAGACCCCCGACAGCGCGACCAACGCCCGGGCGCTGCCGATCTACCAGACCACGTCGTACACGTTCGACAGCACCGATCACGCCGCCGCGCTGTTCGGCCTCGCCGAGCCCGGCAACATCTACACGCGGATCATGAACCCCACCCAGGACACCGTCGAGCAGCGCATCGCGGCGCTCGAGGGTGGTGTGGCGGCGCTGTTCCTGGCCTCCGGTCAGGCCGCCGAACACCTCGCGATCCTCAACATCGCCAACACCGGCGACCACATCGTGTCCAGCCCGCGGCTCTACGGCGGCACGTACAACCTGTTCCACTACACGTTCCCCAAGATCGGCATCGAGGTCAGTTTCGTGGAGGACCCCGACGACCTCGACTCGTGGCGTGCCGCGGTGCGGCCGAACACGAAAGCGTTCTTCGCCGAGTCGATCTCCAACCCGAAGATCGACATCCTCGACATCCCCAACGTCGCGGCGGTCGCCCACGACGCCGGCGTCCCGCTGATCGTCGACAACACCATCGCCACCCCGTACCTGATCCAGCCGCTGGCCCACGGCGCCGACATCGTCGTGCACTCGGCCACCAAGTACCTCGGCGGGCACGGCACCGCCATCGCCGGCGTGATCGTCGACGGCGGCACGTTCGACTGGACCAACGGCAGATTCCCCGGCTTCACCGAGCCCGACCCGAGCTACCACGGTGTGGTGTTCGCCGAACTCGGCCCGCCCGCATACGCGCTCAAGGCGCGGGTGCAGCTTCTGCGTGACCTGGGTTCCGCGGCGTCGCCGTTCAACGCGTTCCTGGTGGCCCAGGGCATCGAGACGCTGAGCCTGCGCGTCGAGCGGCACGTCGCCAACGCGCAGAAGGTCGCCGAGTACCTCGAGGGGCACGACGACGTGCTCTCGGTCAACTACGCCGGATTGCCCTCGTCCCCGTGGTACGAGCTCGGAAAGAAGCTGGCGCCCAAGGGGACCGGCGCCGTGCTCGCCTTCGAACTGGCGGGCGGGGTCGACGCCGGAAAGGCCTTCGTCAACGCGCTGACCCTGCACAGCCATGTCGCAAACATCGGCGACGTGCGGTCGCTGGTGATCCACCCGGCGTCCACCACACACGCGCAGTTGGCGCCGGAGGAGCAGTTGGCCACCGGCGTCACGCCCGGGTTGGTGCGCCTGGCGGTCGGCATCGAGGGCATCGACGACATCCTGGCCGATCTGGAGCGGGGCTTCGCCGCCGCCAAGCCGTTCAGCTCCGCAGGCAAGTCCGATCCGAACGCCACGGCGGCGTTCTGATGACCCTCTCCGACCTGGAAGTCGAGGTGCCGCTCCTGAATCTGCCCGCGGAAGGCGAGATCGGCGTGGTCGACATCGGCCCGCTGACCCTGGAGAACGGCGCGGTCATCGACGACGTGTCGATCGCCGTGCAGCGCTGGGGCAAGCTGTCGCCCGAGCGCGACAACGTCGTCGTGGTGCTGCACGCGCTGACCGGCGACTCCCACATCACCGGTCCGGCAGGGCCCGACCACCCGACCCCCGGCTGGTGGGACGGCGTCGCCGGTCCCGGCGGACCCATCGACACCGACCGCTGGTGCGCGGTGGCCACCAACGTGCTCGGCGGGTGCCGCGGCTCGACCGGCCCGAGCTCACCGCATCCCGACGGCAAGGCGTGGGGTTCGCGTTTCCCGGTCGTGTCCGTCCGCGACCAGGTGCGCGCCGACATCGCCGCGTTGGAGGCGTTCGGGATCACCGAGGTCGCGGCGGTAATGGGCGGCTCGTTGGGCGGCGCCCGCGCACTGGAGTGGATGGTCGGCCACCCCGACAGGGTGCGCGCGGGGCTGGTGCTGGCCGTCGGCGCGCGTGCCACCGCAGACCAGATCGGCACGCAGAGCTCGCAGGTCGCCGCGATCAAGGCCGACCCGAACTGGCAGAACGGCGACTACTACGGCACGGGGCTGTCCCCCGACCTCGGCATGGAGATCGCCCGCCGGTTCGCCCACCTGACCTATCGCGGCGAACTCGAGCTCGACACCCGGTTCGCCAACGATCCGCAGGACGACGAGGACCCCGGCGTCGGCGGCCGCTACGCCGTGCAGAGCTATCTGGAGCATCAGGGCCGAAAGCTGGTGTCGCGGTTCGATGCGGGCACTTATGTGGCCCTCACCGAGGCGCTGTCCAGCCATGACGTCGGACGGAACCGCGGGGGCGTCGAGGCCGCGCTGCGTGGCTGTGGTGTGCCTGCCGTGGTCGGCGGCATCACCTCCGACCGGCTCTACCCGCTTCGGCTGCAGGAGGAGCTGGCCGAATTGCTGCCCGGCTGCGCCGGACTCGATGTCGTCGAGTCGATCTACGGGCATGACGGCTTCCTGGTGGAGACCGACGCGGTCTACAAGCTCATCCGCCGGACGCTGGAGCTGGCATCTCGGTGAGCGGGCTGGAACAGGATCGCTCGCTGTCGTTCGGCGCGGAAGCCGCAGCCTACGAACGCGGTAGGCCGTCGTATCCGCCCGAGGCGATCGACTGGCTGCTGCCGTCGGCCGCCGCCAAGGTGCTCGACCTCGGCGCGGGCACGGGCAAGTTGACCACGCGCCTCGTCGAGCGCGGCCTCGACGTCGTCGCCGTCGATCCGATTCCCGAAATGCTTGACCTGCTGAGTCGTTCGCTTCCCGAGACGCCCGCGCTGCTCGGCACGGCCGAGGAGATCCCGCTGCCCGACGACAGCGTGGACGCCGTGCTGGTGGCCCAGGCCTGGCACTGGTTCGATCCCGAGATCGCGGTCAAGGAGGTCGCCCGCGTGCTGCGCCCCGGCGGTCGGCTGGGCCTGGTGTGGAACACCCGCGACGAGCGGCTCGGTTGGGTCAAAGACCTCGGCCGGATCATCGGTCACGAACACGATCCGTTCAGCAACACCGTGTCGCTGCCCGAACCGTTCACCGATGTGCAACGTCATCAGGTCGAGTGGACCAGTTACCTGACCCCCCAGGCGCTTATCGACCTCGTGGCGTCCCGCAGCTACTGCATCACCTCACCGGAGCAGGTGCGCACCAGGACGCTGGACCGCGTGCGCGAGCTGTTGGCGACCCACCCGGCGCTGGCCAACTCCACCGGGCTGGCGCTGCCGTACGTCACGGTGTGCATCCGGGCGACGCTGGCCTGACAGCCGCGCCGAGATCGACGTATTGGCGGAAATGGTCGAGGAAAACCCGCCAAATCGTAAGTCTCGGCGATTGCAGCGTTAGCTGGTGCCCAGCGGGTCGATGGTCCAGGCGACATAGAGCATCGTCGCGCTGACGGTCGCGGTGGTGACGAAATCGACACCTCGGCTGCGAACCGCCAGCAGCCCCGCCCGTTCGTCGCTCAACATCAGCCGCAGCGCGGCAGCCACCCCGACCCCGATCGCCATCACCAGCGCGCCGCGTCGCCAATATCCCGCGACCACCAGGACGAACGCGGCGGCGAAGATCAGCCCGACCGACCAGAACGGCCACTGACTCGCGAAAACCTTGCGCGCGAACTCCTTTGGCGTCACGTCGCCGCCAGTGCCTCCGCGCGCTCGACCACGTTCGTCAGAAGGAACGCCCGCGTCAGCGGGCCAACGCCACCCGGATTAGGCGAGACGTGGCCTGCGACGTCCCAGACGTCGGGGTGGACGTCACCGACGAGCTTGCCGTTCTCGTCGCGGCTGACCCCGACGTCGACGACCGCCGCGCCGGGTCGCACCATCTCGGCGGTCACCATATGCGGCATGCCCGCCGCGGCGATGATGATGTCAGCCTCTCGGGCCAGCTCCGGGAGATGGCGAGTCGCGGTGTGGCACAACGTCACCGTCGCGTTCTCCGAACGACGGGTCAGCAGCAGTCCGAGCGGGCGACCGACCGTCACACCGCGGCCGATGACGACGACCTGCGCGCCGGCGATCTCCACCTCGTAGCGGCGCAGCAGGTGCACGATCCCGCGCGGGGTGCACGGCAGCGGTGCCGGTTCGTTGAGAACCAGCCTGCCGAGGTTCGTCGGATGCAGACCGTCTGCGTCCTTGCCCGGGTCGACGCGCTCCAGGGCGGCGTTCTCGTTGAGGTGCTTGGGCAGCGGCAACTGCACGATGTAACCGGTGCACTCGGGGTTGGCGTTGAGCTCGTCGATCGTCTCGTCGAGCGTGGCCTGGCTGATGTCGGCAGGCAGGTCGCGGCGGATCGAGTTGATGCCGACCTTCGCGCAGTCGGAGTGCTTACCGCGCACGTAGGCCTGAGACCCGGGGTCGTCGCCGACGAGCACCGTGCCCAACCCCGGCGTACGTCCCGCCGCGGTCAGCGCCGCGACCCGTTCGGTGAGGTCGACGAAGATCTCGTCGCGCGTGGCCTTGCCGTCCAGTGTGATCGCACCCACGGGTCACAGTCTGGCATGCTCTGAGACCATGAACACTCAGCCCAATGTGTTCACCCCGGCCAAGCTCGGCCCGGTGACGCTGCGCAACCGGATCATCAAGGCGGCGACGTTCGAGGCGTCGACGCCGGACGCGCTCGTCACCGACGAACTGATCAACTTCCACCGACTGCCCGCCGCCGGCGGAGTCGGGATGACGACGGTCGCCTACTGCGCGGTCGCCCCCGGCGGGCGCACCGACGGCTGGCAGCTCTGGATGCGCCCCGAGGCGGTGCCCGGCCTGAAGCGGCTGACGGAAGCGGTCCATGCCGAGGGCGCGGCGATCAGCGCGCAGATCGGCCATGCCGGCCCAGTGGCGAATGCGCGGACCAACAAGGCCAAGGCGCTGGCGCCGATCCGCTTCTTCAACCCGCTGTCGATGCGGTTCGCCAAAAAGGCCACACGTGAGGACATCCGCGACGTCACCGAGGCCCACGCCAACGCCGCGCGCCTCGCGATCGAATCCGGTTTCGATGCGGTCGAGATCCATCTCGGCCACAACTACCTGGCCAGTTCGTTCCTCAGCCCGCTGCTCAACCGCCGCACCGACGAGTTCGGCGGTTCCCTGCAGAACCGCGCCAAAGTGGCCCGCGGCGCCGTCATGGCGGTGCGGCGCGCGGTGGAGAAGGAAGGTGCCCCTATCGCGGTGACTGCGAAGCTGACCATGACCGACGGTGTGCGCGGCGGTATCCCGATCGAGGAGTCGCTGCAGACCGCGAAGTGGCTCGAGGAGGACGGCGGGCTGGACGCCATCGAGCTGACGGCGGGCAGCTCGCTGGTCAACCCGATGTACCTGTTCCACGGCGACGCGCCGGTCAAGGAGTTCGCAAATGCGTTCAAGCCGCCGATTCGGTGGGGCATCCGGATGACCGGCAAGAAGTTCCTGCGCGAGTACCCCTACCGCGACGCGTTCCTGTTGCGCCACGCCCAGAAGTTCCGCGCCGAACTCAAGATGCCGCTGATCCTGTTGGGCGGCATCACCAACCGAGAGTCGATGGACCTCGCGATGGCCGAGGGATTCGACTTCGTGGCGATGGGACGCGCGCTGCTGGCCGAACCGGACCTGATCAACCGCATCCAGGCCGACAGCTCGGTGCAGTCGATCTGCGATCACTGCAACAAGTGCATGCCGACGATCTACAGCCACACCCGCTGTGTGCTGACCGGGGCGCCGGACAACTATCAGCCGTCGACGGCGGGCCGCGGCTCGACGTAGGCCACCATCGGTTCGGTCACCAGCACCTGGTCTCCGGCGGTCACGACGAGTTCCTTGGGCGAAAACGTATATGTGGCGCCCTCGTTCTCGACGGTGAAGACGCCGTCACTGTCTTCGACGGCAGGCGCGGTCAGCACCAGACCGTCGCTCATCCGCACCCCGCGGTACTCGTAGCTGCTGCCACGTTCGCAGATCGCGACGAGCGCGAACTGGGTACGGCCCAAAGCCGCTGGCTGCCATGGGGCCTCGCAACGGGCTTCGGAGTCGACGAACCCACGGGCGTCGATCGCGATGGCGCCTTGCGCATCGACCGTCGGCGCCAGGAACGCCGCTACGACACAGAGCCCGCCAATGCCGAAGACCAGGAAAGGCGCCCGAGACACCATGACCTATGGTGACCACGTTTCGTCGCCATAAGCGCGCGACTCGCCGTACGACCGGCAAACTTTCGTGGTCGGAGCACCGGGTCGGACATGCCTACCGTTAGAGTTGGCGACGATGTCCAATGTCGCCGGCGGTCCGGCTCCGACGAGCCGAGCTGCTTCACCCGCGCTCACCGTTCGGTACGACGGATCGACCCGAACCTTCGCGGCGGGCAATGACGTCGTCATCGGCCGCGATCTGCGCGCCGACGTTCGCATCGCCCATCCGTTGATCTCCCGTGCGCATCTGGTGTTGCGCTTCGACCAGGGCCGCTGGGTGGCGATCGACAACGGCAGCCTCAACGGGATGTTCGTCAACAACCGCAGGGTTTCCGCGGTCGACATCCACGACGGTCAGACGATCAACATCGGCAATCCCGACGGTCCGCGGCTGACTTTCGAGATCGGCCGCCATCAGGGCGCGGTCGGCCGGACACCGACCGTGGCGGTGCCGATCGCCAACCAGCGACCGACGGGCAACTACCCCACCGCGCCGCCACCCCCGCCGGTTTCGGGACCCCACTCGGCTCCGCACACCGCGCGGCCGTACGGTCCGCCGCCGGGTCAGGCGCGTCCACAACCGACCTATCCGAGTGCGCCTCCCCCGCCCCGGCATCCCAGCACGCCGCAGCCCGCGGCCTATACGAGCCCTCAACAGCCGGTGCGTCAGGTGATATCGTCCCCGGCGCTCGAGTCGGCGACGATGATGGGACCGACCGCGGCTCCGCGCTCCAGCGAGGGCAACCTCGCCACGAGCATGCTCAAGATTCTGCGGCCGGGAACCAGGCCGCCGGACAACGTCCCCGGCGCAGTCAAGATCGGTCGAGCCACCGACAACGACATCGTCGTACCCGACGTGCTGGCGTCGCGCCACCACGCCACGCTGGTGCCGACGGCGGCCGGTACCGAGATCATCGACAACCGCAGCATCAATGGCACGTTCGTCAACGGTGCACGCGTGGAGTCCGCGCTGCTTCGCGACGGGGATACGGTCACGATCGGCAACATCGACCTCGTCTTCTCCGGCGGCACACTGGTCCGCCGCAGCGAGAGCGAGGCCGCGACCCGCACCGGCGGACTGGAAGTTCACGGCGTCACGTGGACCATCGAGAACAACAAGACGCTGCTGGACAACATCTCGATCGCCGCGCGGCCCGGGACTCTGACCGCGGTCATCGGCCCGTCGGGCGCCGGCAAGTCGACGTTCGCCCGGTTGGTCGCCGGCTATACCCATCCGACGACGGGCACGGTGACCTTCGAGGGCCACAACGTGCACGCCGAATACGCGTCGCTGCGCTCCCGGATCGGGATGGTCCCCCAGGACGACGTCGTGCACGGTCAGCTGACCGTCCGTCAGGCGCTCATGTACGCCGCGGAACTGCGCCTGCCGCCGGACACCACGAAGGCCGACCGGGAACAGGTCGTCATGCAGGTGCTCGAGGAACTCGAGATGACCAACCATCTGGAGACCCGCGTCGACAAGCTCTCCGGCGGCCAGCGCAAGCGCGCTTCGGTTGCGCTCGAACTGTTGACCGGCCCGTCGCTGCTGATCCTCGACGAGCCGACCTCGGGTCTGGACCCCGCACTGGACCGTCAGGTGATGACGATGCTGCGGCAACTGGCCGACGCCGGGCGCGTCGTGCTGGTCGTCACGCACTCGCTGACCTATCTCGACGTCTGCGATCAGGTGCTGCTGCTGGCGCCCGGCGGAAAGACCGCGTTCTACGGCCCGCCCAGCCAGATCGGCCCGTCGATGGGCAGCACCAACTGGGCCGACATCTTCAGCTCGGTGGCCAGCGACCCCGAGGCGGCCAACGAACGCTTCCTGTCCCAGCACGGGCCTCCGCCACCGCCGCCGCCGACCGAGGAGCCGTCCGATCTGGGCAGCCCGACGAGCACGAGCGTACGGCGACAGTTCTCGACGATCGCGCGCCGACAGGTGCGACTGGTGGTGTCCGACCGCGGCTACTTCGCGTTCCTGATGCTGCTGCCGTTCATCATGGGCGTGCTGTCGCTCTCCGTGCCCGGTGACGTCGGGTTCGGCGTGCCGGTGCCTGCGATACAGGGCGGCCCGGCACCCAACGAGCCGGGCCAGATCCTGGTCATGCTCAACGTCGGCGCCATCTTCATGGGCACCGCGCTGACCATCCGGGCGCTGATCGGCGAACGGGCGATCTTCCGCCGCGAGCAGGCCGTCGGATTGTCAACGACCGCATACCTTTTGGCGAAGGTGTTCGTGTTCACCCTGTTCGCGATCGTCCAGTCGGCGATCGTCACGGCGATCGCGATCATCGGTAAGGGCTGGGGTCCCGGGGCCGTCGAAAGCGGCGCGCTCATCGGCAACCGCAGCATCGAGTTGTTCGTCGACATCGCGGTGACGACGGTGGCCGCGGCGATGGTGGGCCTGGCGCTCTCGGCGTTGGCCAGGTCCAACGAACAGATCATGCCGCTGCTGGTGGTGGCGATCATGTCCCAGCTGGTGTTCTCGGGCGGCATGATCCCGGTGACGGACCGGATCGTGCTCGATCAGATGTCCTGGTTCACCCCTGCCCGTTGGGGTTTCGCGGCTTCGGCCTCGACGATCGACCTGATCCGGTTGGTGCCTGGCCCATTGACGCCCAACGACCGACACTGGGAACACAGCGCGGGCACATGGCTGTTCGACATGGGCATGCTGGCGCTGATCTCCATCGGCTACACGGCGTTCGTGCGCTGGCGGATTCGGCTGAGCAGTACCTAGCCTCGGGCAGGGGCGAGCCGCTTGAGGGCGAGACCGCCCTCGAACGGGCGGTAACCGAACGCGGGCGGCGAGACATAACCCGTATCGCCCAGCGGTGTATGCACTTCGGCGACCGTCGGACCGATCTCGGAGGCGACCGGGACGAGGGCGTCCAGGTCGAACCGGTACAGCCGGGCGGCATTCCCGGCGAGGATCTTGCGGCACACGTCCTCGGGTTGGTCGTGCAGTGCCCAGCGGATCGCCAACTTGGAGTGCGGCGCGAAGCCTTCCTCGTGCGGGTAGTCGCTGCCCCACATGACGTGGTCGGCACCGAGGTAGTCGATGGTCGACGACTCGTACGGCGTCAACTCCGATGCCAGGTAGCAGTTCCGCTTGGCGTAATCGCTGGGCTCCATGGTCAATTCGTCGATCGACGAGCCGCCGAACATTCCGTACGTGCGGTTCCCCGCTTCGGATTTCATCGAGGGCACCATGACGTCGAGCAGCATCATCTGGTCCTGCAGCCACAGCGTTCCCTGCTCGGTCGGCACGAACCGCAGGGTCGGATGACGCTCGAACACCCCGGCGAGGATGAGGTGCGAAACCGTGCGTTGCGCCCACATCGCCATCTCGGTGACCAGCACGGCATTCGACGCCGGCTGATCCATCGGCATCAGCGGGCTGCCGGCTCCGGCGTGCTGAACCACGGTCAGGTCGAGTTCCGCGCACAGCGCCCAGATCGGTTCGTAGCGGGTGTGGAACAGCGGTGCGACGTTGGGGTCACCGGGTGAGACGGCGGGTAGCAGCACGCCGCCGAAGCAGCCCTTCTCGGCGCCCCAGCGGATCTCCTCGAGCGCCAGGTCGACATCGTTGGGGAACACCTGAATCAGCCCCCGGCGCCGCGCCGGCGCCAACGAACAGAAGTCGATCTGCCACCGGTTGTGGGCCTGCACACCGGCCCATCGCTTCTCGAACTCGTCGCGGGTGCGCGGCAGCGTGATGGTGATGTTCGGGGTGGTCGGGAAGAACGGCGGGACGGTGTTGGGAAGCAGCACTTCGGCCGCCACCCCGTCGGCGTCCATCTCCGAAATCCGAAGCTCATGGCTCCAGTTGCGCTGCGCGGTGGCGATGATCAGGTCGTCGAACGGGCTGACATAGGTCGCGGCCCATGCGTCGAAGTCGTCGTGCAGCCGGGCGGGCAGGTAGGCCTTGTAGTCGCGCAGGTCGGCCCCCGCGTGGGTGTCGGTGGAGATGACGACGTAGCGATCGAGGGTGTCCCATGTGGCGGCCATCTGCCCATTCTTTCTCCGGACAGATGGCCGCATGCGGTTTCGGCGCTATTGGCCGCACCCGCTCATGACAGCAGCCAGTCGTTGGGTGAGAACAGCTCACTGTGCACCCGCGTGGCCGGCACACCCCGCGCGAGCAACTGAGTACGGACCGCCTGCACGAAACCGTTGTTGCCGCACAGGTAGATCTCGGCGGTCGCAGGCAACTCGATGCCGTCCAGCGTGAGCAGCCCCGGATGCACGCCCGCCCGTCCAGCGGTCAGGCCGTCCTCATACCAGACGTCCAGCGAGCCGTTTTTCAGCTGGGCCATCAGCTCGTGCTGTCGCTCTCGCAGCGGGTGGCTGACGTCGCTGCGGTCGGCGTGCAACACCTGCACCGGGGTGGCGGGCGCGTTGGCCGCGAGGTACTCCAGGATGCCGACCATCGGGGTGATGCCGATCCCGGCCGAGATGAGCACCAGTGGTTGGTCCCCCGTGGGCGCGGGCAGATCACCGAATGGCACGGTGACGTCGAGGATGTCGCCGACGCAGACGTTCGACGCGATCCAGGTGGACACCTCGCCGGCGGGCTGATCGCCAACGGCGGCGACCGGTCTGACCGCGAACGTCAGGTCCTCTCCCGGAGCGTTGACGAGGCTGTACTGGCGCAGCTGACGCGCACCGTCGGGCATCGTGACGCCCACCGAAACATACTGTCCCGGAAGGAATTCCGGGAACCCGCCACCGACCGGGCGGACGGTCAGCAGCACCGCTCCCGACGGGTCGTCGAGCCGGGAGACGACACGGACGCGACGGTAGACGTCACCGTCGGCGACCCCCGCGGCCGCGTAGAGCGCGCGCTCGATGTCGATCAGGGTCTGCGCCATGATCCAGTAGACCCGGTCCCACGCGGCGGCCACCTCGTCGGTCACCGTGTCAGCGCCGAGTACCGCGACGATCGCGGCGAAGAGATGCTCGTGCACGATCGGGTACTGCTCGGCGGTGATGCCCAGTGACGCGTGCTTGTGCCCGATCCGGGACAGCAGTTCGGCCGGGTGCGGAAGCTGTGGGTCGACGAGGTGGGCGGCGAAGGTCGCGATCGACGCCGCCAAGGCCCGCTGCTGAGCACCTTGGGCCTGGTTGCCGCGATTGAACAGGTTGCGCAAGAGGTCCGGGTGGTTGGCGAACAGGCGGCGGTAGAACTCCGTGGTGATCTCGTCGATGTGCGCACCGATCAGAGGAAGCGTGACCGAAACGATCTCGGCGTGTTGCGGATCGAGTTCAGCGGGTGCGGCGGCAATGGCGGTCATCGGGGGGCCCTTTCGGCGGGTTGGGGAAGAGGTTCTGGGTCGGCGCCCTTGAGCGGTGGCCCGTGGATCAGGAGAAGCCCTGCATCCCTTGTCAAATCGGCGATGGTGTGGCGGTCGAGCTCGCGGTAGAACGCCTCCTTGGCGTCGGCGAGCGCACGGCGCAACCGGCATGCCGACACCAATGGGCACGGGTGGGCGCCGTCGCAGTCGATGACCTCCCGGTCACCCTCGAGGCGCCGGATGAGCCAACCGAGTGACGCTTCGCGGCCGGCCGCGGTCAGGGTCAGCCCGCCGACCCTGCCGCGCTGAGTGTTCACCACGCCGAGATCGGCCAATCGGGCGACCGCCTTGGCGACGTGGTTCTCCGAGGCGTTCGCACCGACCGCGATCGACCGGGTGGTGACCCGGCGGTCCTCTGCTTCGCCGGCGGCGAGCAGCATCATGGTCCGAAGACCGAGGTCGGTGAACCGAGTGAGCTGCATACGACAGAACGTAGTAATTCGGTATTGCGGATGCGAGTTTTCCCGATGTGTGCTTAAACACCACGTACGCTGCGGTTTTTTGATCAGGCGATTCGCGGCATCCGCCGCCGCATCATTCCCCGTGGATGTTCAGGCCGTGCGCGGCGGCGAACGCGAGCGCTTGGTCGACGTCGATCTTCACGCCGGTGAGGCCAGCGGTGGTCCACAGTGTCGGGTCGGTCCTGGCGCCGCGAAGGTCGGCCTCGTCGAGTCGCAGGTTCTGCACCCGCGCCCCGCTCAGATCCGCGCCGCGCAACACCGCCTTGCGCAGATCGGCGTCGACGAGGCCTGCCTCACGCAACCGGCATCCGGTGAGATCCACACCCCGCAGATCACATCCGCCGAGGACGGCCATTGTCAGGTCGACGTCGACCAGCGTCATCGGCCGAAGGCGGCTTCCGGTGAATACCGATCCGAGCATGCTGCATTGTCGAAATACGCTGTGGTGCAGGGTCGCTCGCTCGAACCGGCAGTTCCGAAACGCCGAACCGGCATGTTCGGATTCGGTGAGGTCGACCCCGCGGAAATCACATTCGTCGAAGACCACGCGTTCGGTGCGCAGCCTGCTGAGGTCGTCGTCGCGGAAGTCGCGGCCGGTGTAGTGCTCGTCGCTCCACAGTGTTTCGTCGGGACGCACTCGGTCAACCGGGCAGGGAGGTCAGGTTCGCCAGAGCGTACTCGGTGATCGCGATCAACGCCGCCTTGGCGGACTGCCGGTCACGCGCGTCGACGGTGATCACCGGAACGTGCTCGCCCAACGCCAACGCCTTGCGTACCGCGGCGGCGGGATGCCTTGGCGCGCTGTCGAACTCGTTGATTGCGACGAGGAAGGGCAGGTTACGCGCCTCGAAGAAGTCGACCGCGGCGAAGCTGTCCTGTAGCCGCCGCACGTCGACCAGGATGATGGCTCCGATCGCGCCGCGGACGAGGTCGTCCCACATGAACCAGAACCGGCGCTGACCGGGCGTGCCGAACAGGTACAACACCAGGTCATCGGCCAAGGTGATGCGACCGAAGTCCATCGCCACCGTCGTCGTGTTCTTCTCGGGCGTGGCTTCCAGCCCGTCGACACCCGCCGAGGCGGCGGTCACCAAGGCCTCGGTCCGCAGCGGCACGATCTCGGAGACCGCGCCGACGAACGTCGTCTTCCCGGCGCCGAAGCCGCCCGAGATGACGATCTTGGAAGAAGCCGGCTGGCCCGAGGGTTTCGGTGCTCGGCGCTCCTCAAAGTGCCTTGAGGCCACGCAGTGTCCTTCCTATCAACTCACGTCTTTCGTCGATGTCGGTCGACTCGCCCAGGGTGCTGCCGACCGCCACATAACCCTGCGTCACGAGATCCCCGATGAGCACCCGCGCCACGCCGAGCGGCAACGATAACTTCACAGCGATCTCGGTAACCGACGGGCGGTCGACGCATATCGCCACGATCTGCCCGCGCACGTCGTTACCCGGCCAGCGCGGCGGCTTGGCCGAGTCGACCGCCTCGATCGGCGCTTCCAGCGGCAGCGAGACGCGGGAGTCGGTGCGGCCCGCGGTCAGGATGTACGGCCGGACCAGGCTCGGCTCGGCCGCGACGTCGCCCTCCCATTGGTTTATCGGCGGCTCACGAATGTTGGCGTGCGCGCCGGCGCGCCGACTGGACGACGGTGCCCACCCGCTCGACCAATACCGCCATCTCGTAACCGATCTGGCCGATGTCGCAGTTGCGTGCCGCCAGGGTCGCCAGGTTCGAGCCGTCGCCGACGCGCATCAACAGCAGGTAGCCGTTCTCCATCTCGACCACCGACTGCAGCACGTGGCCGCCGTCGAAGAGTTGCGCCGCACCCGTGGACAGGCTCGCCAGTCCGGAGGCCACGGCCGCGAGTTGGTCGGCCCGCTCGGTCGGGATGTGCTCACTGGCCGCCATCAGCAGCCCGTCGGCGGACACCAGCACCGCGTGCGTCACCCCCGACACTTCGCGGGCGAATTTGGAGACCAGCCAGTCGAGCGAGTCACGCTGCGTCGAACGGGCCGGGTACGTCATTCGGTATCGGTTCCTCTGGTCTCTCGTGCGTGCGAGCGGCCGGCGTGCACCCCGCCGAAGTGGCTGCTGATGCTGGCGCGAACGGCGTCAGGATCGCGTTGCTTGGCTCCCGGTTCGGCGCCCAACTCAGCCGCCGATGCTACCTCGCCGGTCTGCGCGGCGCCCGGCACGAGGCGGGCACCCGGAGTGCGCACCGGAAGCCCGTCGTCGGTGACTTCGGTGACCGGGGCCTCGTCAGCGGCGGCCGCGGCCGACCAGCCGTGGTCCCAGACCGATTCCCAGTTCAGGTCCTCGCTGTTGGCGAGTTCGGTCGGGTCGACCAGCCACTCCGAGAGCATGCTCTGGTAGATCGAGTCGTCGGCATCGGCCGTTTCCGCCGCTTGTGTCCGCGCCGCGAAGAAGCTCGAGGTGTCCGTCGGCCGGCCGGCCGGTTCCGGCTCCTCGACTTCCTCATCCGGGGTGGCCGCGATACCGCTGGCGCCGGGGTTGCGCTGCGGCAGGACCGCGATCGGCGCATCAGAGTGGCCATTGGCGTGCCTCGGCTCATCGAGCGCCAGCGCCGTCGCGATCCCCGAATGGGCGTCGGCGGGCGTGGCGTACTCGGGCTCGCTGAACTGATGCGGCTCCCCGGGCCGCCTCAACAACTCGCTCGGAACATACACACCGGCGGTGGTGCCCGAATCCGGCTCGCCACCGATCGTGGACCGCAACCGGACCACCAGCCCGTGCTGCGCGGCGAGGCGCCCCACGACGAACAACCCCATGTGCCGCGCGGTGTAGGGGTCGACCTGTCCGCCCGACTGCAGACGGGAGTTGGCCACCCGCAGATCCGACTCGGTCATCCCGAGCCCGATGTCACTCACCTCGATGACCAGTCCGCCGTTGGCGGTGTGCACCGCCGACACCCGCACCTGTGAGATCGGCGGCGAGTAGCGCAGCGCGTTGTCGAGCAGTTCGGCGAGCAGGTGGACCAGGTCACCGGCGACGGCGCCGACGACCTCACTGTCGGGAACGGTCGCGGTAACGACCCGGGTGTAGTCCTCGACCTCGGAGGCCGCGGCATTGATCACCGCGGAGACCGGAACCGGCTCGGCCTGCTCGCGAGGAACCCTCGCGCCGGACAGCACCAGCAGGTTCGCGCCGTTACGTCGCATCCGGGCGGCCAGATGGTCCAGCCGGAACAGGCTCTCGAGCCGCTCGGGGTCCTCCTCGTTGCGCTCCAACCGGTCGATCAACGCCAATTGCTGGTCAACCAGTGAGCGGCTGCGCCGCGAGAGCGTCTCGAACATGTCCCCGATCTGCAGCTGCAACCGCGACTGTTCGGCGGCGAGGAAGACGGCCTGCTCGTGCAGTTCATCCACGGCATGGGCCACCTGGCCCACCTCCTCGGTCGTGTGCACCGGGATCGGGGTGATCTGCGAGGCGTCACCACCGGCTCGCACCCGCTCGATTTCTGCGCCGAGGTCTTCGTGGGCGACCTTGAGCGCGCTGTCGCGCAGACGCCGCAGCGGTCGCACCAGCGTGCGCGCCACCAGGACCACGATGATCAGCGCGACCAGCATGGACACACCGACGATGACCGCATCGCGGATCAAGGTGGTGCGCTGAGCGTCGGCTCGGTCCCGCACGGCCGACGTGACCGCCCCGGTGGTCCGCTCGATGATCTGGGACGCGATCTGATCGGTTGCGGCCACCGACCCCAGTAGTTCGGGGTTGTTGACCAGTGGCACCGCCGGGTCGGTCATCAGCGCCATCCGCTTGACGAACTCGGCCTGCAGCGCCTTGGCCTCGGGCGATCCCACCCCGAGCACCTGGCTCATACCGAACAACGTCGACGGCTCGGTGCCGGCAAGTGCGATCACCGCGGTCCGCAAATCGGGCTCGGGCAACTCGGCACCGCGGGTGAGCGCGAGCGTCTGCATCGTCATCTGGCCGCGCGCCCCGATCGCCCGGGCCAGCCCGACGGTCTCCGCGCGGATGCGTTCGTCGTCGACGCGGACCGAGCCGGTCACCGCATCCTCGGCGGGCAGCAGCAACAGCGCGTAGGCCTGGATGCTGTCGCGCAGTCCGACGCTGTTCGAGGTGACCCTGTCCATCAGCGCCTGACCGTCGTCGATCATGGTGGTGATGCCCTGGCGGACGTCCGGAGCGACGTCGGTGGCCTCCATCCGGAGCTGGAGTTCACGACGGCTGCTGTCGAATCGGCTCAGCGCGGCCTGCATGTCACCGTTGGCCTCACCATTGGGCGAGGTGGCCAGCATCGCCGCTTCCAACGCCTCCATGTAGCGCTCGATCGCGGGCACCATTTCGGCGCGTTCGGCGGCGCGTCGTAGATCGGCCTCCGCGGTCACGTCGCCGTAGATGCGCAGGCCGCCGAACGTTGCGGCCACGATCAACGGCACCAGGACGATCGCGAGCACTTTCCACCGGACCGGCCAGTTGGACAAGGCCCACCGCGACGGCCGTTTGACCGGCGGCTCGGGTTCGCGCGGGGAGAACACGCTCATCGGCGCACGGCTGTTCGCAGGGCCGGCGGCTTCATCGTCAGCGATGGCACGTCATTCATGAGACTTCCCACTGATTTTCTACTGATCTGCCCACCCCGGCGGGCCTGTTCCGGCCCTGGCAATTGGACGAGTATGCCAGCGATGTGCGGCCGAATCCACCATTCTTACTGAACAGACAGAGTTGAAAACCGCAGGTGAAAAGCGGTGTGAGGATACCGAGCAAATACCGGGACCCGATCGTGATGTGACCCCGGCAGCAGCGGCCGCCTACGCCGGGCGAAGGACTGCGACGAGGAAGTCGGAGTCGTCGGTGAACGGCCGCACATCCCACGTCGACAACAGCACATCCGGCGCGAGACCCGCGTTCGAGGCGTCGTCGAAGAAGTCGGCGAACGCGTAGTCACGACCGGCGCCGAAGCCGATCACCGCCCGCCCGTCGTCCTTCAGATGGGCGCGCAGCCGGGTGAGCACCTCGCCACGGGTGCTCGGCGCCAGGAACGTCATGACATTGCCCGCCGACAGGATGACGTCGAACTTCTCGGTGATGCCCCGCGCGGGCAGGTCGAGTTCGGCGAGGTCGCCGACGAGCCACTGTGGGCCCGGATGGTCCTGTTCGGCCGCCTCGATCAGCGCCGGGTCGACGTCGACGCCGACGACGCGGTGACCGGCGGCAGCGAGGTAGCCGCCCAGGCGGCCCGGTCCGCACCCCGCATCGAGGATGTGGGCGCCCCGGGGAGCCATCGCGTCGATCAGGCGCGCCTCACCCGCCAGGTCGTCACCGGCTCGCGCCATGGCGCGGAATCGCTCGATATACCAGTGGGAATGGCCGGGGTCGGCCGCCACCTTCTGCATCCAGAGGCTCTTCGCGACCATGCGAGCATTATCCCTTCGCCCCCTAAGCGCTCTCCACCGAGAGGTGCCAGTTGTTCAGATTGATGTTCTACTCACCGCGCATCGCGCCCAATACGGGTAACGCGATCCGGATGGTGGCGGGCACCGGCTGCGAACTGCACCTGGTGGAACCGATGGGATTCGACCTGTCCGAGCCGAAGTTGCGGCGGGCCGGCCTGGACTACCACGACCTGGCGTCGGTCTCCGTCCATCCCGATCTGGCCGCTGCATGGTCCGCGATGGCGCCCGAGCGGGTCTATGCGTTCACCGCGCACGCGACGACGTCGTTCACCGATATCGACTACCAGCCGGGTGACGTGCTGATGTTCGGGCCGGAACCGTCTGGCCTCGACGAGGCGACGCTGGCCGACCCGCACATCACCGCGCAGGTACGGATCCCGATGCTGGCCGGCAGGCGCTCGCTGAACCTGTCGAACGCGGCGGCGGTCGCGGTGTACGAGGCGTGGCGCCAGCATGGGTTCAGCGGCGCGACCTGAGCATCACCTTCCGATGAGCGCTTGCGCGAAGAGACTCACCAGGAGTCGAAGTGGACGATCTGCTCGACGGGCAGCCGCTTGGCCGGACGGAAGTCGGTGCCCTTGGTGTAAGCGATCGGGAACAACCCGCCCTGACGGTATTGGTCGAACGGGATACCCAGCACGTCGGCGGCCAGCTTCTCCCCCTTACCGACCAGATGCAGTGTCGTCCACGCCGATCCGAGGCCGCGCGAACGCAAGGCGAGCATGAAACTCCACACCGCGGGCAGCAGTGAACCCCAGAACCCGGCGCTTCCCGCAGTGGCGACCTCGGGGCTGCCCTCCAGGCAGGGGATCAGCATGACCGGCACTTCGTGCAAGTGATCGTTGAGGTACTTGGCGGATTCGGTGACGCGTGGGCGCTGCTGATCGCGTGCGTCGCCGTAGGTGGGTTTGGGCGCGTCGAGGTAGGGCGTCGCGTTGTGCCGATAGATGTCGGCGAGGGCCGTCTTCTTGTCCGGATCTTCGACGAACATCCACTGCCACCCTTGGGCGTTCGATCCCGTCGGCGCCTGGATGGCGAGCTCCAGACATTCGAGCAGCACTTCCCGCGGTACCGACTTCTCGAGATCGAGCCGCTTTCGCACCGAACGCGTGGTGGTCAGGACTTCGTCGACAGACAGGTTCAGGGTCATTTTCCGAGACTACATTCGCGGTATGGCAGTCAATTTCACCCAGGAAGTCGTCGACCGGCTCTCGTCGGACAAGCACGGCTGGTTGACCACGGTGGCCAAGTCCGGACAACCCGTCCCGAAATTGGTGTGGTTCTACTTCGACGGGACTTACGTGCTCGTCTACACCGAACCGAGTGCCGCGAAAGTCAGGCATATACGGGCGCATCCACGGGTCAGCCTCAATCTGGACTCCGATGGAAACGGCAGCGGGATCATCGTCGTCGGCGGACCCGCGACCGTCGATGCCGAGGGCGCGAATCCGCTGCACGACGAGCGGTATCGCGCGAAATACGCCGAGTTGGCGGCCAGCCTCGGTTTCAGCGACGAGTTTCTCGCCGCCTACGACACGCGGCTGAGGATCAGCGTCGACAAGGTCTGGACCACGCCCACCGAGGGTTAGCGCGCTGCGGGCACCGGCGCCGTTTTCACGGGCCGCACCGCAAGCGCACACAGGCCGACCGCGGCGATCGCCAGGAACGCGGCCCGTCCACCGGCCAGGTCGATGAGCGCACCGGCCACGGGCGCGCCGAGGGCTTGACCGGCCGCGAGCGTGAAGAACGACAGGCCGACCCCGGATGAGGTGCTGTCGGGATACAGGCGGGCGCTCCACAGCAGCGCCAAACCCGTCAACGCGATGTAGGCCCCGCCGAACAGCGTGGCGGCCGCGATCATGACGCCGAGGTTCCACGGGGCGGCCGCCAACAGCGCCGTCGCCGAGGCCATCGCGACGGTCGCGCACACCCAGGCCCACTGCAGTCCGATCCGCCGCACCACATCACCGGCGAGCGCCCCGGCGATGCCCGCCGCGCCGATGACGATCCACAGCAACGACGAGCGGGTGGCGTCCGCCCCGCCGACCGTGGCGATCAGGTCGCGGCCGAAGGTCCACACCGCGACGCTGCCAACGCCCGTCAGCAAGGATGCCAGCAGCAAGCCGAAAGTGCCTGTGCGCCAGAGCGGATCGACCCGTTTCGCCGCGCGCTGCGAGTTGGCCGGCACGGCGAGGAACACCCAGACGGTCACCGCCGCCGAGACCAACGCGTACACCACCCACGCCGCGCGCCACTGGCTCAGCAGCAGCAGCGCGATCGGCGCCGACAGCACCACACCGATTCCGGTGCCGCCGTTGACGACGGTCTGGGCGCGTTCTGCCGTGTTCGGCGGCACGTGTTGGGCGACCGCGGCGGCCAGCGGCGGTGAGACGATGCCGGTGCTACAGCCGGCGACCAGCACACCGACCGCGAGCACCCAGGCCGAGGGCGCGAGCGCGATGATGGAGATCCCCAGCGTGGCAACGACTCCGGCGGCGACCGCGACCCGTCGCGGGCCGATGCGGTCGGTCAGCAGCAGGCTGGCGGTGATCGCCGCGCAGTAGCCGATGTAGCTGCCCGCACCGATCACGCCGGCGATGGTGGGGCTCAGGTGGAAGGTCTCGCCGAACACCGGGCCGAACAGTCCGTAGGAGAACCGCCCGAAGCCGTAGCAGCAGGCGATCAGCGCGGTGCCCGCACCGACGAGAAGGTAGACGGGTCGCCGCACCGCTCAACCGTAGCGGGCTAGCGGAAGTCGCGAGACTTGGAGCCGATCGCCAAGGTGAGCTTGCCCATCCGTTCGGCGACGACGGTGACGGCGCCGGTCGCGTTCTGCACCTGACCCCGGATCAGCAGTGCCGGAGCCGTCTGCGCCAGCTTGCGGTGCCGCGCCCACACCCCGCGCGAGCAGATGACGTTGACCATTCCGGTCTCGTCCTCGAGGTTGAGGAAGGTCGCCCCCTGCGCGGTCGCCGGCCGCTGCCGGTGCGTCACCGCCCCGGCCACCAGCACGCGGGTGCCGTCGGGCACGTCGAGCAGGCTTCCTGCCGGGATGACACCGAGGTCATCGAGATCCTCTCGGAGGAACTGCGTCGGATAACTGTCCGGTGAGACACCGGTCGCCCACACGTCGGAGGCGGCCAACTCGAGTTCGGTCATACCCGGCAGCGAGGGGATGTGCGACGAGGCGCCCACACCCGGCAGCCGGTCGGGTCGTTGGCTGGCGGCCGCACCCGCCGCCCACAACCCTTCGCGTCGGGCGATGTCGAAGCAGCCCAGGGCCCCGGCGGTGGCCAGCGCCTCGGTCTGCGGCACGGACAGCTGCACTCGATGAGTCAGATCCAACAGGGATGTGAACGCGCCGTTGGTCTTTCGTTCCTCGACGAGCTGCTCGGCCAGTTCGTCGCCGATGTGCCGGACCGCCCCCAGACCCATCCGCACCTCGGTGCCGACGTTCTCGAGGGTCGGGTACGCCAGGCTGGCGTTGACGTCGGGTCCGTGCACGGTGACACCGTGTCGGCGGGCGTCGGCCACCAGCGTCTGCGGTGAGTAGAAGCCCATCGGCTGCGCGCGCAGCAGCGCGGCGCAGAACGCGGCGGGGTGATGCAGTTTGAACCACGAGGAGTAGAACACCAGCGACGCGAAGCTGAGCGAATGACTTTCGGGGAAGCCGAAGTTCGCGAAGGCCTCCAGTTTCTCGTAGATGCGGTCGGCGATCTCGCCGGTGATGCCGTGGCGCTGGCGCATCCCGTCGTAGAACCTGCTCCGCAGTCGGCGCATCCGTTCGGTCGACCGCTTGGATCCCATCGCGCGGCGCAGCTGGTCGGCCTCGGCGGCAGAGAAACCCGCGCAGTCCACCGCCAGCTGCATGAGCTGTTCCTGGAACAGCGGCACCCCCAGCGTCTTGTGCAACGCCGGCTCCATCGACGGGTGGTCGTAAGTGACGGGTTCTTCGCCGTTGCGCCGCTTGATGTACGGATGCACCGACCCGCCCTGGATGGGGCCGGGCCGGATCAGCGCCACCTCGACGACCAGGTCGTAGAACACGCGAGGCTTGAGTCGTGGCAGGGTGGCCATCTGGGCGCGCGACTCCACCTGGAACACCCCGACGGAGTCCGCCTTCTGCAGCATCTCGTACACGGCGGGCTCGGACAGGTCCAGTTTCGCCAGGTCGACATCGATACCTTTGTGCTCGCGCACCAGGTCGATGCAGTAGTGCAGCGCCGAGAGCATGCCGAGGCCGAGCATGTCGAACTTCACCAAACCGATTGCCGCGCAATCGTCTTTGTCCCACTGCAGGACGCTGCGGTTCTCCATCCGCGCCCATTCGACCGGGCACACGTCGGCGATGGGCCGATCGCAGATGACCATGCCGCCGGAGTGGATGCCCATGTGGCGGGGCAGGTTGGAGATCTGCTTGGCCAGGTCGATGACCTGCTCGGGAATGTCTTCGGTGTGCGGCGCCTCGGCGAGGTTGCCCCACTGGCCGAGCTGCTTGCTCCAGGCGTCCTGCTGACCTTGCGAGAAGCCCAGTGCGCGGGCCATGTCGCGTACCGCGCTGCGACCCCGGTAGGTGATGACGTTGGCCACTTGGGCGGCGTAGTCGCGGCCGTAGCGGTCGTAGACGTACTGAATGGCCTTCTCCCGCAGGTCCGATTCGATGTCGATGTCGATGTCGGGTGGGCCGTCGCGCGCCGGGGACAGGAAGCGTTCGAACAGCAATTCGTTGGCGACCGGGTCCACGTTGGTGACGCCGAGGGCATAGCAGACCGCGGAATTGGCCGCCGATCCCCTGCCCTGGGCCAGGATGCCGTTCTCCCTGCAGAACCGGGTGATGTCGTGGACCACCAGGAAGTACCCGGGAAAGGTCAGCTGCTCAATGACTTTCAGCTCATGGTCGATCTGCGCGTATGCGCGCGGCGCCCGCTGCGGTGGGCCATATCTCCGGTGCGCGCCCTCCATCACCAGATGACGCAGCCAGCTGTCCTCGGTGTGGCCGTCGGGGACGTCGAACGGCGGTAACTGCGGTGCGATCAGCGCAAGACCGAACGCGCACTGCTCACCGAGGTCGGCCGCGGCCGTCACCACCTCAGGCCGGTCGGCGAACAGCCGGGCCATCTCCTCACCCGACCGCAGATGCGAACCGCCCAGCGGGGCAAGGTAACCGGCGGCCTCGTCCATCGAGTGCCGGGCGCGGATCGCCCCCATCGCCATGGCAAGCCGGCCCCGCGACGGTTCGGCGAAATGCGCGGCGGTGGTGGCGACCACGCTCAGGCCGAACCGGGGCGCCAGCTCGGCAAGGACGGCGTTGCATTCGTCGTCACAGGGGTGCCCGTGATGGGTGAGTTCGACGCTGACCCGGTCGCGGCCGAAGCGGTCGACCAGGTCAGCCAGCGCGGTGGCGGCGGCCTGCGGACCGCCTTTTGAAAGCGCCTGTCGGACATGCCCTTTACGGCAGCCGGTGAGGATGTGCCAGTGTCCGCCTGCGGCCTCGGTCAGCGCGTCATAGTCGTAGTGCAGCTTGCCCTTCTCACCGCCGGCCAGGTGCGCCTTGGCGAGTTCGCGTGACAACCGCCGGTAGCCCTCGGGGCCGCGCGCGAGCACCAGCAGGTGCGGGCCGGGCGGATCGGGGTCTTCGGTCCGGTTGCCCCCGCCGAGGGACAGTTCGGCGCCGAATACCGTCGACATCTCCAGTTCCCTGGCGGCTTCGGCGAAGCGCACCACGCCGTAGAGGCCGTCATGGTCGGTCAGCGCGATCGCCCGCAGGTCCAGTCGGGCCGCCTCCTCGACCAGTTCCTCCGGCGTGCTGGCGCCGTCGAGGAAGCTGTAAGCCGAATGCGCGTGCAGTTCGGCGTAGGGAACCGTCGACGTGGGTCGCTCGACGTCGAGTGGCTGGTACTCGCCTCGCCTACTGGACCAGGCCGGGCTGTCGCCGCCGTCGCCGATCTGCTCGTCGATGGGCCAAGCGCCGGCGCGGCGCGGTTTGCCGTTGAGCACCCGCTCCATTTCCACCCAGCTCGGTGGCCCGGTATGCCAGCCCATGGTTGCAGTGTATCGAACTTGTGTTCGAACCACTTGGGTCCTCCATCCCCCGTTGCCTCATCAGAAATGCGCGCGTACGCCTGAATCCCGACGAAAGCGCACGTTATCCCCAAGCTCAGGTTCATCTACAGGTTGGGCGACGGAGTGCACTGGCGGCCGACCCGCGTCTGTCCCCGTGGCTAAATTCGCTAGTATGTTCGAACAGCTGGTTCAGGCGGCCGACGGCACTAGCGGTGCCGGAGCGGCCGGTGCGTGGGCGCGCATCGAGAACGCCGCCTGCGCGCGCCGGCTCTCGGCGGCGGCCGATGTGTTGGATCGGATGTACGCCGCCGACGGCTCGGCCGAACGCGACCAATGGATCCTCGACAATTACGCCGCGGTTGCCGCCGAGATCGCCCCCGCCCAGCGTGTGTCGCTCGGAATAGCCGCATCCCTGCTGGAGACCGCGATCACCCTGCGTGACCGTCTTCCCGGCGTCAACGCGGTGTTCCTGACCGGCGCCATCTCCTACCGCGAGGTGACCACCATCGTGTCTCGCACCCGCTTGATCCAAGACCGCGACGCGCTGGCCAACGTCGATGCCGCGATCGCTGCGCACGTCGAGGGGTGGACGACGCTGTCATCGATGAAGTTGCAGACCTCGATCGACTACTGGGTCGACCGCTTCGACCCCGCCGCGGTGCGCCGTGCCGAGAACAGCTCCCGCACCCGCTACGTCGACGTGAGGAACAGTAAGAATGGCTTGGGCGTCGCCTACATCGAGGCGACGGTTTTCGCCCACGACGGTGAGTCGATCGACCAACGCCTCGAAGCCTTGGCCGCGACGGTGTGTGACAACGACCCCCGCACCCAAGAGCAGCGCCGCGCCGACGCCCTCGCCGCCGCCGTCAACGGCGCGCAAGCGCTGCCGTGTGCGTGTGGTTCGGACGAGTGCCCTGCCGCGGGTCTCACCGTCGACAACGTGATGGTGCACGTCGTGGCGAGCGAAGACACGTTAAATGACGAAACCCCAGCGGATTTGGACGGTGACAAGCCAGTCGAGGCGGTCGAACCCGACGATCCCAGCCTGGGAGGCCCGGCCGCGACATCGCCAGGTTTTGTGATGGGCCGCGGCGTGGTGCCTGCCCCGATTGTGGCCGCCAAGCTGGCCGTCGCTCGGCGTCGCCCCGTGAAACACCCAGGGGATGCGCCTCCGGAAAGGCGACGAAATCCCTCGGCGGCCCTGGCGTGGTTCATCCGCTGCCGCGACCTGACGTGCCGCTTCCCAAACTGCGACAAGCCGGCCATCCGTTGCGACATCGATCACACCATCCCCTATCCACGGGGTGCCACGCAAGCGTCGAACCTCAAGTGCCTGTGCCGAATTCACCATCTCTACAAGACGTTCATCGGTTGGCGCGATCGACAACATCCCGACGGCACTGTCGAGTGGCTCTCACCGGGCGGGCAGAAGTACACCACGCATCCAGGTAGCAAGCTGCTGTTCCCGTCGCTGTGCCGGCCGACCGCGCCCGCGGTGGTCGACCCCAGCGTCGACCTTATCGACGATGCGGCCCGTTGCTTGAAGATGCCGCGCCGCAACCGAACCCGCGAGCAGAGCCGCGCCGCCGCCATCGAAGCGGAGCGTCAGCGCAACCAGCCCTACGCCGACGAGCGCAACAGACCTCCGCCGTTCTAGGTGGCGGCGAGCAGTGGCCATTCCCCGGGCACACCTTTGAGTTGGTGTGTCCCACGATCCTCGAACTCGAGCCCCGATCCGATCACCAGGTCGCGCAAGGTGCTTGACACCAGCACATCATTGGGCCCCGCCAGAGCAGCAATGCGCGCACCGATATGCACGGCGATACCGCCGATGTCATCACCACGCATCTCGCACTCGCCGGTGTGCAGACCGGCGCGCACCTCGATGCCGAGCGCCTGCACGGCATCGCGGATCACCTTGGCGCAGCGGATGGCCCGCTGCGGACCGTCGAACATCGCGACAAAGCCGTCCCCGGTGGTATTCACCTCACGACCACGGAAACGCGCCAACTGCGCGCGGGTAATGGCATCGTGTGCATCGAGCAGGGCGCGCCAGTCGCGATCACCCATCTCCGATGCGCGGCGCGTCGAATCCACGATGTCGGTGAACAACACCGTCGCAAGCACGCGATCGTCCACCACCTCCGGCCGATGTCCGGTGAGGAACTGCGCTATTTCCTCGAAGGAATCTCGCCATGGTTCGACAACATGCAACAGGTTCCGTCCGGGCAGCTCGACATATTTCGCAGCTGGAATGTGATCCGCGACGTACTTTCCCCAATCCCGCGGGACCACAGCGTCATCCGTGTGTTGAATGACGAGCGTGGGCACCCGGATCGCCGGCAGCAGTGCGCGCACGTCCATCTCGGACATGAATCGCATCATCGAAGCGGCGGTGCTCGGACTCGCCGACAGGCGTTCGAACCGAGCGTACGCTGCCCTGATCTCCTCGTTCCAGGGCATATCCGGGTTCAAGATATGTTGCGACTCTCCTCTGCCCCACATATCAATCATCGCCGCGAGGACTTCCTCAGGAGAGGGCCCACTGACGCGCGCAGCGTTGGGGTCCGCATAGCCCTCCAGCACCACCAGTGCGATTGTGCGTGAAGGATGCGTGGCCGCGAAGAGGATCCCCGCCGCCAACGCGCCGACGCCCGCGATCAGGATGGCCTCGCGACTGCCGAGTTCGTCGAGCACCGCGCTGATGCTGTCGACCCACAGCTCCAAAGTCGGCAACGCACCACCTGGGACGGGATCAGAGGCCCCCATGCCCGGCTGGTCGAAGAAGATGAGGCGGCCGAGCGATGTCATCGCCTCAACCCAGCCACGCATGACAGGAAGTTCCGGTGCGAGCTCGCTGTTTGTGAACCAGTTGGGGATGTAAACAATGTCGCGCTCGCCCTCGCCGGACGCGCGGAAGGCGATTCGCAGATCTCCATTCATCGCGTAGCGCGTCTCGGAGAACATGACCAGAGTCAGTCTTCGCTAGGGCAAGTCGTCGGGGCCGAGTTGTTCACGCGGCACCACCACCATGGGGACATCGAGCACCCGCAACATCTTGGCCGCCTTCGATCCGAGGAACAGCCGCCGTGGCGCGCTGAGCCGGCTCGACCCGACCATGATCAGGTCTCCGTCTTGCCAGTCCAGCTTGCCCACCGCCTCCTCGATCGTCCGGCCTTCTACGATCATCGAGGTGACCGGGAAATCCTGCGGTAGCTCGGATTTCGCCAACTCAAGGACGTGGCGCGCATGAGCGAGAGCATGCTCCCGTACCGCGTCACCGTCACCGCGCAACGTCCCGAACGTGGGGTCCAGGGCCACCAGGGACACCAGACGCAGCGGCGCGCCCGCCACCCGACTGTATTGAACAGCGATGTCCAACAACACATCTGCACCTTCGCGCTCGCCAATCGCACATGTCACTTCGCGTGTGCGGTCGACGGGCGAATGCCTCGTACCCCGAGGCGCCACGGCCACCGGCAGCGGAGCCGAGTGCAACAGCGCGTTGACCGTCGATCCCAGGGAGTAGCTGGCGACGAGGCCACCCGATCCGCCGGCGACGATCATGTCGGCCTCGACGCGCGCCGCTTCCTGGATCAGCGCATCAGCGGGCGAGTCGTCGACGCGGACGTGGCTGCGCACGACGATGTCGTCGGGCACCGCTGCGCGAGCCTCCTCCAACCACTGTTCGGCCTGCGCGACGAGGTGCTTCTCGAAGTCGCCGACCGGCTTGATCGACGGCGTCACCCGGTCCGGCGGCAGCACCATGCACAGATCGAGGTCGGCGCCGAGGGTTCGGGCGAACCGCACACCGAGCGCCAGCGCATCCGCACCGCCGGGAGTGGCCAGGTATCCAACGACGAGCCTCATGGTCGATCATCCTTTCAACCTGGAGCGTCGGACGCCCGTGGATCCACCAAATGCGCGTCAGTCGCGATACTCGGCGGCACCGTCCTCGAGAACGAGGCGCGAGTTCGACCCGTCGGGTTCGGCCGCCTCCGTGCGGAACACCGCGTGACCAGCCTCAGTCCGCCAGATCGAGGTGGTCAACGTCTCCCCCGGGAACACCGGCGAGGTGAACCGGGCGTCGATCGCGCTGACCTTCGTCGCGTCGCCGCCACCGAGTTCAGCGACCAGCGCCCGACCCGCCACGCCGTAGCTGCACAGTCCGTGCAGGATCGGCTTCGGGAACCCGGCGAGTTCCCGCGCAAACCACGGATCGCTGTGCAGCGGGTTGCGATCACCCGACAACCGGTAGATCAACGCTTGATCTTCGCGCGTGGGCAAGGCAATTCGCGCGTCGGGCTCGCGGTCGGGTATCTCCGGAGCGGCGGGCCGCTGCCCCGGTTGCCCACCGAAGCCGCCCTCACCGCGGATGACGGCGGTGGTGAAGGTCTCGGCGACGACGTTCGACGTGTCGGGGTCGGTACCCGTCGCCTTGAGCATGACGATCCCGTTCTTGCCCTCACCCTTGTCCTGGATGTCGGCGACCTCGGCTACGACGCTGAGCTTGCCCGCCGGTTTCAGCGGTTCGTGCAGCCGGATCCCCTGCGACCCGTGCAGCAGCATCGCGAAGTTGAACGAGCCGACCAGGCCGACCGCCGCGAACGGCAGGCAGGCGATCACCGCATAGGTCGGCAGCACCTGTTGCTCGATGCCGTGACTGTTCTCGGTGGTGAACGCCAGATCGGCGGTGCCCGCGCCGACGCCCAGCGCGTACAGCAGCGTGTCGCGGTCGGTCCATTCGAACAGATGCGGGTCGGTCTTGGCGCCGATGGCTTTGGGGTCGAGAGGCATACCTCGAACGATATCCGCATTGACGTCTCGCCCGCGGGGGTCCACGATTGCTCGCATGCGCTATGTCGTTACCGGCGGTACCGGGTTTATCGGCCGACGGGTCGTGACGCGATTGTTGGCCCACAGCAGCGACGCGGAGGTGCTGGTGCTCGTCAGACGCACTTCGCTGTCGCGGTTCGAGCGATTGGCCACGACCTGGGGTGAACGCGTGAAACCCCTGATCGGCGACCTCGGCGAACCGCACCTTGGACTCACACCCAACGACCTCACCGACATCGGCGCCGTCGATCACATCGTGCACTGCGGCGCGGTCTACGACATCACCGCCTCCGACGCCGATCAGCGCGCGGCCAACGTCGACGGCACCCGCGCGGCGGTCGACCTGACCTTGCGGCTCGACGCGACGCTGCACCATGTGTCGTCTATCGCGGTCGCGGGCACCTTCCGCGGCGAGTTCACCGAGGACGACTTCGACGTCGGCCAGAACCTGCCCACCCCGTATCACCGCACCAAGTTCGAGGCCGAACAGATTGTCCGCACGACCCCCGGCTTGCGGTACCGCGTGTACCGGCCTGCCGTCGTCGTGGGCGATTCGAACACCGGCGAGATGGACAAGGTCGACGGCCCGTACTACTTCTTCCCGGTGCTCGCGAAGCTGGCCAAGCTACCGTCGATCACGCCGATCGCCCTGCCCGACACGGGCCGAACCAACCTCGTGCCGGTCGACTACGTGGTCGACGCTCTCGTCGCTCTCATGCACCTGCCCGACCGCGACGGTGAGACGTTCCACCTAACGGCACCGAAATCGATTGGGCTGCGCGGCATCTACCGCGCGGTGGCCAAAACCGCCGGGCTTCCACCGCTGCGCATGTCGCTGCCCCGTTCCACGGCGGCGCCCGTGCTGAGGACTACCGGCCGCGTGAAGGTGGTGCGCAACATGGTGGCCACCCAACTCGGCCTGCCCGCCGAGATCCTCGACGTCGTTGACCTGATGCCGACGTTCACCGCCGAGCGCACCTCGGAAGCGTTGCGCGGCACGGGAATCACGGTTCCCGATTTCGCCGATTACGCGCCTGCCCTGTGGCGCTACTGGGCCGAACATCTTGATCCCGACCGGGCCCGCCGCGACCATCCCCGCGGCCCGCTGGTCGGCAGGCACGTGATCGTCACCGGCGCATCGAGCGGGATCGGCCGGGCTTCGGCCATGGCGATCGCCGAACGTGGCGCGACAGTATTCGCGTTGGCGCGCAACGCCGATGCGCTCGACGAACTGGTGGCCGAGATCCGCGCCGCCGGCGGGCAAGCGCACGCGTTCACCTGTGACGTCACCGACTCGACGTCGGTGGAGAGCACCGTCAAGGACATCCTCGGCCGGTTCGACCACGTCGACTATCTGGTGAACAACGCGGGCCGATCGATCCGCCGTTCGGTGATCGCCTCCACCGACCGCCTGCACGACTACGAGCGGGTGATGGCCGTCAACTACTTCGGCGCGGTGCGGATGGTCCTTGCGCTGCTCCCGCATTGGCGCGAAAGGCGATTCGGCCACGTGGTCAACGTGTCCAGTGCCGGAGTGCAGGCACGCAACCCGAAGTACAGCTCCTACCTCCCGACGAAGGCTGCCCTCGACGCGTTCGCTGACGTGGTCGCGACCGAGACCCTTTCCGATCACATCACGTTCACCACCATCCACATGCCGTTGGTGCGCACTCCGATGATCGTCCCGTCGCGCCGGCTCAATCCTGTTCCAGCGATCAGCGCCGAGCACGCCGCGGCGATGGTGGTGCGTGCGCTGATCGACAAGCCGGCCCGGATCGACACCCCACTGGGCACGCTCGCCGACTTCGGCAACTACCTCACGCCGAAGCTGTCGCGGCGGATCCTGCACCAGCTCTACCTCGGGTATCCGGATTCGGCTGCGGCTCGGGGCGTACCGACACCCCCTTCGGCCTCGCTCCCCGCGCGACGCCCCAAGCGACCCGCCCGGCCCGTGCGAGTTCCGCGGCCGGTGAAGTCCGCGGTGCGCCTGGTACCGGGTGTGCACTGGTAACCGCGGATCCCTATCGTTGGCCAGGTGAAACAGCCAGTCTTCGTCGACGTCGACACCGGCGTTGACGACGCGATGGCGCTGGCGTACCTGTTCGCCAGCGACGACGCCGAGGTGGTCGGCATCGCATCGACGGCGGGAAACGTTCCGGTACAACAGGTTTGCCGCAACAACCTCGGCCTGTTGGACGTGTGCCGGATGCGGGACATCCCCGTGTCGAAAGGGTCCGAGCAGCCCGTCAGCTCGCCGCTGCGCACCGCAGAGGACACCCACGGTCCTGAGGGAATGGGATACGCGCAGTTACCCGCCTCCGAGCGCAGGCTCACCGAGTACGACGCCGCCGAGGCGTGGGTGCGTGCCGCTCACGCCCATCCCGGCGATCTGATCGCGATCGCCGTGGGTCCGCTGACCAATCTCGCGCTGGCGCTTCGCGCCGAACCCGCCCTTCCCACGCTGCTGCGCCGGCTGGTCATCATGGGCGGCGCGTTCGACTACCGCGGTAACACGACCCCGGTCGCCGAATGGAACGTCAGCGTGGACCCGGAAGCAGCCGCCGAGGTGTTCACCGGGTGGTCGGCCGCGTGGGGAGCCGAGAAACCCTCGCACCTCCCAATCGTGTTGGGGCTGAACCTGACCGAACACATCGCGATGACACCCGCCCTGTTAAACCGGCTCGCGGAGGAGGCCGGAGCGGAATCGGTGGCGATGAGCGTGTCCGACGACCGCGGCACCCGGTCGGCGTCGGACAACCCGCTGATCGGGGTGCTGGAGGACGCGATGCGGTTCTACTTCGAGTTCCATTTCGACCAGGGCGAGGGTTATCTGGCGCATCTGCACGACCCGCTGGCCGCGGCGGTGGCGCTGGACCCCGACCTCGTCACCTACCGGCCGACCACCGTTGACGTCGAGTTGACGGGCACACTGACCCGCGGCATGACCATCGCCGATTGGAGCAACCGGTGGGGTCGGGAAGCCAACGCGCTCATCGGTGTTGGCGTCGACCCGGGAGCGTTCTTCGACCGGTTCATCGCCCGCGTCGGCGCGCTCGCGCGAGCGCTGAACGGTTAGAGGATCACCGAGACCACGACCGCCAGGAACAACAGCAGAAAGATCGCGAGCGCGATGACGCTGACGACGGCTGTCGGTGTCCACCGGTGCCGCGGCCGGGACTCGACGGCGCCCACACCGGAGATCTGGTCGGAGTCGGGCGGCGTCGACCCCGGCGGCACTCCACCACCGGGTTCGAGGTCCGGCGTGTTGGACGGTTCTGGGTCGGGCGGTATGGCGGTCATCGACGCACGGGTACCCCATCGCGCGGTCGTCATTCATAAATCCCTTCGACGTACCACCGTCGCTGCCGGTAGCACAGCAGCAAGGCCTGCCCCGGTCGGGCTTCGCGCGAGCACCCGTCGTCGAGCAACACCTGTGCGCGGGCGGTGCGGCCGGCTTTGCGGCCTTCCGGATCCCACCACCGTTCATCGACCGGCCATGGTCCTGCCCACCAGGTCAATCTGCCCGCCTTGACGGCCTTGCCCGGCGCGTCCAACCGCGCGGGATCGGTGGAGAACAGGCCACGAGCGGTCACCCGCACCGGACGGCCGTCGGCGTCGAACAACTCGACCGGATCGTCGAGCAGCACGGTCGGCGACGGTTCGGGCAGCTGGCCCGGCCAAGGCTGACACGGATCGGCCCGCGGCACCTGCTCATCCCCCAGCGGGGTGAACGTGATGCGTTCGGCCGGGCCCCGACCACCGCTGAGCACCGGGACCTGCACCGCCTCCGGGCCGAGCAGACCCTGCACGCGCACCAGCGCGCGACGGGCGCGCAGTCGATCCTCTTCACCCACCCCGCCCCAGAGCGGCAGCTGCAGCGCCTCGGCCGACACCACCTCCACCGGGCGCAACCGGATCACCGTGATGGGCGCGGTGGGCCGGTCGTTGGGGTTGCGCCTGTTCAGCCAGCCGTCGAGCTGCCAGCGCACCCGGTCGGCGGTGGCGTCCTCGGTCAGCGGTTCGGCGCAACGCCAAACTCGTTCCAGCTCTTCACCATTGGCGGTGCAGGCGTGGATGGCCAGCCGGGTGCACCCCACACCGGACGCGGCCAGGGTGCGGTGCAGGTCGGCGGCCAGCGACCGTCCGGCGAAAGCGGCGGCATCCACCCGGTCGATCGGCGGATCGCAGTCCATGACGGCGTCGAGGTCGGGATCGGGGTCCCGGCCGGACGGACCACGGGTGGGCTCGCCGCAGGCGAACTGGTGTGCGGCCACCGCGTCGGCCCCGAACCGCGAGGCTACATCGCTGCGGGACAGCGCGGCGAACTGTCCGATGTTGCGAATTCCCATGCGCCACAGCAGGTCCGCCAGGTCTTCCCGGCCGGGGGCGGCCAGGCTGGGCTCGGTGGCCAACTGGCGGATCGACAGCGCCGACAGGAACAGCGCATCCTGTCCGGGCTCGACGATCCGCCCCGCCCGCGCGGCGAAGACCGCAGTGGGCAACTGGTCGGCGACCCCCACCTGACACTCGGCGCCGGCGGCGGCCACCGCGTCGACCAGCCGCTCGGCGGCGGCCTGTTCGGACCCGAAGTAGCGGGCCGCGCCCCGGACCGGCAGCACCAGCAGGCCCGGCCGCAACACCTCGGCACGCGGCACCAAGTCGTCCACCGCGATCGTGACGTTTTCGAAGTGGCGGGCATCGCGCGCCGGATCGGCGGTGACCACATGCAGTTCCGGGCACCGGGCTTGGGCTTCCCGGCGGCGCAGCCCGCGTCGCACTCCCGCCGATCGGGCCGAGGCCGAACAGGCGATGACCCGGTTGGCCAGCGTCACCGCGATCGAGGCGGTCGGCGGCAGGTCGGCTGCGGCCGCCGCGGCGACGGCCGGCCAGTCCATACACCAGATGGCCAGAACGCGCGACCGTGACGAGTCGCGGGAAGAGCGGGCCACTCATCCGCCCACCGCGCGGACGGAACCGAACGACCGCCCCCATGCCCGGGTGGCCAGCCGGACCCGGCTGATGCGGCCGAAGCCCGGTCGTCCCTGCCCGGTGATCTCATAGCCGCACACCGAGGCCTCCAACCGGGCCGACGCACCCTGCCAGTCGCCACCGGTGACCAGCAGCGTGCAGCCCTTCTGGCGGGCCCGGGCCACCACCGCCCGCGCGCGGGTGGCCGGCACCGACCGCCCGCCCAGGCCGAGCACCACCAGATCCATACCGTCCATCAGCACGGCCGCGACCTCGACCGGATCGGCGCCCGGTTCGGGGATGACCGCGATCCGGCTCAGGTCGGCGCCCATCTCCACGGCCGCCAGCAGACCGACGTCGGGTTGGCCGACGATCGCGGCGTGCCCGCCCTTCGCCGTCACCGCCGCGACCATGCTCAGCGGCAGCGACCTGGCCCCCGAGACCACGGCCACCGTTCCGCGCGGCAACGGTGCCGGAAGCAGCCCGTCCAGCGATTCGGGCATCGGCAGCAAAGTTTCCGAGCCCGGAAGCGGCTCGCTCGTCGACGCCGCTCCACGACGGCTGCCGCCCACCTTGCTGGATACCGCCGCAATCTTGCGACGCAGGTGTTCCACCTGTTCAGCGCGGGTAAGCTGACGCTGATTCAGGCTCACGGCGGCTATCACAACAGCACCTCCCGCATCGTCTGTCTCACTGGTTTTTCGAACGTTTGTTCGATACCCTGAGTAAACACCCACCCACCGACAGCGTCAAGCGGGTTCAGTCGATCAGGGGATGCAAAACAGAGGGGAGAACTACTCCCACTCGATGGTGCCGGGCGGCTTGCTCGTCACGTCCAGCACCACCCGGTTGACCTCCGCCACCTCGTTGGTGATGCGGGTCGAGATGCGTTCGAGGACTTCGTACGGCACGCGCGTCCAGTCGGCGGTCATCGCGTCCTCGCTGGAGACCGGGCGCAGCACGATCGGATGCCCGTAGGTTCGGCCGTCACCCTGCACACCCACCGAACGGATATCGGCGAGCAGGACGACGGGGCACTGCCAGATCTGGTTGTCGAGCCCGGCGGAGGTCAGTTCCTCGCGCGCGATCGCATCGGCGCGACGCAGCGTCTCCAGCCGCGCGGCAGTGACCTCGCCGACGATCCGGATACCCAGCCCCGGCCCCGGAAAGGGCTGCCGCGCAACGATTTCTTCGGGCAGGCCGAGCTCGCGACCCACCGCCCGGACCTCGTCTTTGAACAGCAACCGCAGCGGTTCGACGAGCTTGAACTTCAGGTCGTCGGGCAGGCCTCCGACGTTGTGGTGGCTTTTGATGTTCGCGGTGCCCGACCCTCCACCGGACTCGACGACGTCGGGATACAGCGTGCCCTGCACCAGGAATTCGACGTCCGGACCGCCGCCCTCGACAAGCCCTCGCACCGCCCCTTCGAACGCCCGGATGAACTCCCGTCCGATGATCTTGCGTTTGCCTTCGGGATTCGTCACACCGGACAACGCCTCGAGAAACCGGTCGGCGACGTCGACGGTGACCAGGTTGGCGTGCGTGGCGGCGACGAAGTCGCGCTGCACCTGAGCCCGCTCCCCCGCCCGCAGCAAGCCGTGGTCGACGAACACACAGGTCAACCGGTCCCCGATGGCGCGTTGCACGAGCGCCGCGGCGACCGCCGAGTCCACGCCACCTGACAGCCCGCAGATCGCCCGCCCCTCACCGATCTGCTCGCGGACCTGCTCGACGAGCGCGTCGGCGATGTTGGCAGGCGTCCATGTCGAGTCGATCCCCGCGAACTCGTGCAGGAAGCGGCTCAGCACCTGCTGGCCGTGCGGGGTGTGCATCACCTCCGGGTGGTACTGCACACCCGCCAGCCGGCGGCCGCGATGCTCGAACGCCGCGACCGGCGCACCGCTGCTGGCGGCCACCACCTCGAAGCCGTCGGGCGCCTCGGTGACCGCGTCGCCATGACTCATCCATACCGGCTGGGTAGTCGGTAGGTCCGAATGAAGCTCTCCCCCAGTGACTTTCAGCTCTGTGCGGCCGTATTCACGGGTTCCCGTCCGCGCGACGGTACCGCCGAGCACCTGCGCCATCGCCTGAAACCCGTAGCAGATTCCGAACACCGGAACGTCGAGGTCGAACAGCTCCGCGTTCAGTTGCGGGGCGCCGTCCTCGTAGACACTCGCAGGCCCTCCGGAGAGCACGATGGCCTGAGGGTCGCGCGCCTTGATCTCCTCAACGCTGGCGGTGTGCGGGATCACCTCGGAATACACCCGCGCCTCGCGGACCCGTCGGGCGATCAGCTGCGCATACTGCGCCCCGAAATCGACAACCAGTACGGGTCGGGGAGATCCTGATGTCACCCGGTCAGTCTAGTTGGCCGCGAGGACGTCAGACGTGCAGCGCGGTGAACGGCTCAAACGGCAAGTTGCGCATGACGAACCACGCCGCGGTCAGCACCACCGCCACCGGAGCCGACCACCGCAGGTGCTGCCAACTGCGCACCCGCCTGCCCGCCAGAGACCCGTAGACCCAGGTCCCGTATGCCCACAGCAGGAACACCAACGCGAGCACACCGAGTGCGTTGAAGCGGACCGCCGCGGCGACGTCGAGGTGCAGCAGCGAATAGATCATCCGCAGGCTCCCGCACCCGGGGCAGTCGATGCCGAGCAGCGCCTTGGTCGGGCAGACCGGCAGTATCCCGCCGGACACGGTCGGATCCGCCAACCAGATCACCGCGCACCCGCCCACCGCGGCGGTGGCGACCGCCAGCGGCGCGGTGAGCGAGTGCACGTGGATCACATGTAAGCCAGTCCGCCGCCCGCCAGGCCGATGACGAGATAGATGACGATGACGATGACACCCGCGATCGCACCCCAGATCGCCCACTTCTTGGCATCGTCGGATGCCTTCTGCGCCTGCGCGTACTGACCCTGGCTCCACAGGCCGGACACCTTGGCGGCGTTGATGATCGACACGATGCCAAACGGCAAGCAGCACAACACCGTAACCAGGATTCCCCATACGAGGTTGCTGTCGGGCTGCTGCGCTGGGTAACCACCCCCGGGAGGCGGCCCATAACCCTGCGGCGGTGGTGGCGGCGGAGGCTGAGGCGGATAGGTCATGGGGGTCCCTTTTCTCGAGTAGCACCCTGTCGGACGGACAAGCTCGCTCAATATAAGGCAATTGTTTGCTGAGTGCGTCAATTTCAAAGCTGCAGTATGTTCATCGACACGCAGGTATGTCTGCGCGCGATAACGGGAATGGGTGGTTTGTGCCTGAAACCGAAAGACTAGGTCTGCCCGCTGGGATCCGCGCCGCATTGTTCGACCTCGATGGCGTGTTGACCGACACCGCGAGCGTGCACAAGAAAGCATGGAAGGCGATGTTCGACGACTTCCTCCGTCGACGAGCGGAGCTCACCGGCGAGGCGTTCACACCGTTCGACGTGCAAAGTGACTACCTCACCTATGTCGACGGCAAGAAACGTGAGGACGGCGTGCGGTCGTTTCTGGCGAGTCGGGGCATCGAGATACCCGAGGGCGCTCACGACGACCCGCCTCAGAACGAAACCGTCCACGCACTGGGCAACGCCAAGAACCAGATGTTCCAACAGATTCTGCGGACCGACGGGGTCGAGGTGTTCGAGGGTTCGCGCCGCTATCTCGAAGCGACCGCGAATGCGGGGCTGGGCATCGCGGTGGTGTCGTCCAGCGCCAATACCCGCGAGGTGCTCGACATGACTGGGCTGGCCGAATTCGTCCAACACCGGGTGGACGGTGTCGTGTTGCGCGAGGAGAACATCGCAGGAAAACCCGCGCCCGATTCGTTCCTGCGCGCAGCCGAGCTTCTCGGCGTGACACCCGAACAGGGTGCTGTGTACGAAGACGCGATCTCCGGGGTGGCGGCAGGACGGGCCGGAGGATTCGGCCTTGTTATCGGCGTCGACCGGGTAGGCCACGCAGAAGCGTTGCGGCACAACGGAGCCGACATCGTGGTCACCGACCTGGCGGAGCTGCTCACGTGAGCCTGCACGACGACGTCTACCCCGTCGAACCGTGGCAGATCCGCGAGGTATCGCTCGACCTCGACATGCTCGCACAGTCGGAGTCGTTGTTCGCGCTGTCCAACGGCCACATCGGCATGCGTGGAAATCTCGACGAAGGCGAACCACACGCTTTGCCCGGCACCTATCTCAATTCGTTCTACGAGGTTCGCCCCCTTCCGTACGCCGAGGCAGGATACGGCTGGCCCGAGGACGGGCAGACGGTCGTCAACGTCACCAACGGCAAGTTGATGCGCCTGTTGGTCGACGACGAACCGTTCGACGTGCGTTACGGCGAACTGCTCGACCACGAACGAGTTCTAAATTTTCGGACGGGCACCCTCAGACGCACCGCCTGCTGGTGTTCACCGGCAGGTAAGCGGATCAAAATCACTTCCACGCGGATCGTTTCACTGACCCAACGCAGCGTCGCGGCCATCGAGTACATCGTCGAGGCGCAGGACGAATTCGTCCGTGTCACGGCGCAATCGGAACTGGTGGCCAACGAGGAGTTGCCGCCGTCAACGAAGGACCCGCGGGTATCGGCCGTCCTGGAAAGACCGTTGGAGCCGGTGCAGCACGAGCACTCCGAACACGGCGCGATCCTCCTGCACCGCACCCGTGGAAGCAACCTGATGATGGCCGCGGCCATGGACCACGACATCGAGGTTCCCGGTCGTGTCGAGGTGGACACGGGTGCCGGCAAGGACTGGGCCAACACGACGGTCATCTGCGGGCTGCGTCCCGGCCAGCGTCTGCGCATCGTCAAGTACCTCGCCTACGGCTGGTCCAGCCTGCGGTCGCGCCCGGCACTGCGCGACCAGGCGGCGGCGGCGCTCAGCAGCGCGCGCTACACCGGCTGGCAGGGTTTGCTCGATGCCCAGCGGGCCTACCTCGACGATTTCTGGGACGGTGCGGACGTCGAGGTGGAGGGCGACCCCGACTGTCAGCAGGCGGTACGGTTCGCCCTCTTCCACGTCCTGCAGGCCAGCGCGCGCGCCGAGCGCCGCGCGATCCCCGGCAAGGGGCTCACCGGAACAGGTTATGACGGCCACGCCTTCTGGGACACCGAGGGTTTCGTCCTGCCGCTGCTGACCTACACCCAACCCTCGGCGGCTGCCGACGCATTGCGTTGGCGCGCTTCGATTCTCCCGCTGGCCAAGGAGCGAGCGACGCTGCTGGACCTCGACGGTGCCGCCTACCCGTGGCGCACCATCCGCGGTGAGGAGTGCTCGGCTTACTGGCCGGCGGGCACCGCGGCCTTCCACGTCAACGCCGCCATCGCAATGGCGTTCGAGCGCTACCGCATTGTCACAGGGGACCATTCGCTCGAAGAGGAATGCGGGCTGACGGTGCTCATCGAGACCGCGCGGCTGTGGGCGTCGCTCGGTCACCACGACCGTCACGGGGTGTGGCACGTCGACGGGGTGACGGGACCCGACGAGTACACGGCCATCGTGCGCGACAACGTGTTCACCAACCTGATGGCGGCCGCGAACCTTCGGGCGGCCGCAGAGGCGTGTGCGCGCAATGTCGACGCCGCCCAGACAGCCGGGGTCACCACCGAAGAGATGGCGGTGTGGCGCCACGCAGCCGACACGGTCCACATCCCGTTCGACGAGGAGCTGGGCGTGCATCAGCAGTGTGACGGTTTCACGACGCTGCGCGAGTGGGACTTTCACGCCAACACGATCTATCCACTGCTGATGAACGAGCCGTATGTTCGGCTCTACCCGGCGCAGGTGATCAAACAAGCGGACCTGGTGTTGGCGATGCACTGGCAGGGCCATGCGTTCACCGCCGAACAAAAGGCCCGCAACGTCGACTATTACGAACGACGAACCACACGGGATTCGTCGCTGTCGGCGTGTACACAGGCGGTGATGTGCGCCGACGTCGGTCATCTCGAACTCGCCCATGACTACGCCTACGAGGCGGCGATCATCGATCTGCGCGATCTCCACCACAACACCCGCGACGGCCTGCACATGGCGTCGCTCGGCGGTGCATGGGCCGCAATGGTCGCCGGATTCGGCGGGCTCCGTGACGATGAAGGGGTACTCGAGCTCAACCCCCGACTGCCCGACGGGATCTCTCGCCTTCGATTTCGATTGCGGTGGAGGAACTTTCGCCTCACTATCAATGCCGATCACGACGAGGTCACCTATACGCTGCGTGACGGCCCGGAGGGCGAACTGCTGATCCGCCACGGCGGCGAAGACCTGCATCTGGATTCCCGGCAGCCCACAACCGTTCCGGTTCGCCATTGCCGGCCGCTGCTGCCGACACCTCAGCAACCACCGGGGCGCGAGCCGGTGCGCCGGCGCCCGACGTAGGCCCTGCTAACCGATCTGCTTGTGACCGGGCAGACCGCCGGTCGCCTCGAACACCACGCGCTTGCCGATCTCGACGGCGTGGTCGGCGAACCGCTCGTAGTAGCGCCCCAGCAGCGCCACATCGACGGCCGAGCACACCCCATCCTGCCACTTGTGGTCGATCAACAGCGTGAACAGGTGCCGGTGCTCGGCGTCGACGGCGTCATCCTCGTCGCGCAACCGCGCTGCCTTGTCGGGATCGCGCGACAGCAGCACCTCCTGTGCCGTCTTCGCCAGTTGCACCGCGCGCGCACCCATCTCGGCAAAGCTCGCGCGCCCGTCGGCAGGTAGCGCGCAATCCGGGTGCCGAAGCCGCGAGATGCCGGCCACGTGGGCCGCCAGCGCGCCCATCCGGTCGATGTCCGCGGCGATGTGGATGGAGCCGACCACCCTGCGTAGGTCACTGGCGACAGGTTGTTGCAGCGCGAGGATCCGCAGCGCCGCCTCCTCGGCTTGCCAGTTGAGCTCGATGATGTGCTCGTGGTCGGCGATGACCTGCTCCGCGAGCGAGAGATCCGCGCCGAGCAGTGCTTCCGTCGCCCGCTCGAGCGCACTGACCGCCAGCCCGCACATCTTGCCGAGATCGGCGCTCAGTGCGGTCAGTTGCTCTTGATAAGCGGTCCGCATCGGCGACTCCCCTCACTCGCAGGATGTGCGGTCGCGATAAGCGGGGGTTAGTTACCCGAATCGGCCGATTCTCAACCAGCCGAGGTGACGGGTTGGATCGGCAACCAGCGCAGCGCAGCGGGTGCGTGGGCCGGAACGACCGGGTTCTGCGGCGCGACGGGCGCCAACCGGCGGTACGGCTGTCCCTGTTCCGGCCGCAGATCGGACTCACCCTTATTCGGCCACAGCGACGCCGCGCGCTCGGCCTGGGCGGTGATCGAAAGTGACGGATTGACACCGAGATTCGCCGAGATCGACGCACCATCGTGCACCGAAAGGGTCGGGTAGCCGTACACCCTGTGATACGGATCGATGACGCCGTGCTGCGCGTCGTCGCCGATGGCGGCGCCGCCGAGGAAGTGCGCGGTGAGGGGGATGTTGAACAACTCGCCCCAGGTGCCGCCCGCGACGCCGTCGATCTTCTCGGCGATCCGGCGGGTGACCCGATTCCCGACCGGAATCCACGTCGGGTTGGGCGCCCCGTGGCCCTGTTTGCTCAGATAGCGCCTGATGCCCAGCCTGTTGCGCTTGGTGAACGTGGTGATCGAATTGTCGAGGTGCTGCATGACCAGTGCGATCAACGTGCGTTCGCTCCACCGCCGGACGTTGAGCAACCGCACCGTGCCGCGAGGATCCTTGCGCGCGTTGATGAACAGCTGTTTCCACCGCGGCGTGTCGGTGCCCTCGGGGCCGTCGCCGTCGGTCATCAGCGTCTGCAGCAGGCCCATGGCGTTGGAGCCCTTGCCGTAGCGCACCGGCTCGATGTGGGTGTCGGAGGTGGGATGGAACGACGAGGTGATCGCCACGCCGTGCGTCAGGTTGAGGTCGTCGGACACCTCGAATCGTCCGGCGCCGACGATGGATTCGGAGTTGGTGCGGGTCAGCACACCCAGCTTGTCGGACAGGTTCGGCAACTTGCCCTTGTCGCGCATCTTGAACAGCAACCGCTGCGTGCCCCAGGTGCCGGCCGCCAGCACGACGTGCGACGCGATGAAGGTCCGCTTCTGTTTGCGAACCCAGCGACCGGTCCGGACGGTGTGCACGTTCCACAGCCCGTCCGGGCGCTGCTCGAAGCCGGTGACGGTGGTCATCGGGTGGATCGTCGTGCCGAACTTCTCTGCCAGATACAGATAGTTCTTGACCAGCGTGTTCTTGGCGTTATGGCGGCAGCCGGTCATACATTCGCCGACCTCGATACATCCCCTGCGCGCCGGTCCGGCGCCGCCGAAGTACGGGTCGGGCACGGTCTCGCCGGGCGCTTTGGTGCCGTCCGGGCCGAAGAAGACGCCAACGGGCGTCGGCACGAACGAGTCGCCCACACCCATCTCCTCGGCGACCTGCTTGACCACGCGGTCGGCGTCGGTGAACGTCGGGTTGGTGACGACGCCGAGCATGCGCTGGGCCTGGTCGTAGTGCGGCATGAGCTCCGCGCGCCAGTCGGTGATGTCCTTCCACTGCGGGTCGTTGAAAAACGGGTCCGGCGGTACGTAGAGCGTGTTGGCGTAGTTCAGCGAGCCGCCCCCGACACCCGCGCCGGCCAGGATCATCACGTTGCGCAGCAGGTGAATCCGCTGGATGCCGTACATGCCCAATTGCGGCGCCCACAGGAACTTGCGCAGGTTCCACGAGGTCCTGGCGAAGTCCTCGTCGGCAAAGCGCCTGCCGGCCTCGAGCACACCGACGCGGTACCCCTTTTCGGTGAGCCGCAGCGCCGTGACGCTGCCGCCGAACCCCGAACCGATAACCAGGACGTCGTAGTCAGGTTCCATGCGTCCAGTATGGCGTTACCGAGGGGTAACTTTCCACGTCGGTCAGACCGCGACGGCGGTGCCGCAGATGCCGCACACCTCGAACTGACGACGGTTCCAACGCGCCACCGGAATGAAGAACAGCGAGAACTGCTTGAACTCGCGAACCCGCGACCACTGCGTGGTGTTGTGGCAGCGGGGGCAGGTCCTAACCTCCCCGGCACCGAGATGCTTCTGTTTGGTGCCGTAGCTGAAGAGGAAGAAGAACACCTCGTCCAGGGTAGGCGCGAAAACTCAGCTCCCGACGGTCAGGCCGACCTTCTGGAATTCCTTGAGGTCGCAGTAACCGGCCTTGGCCATGGAGCGCCGCAGCCCTCCGACCAGGTTCAACGAGCCGAACGGATCGTCGGAGGGACCGGTGAGGACCTGTTCCAACGACGGGCGCTCGCCCATTGCGACTTGCAGGAACGCACCCCGTGGCAGCGACGGATGCGCGGCGGCGGCCGGCCAGTACCAGCCTGCGCCCAGCGCTTCGGCCGAGGTCGCCAGCGGAGTTCCGAGCACCACCGCGTCCGCACCGCACGCGATGGCTTTCGCCAGATCGCCGGAGGTGTGCATGTCGCCGTCGGCCAGGACGTGGACGTAGCGTCCGCCGGTCTCGTCGAGGTACTCGCGGCGCGCGGCGGCGGCGTCGGCGATCGCGGTGGCCATCGGGACGCTGATCCCGAGCACCTCGTCGCTGGTGGTCACGCCGCTGGTCGAGCCGTAGCCGACGATGACGCCGGCCGCACCGGTGCGCATCAGATGCAGCGCGGTGCGGTGGTCGAGGACGCCGCCCGCGACGACCGGCACGTCGAGTTCGGAGATGAAGGTCTTGAGGTTCAGCGGTTCCCCGTTGGAGGCAACCCGCTCGGCGGAGATGATCGTGCCCTGAATGACCAACAGGTCGATTCCCGCGGCGAGCAGTGTCGGCGTCAGCGCGCGGGCGTTCTGCGGGCTGACGCGCACCGCGGTCGTCACGCCGGCCTCGCGGATGCGCGCCACGGACGCGCCGAGCAGATCCGGGTCCAGCGGGGCGGCGTGGAACTGCTGCAGCAGTCGGATCGCGGCCGAGGGCTCCGGTTCCTTCTCCGCCGCCTCGATCACCTGCGCGATCTTGGCTTCGACGTCGGCGTGCCTGCCGATCAGGCCTTCGCCGTTGAGCACGCCGAGCCCGCCGAGCCGACCGATCTCGATCGCGAACTCCGGCGACACCAGCGCATCGGTGGGGTGGGCCACCACCGGGATCTCGAATCGGTAGGCGTCCAGTTGCCAGGCCGTCGACACGTCCTGCGACGACCGGGTGCGCCGCGACGGCACGATGTTGACGTCGTCGAGTTCGTAGGTGCGGCGGGCGGTTCTGCCCATGCCGAGCTCAACCATGTCTCGCATGGCCAGTTTCTCCTGTCAGTACGTTCTGTTCCTCGCGCAAGCGCTCGTCAGCGGGTGTAGTAGTTCGGCGCCTCGACCGTCATCGTGATGTCGTGTGGGTGGCTCTCCTTGAGCCCCGCCGCGGTGATCTGCACGAACTGGGCCTGCTGCAACTGTTCGATCGTCGCCGATCCGGTGTACCCCATCGCCGCGCGCAGCCCGCCGGTGAGCTGGTGGATCACCGTCGCCAGCGGACCGCGGAACGGCACCCTGCCCTCGATGCCCTCGGGCACGAGCTTGTCCTCGCTGAGCACGTCGTCCTGGAAGTAGCGGTCCTTGGAGTAGGACCCGCGCAACGCCCCGGCCGCACCGCGGCCCTGCATGGCGCCGAGCGAGCCCATGCCGCGATAGCTCTTGAACTGCTTGCCGTTGACGAAGATCAGCTCACCGGGCGACTCGGCGGTGCCCGCGAGCAGCGAGCCCAGCATCGCGGTCGACGCACCCGCGGCCAGGGCCTTGGCGATGTCGCCGGAGTACTGCAGTCCGCCGTCGGCGATGACCGGCACACCATACGGACGACAGGCCGCTACGGATTCTAAGATCGCGGTGATCTGCGGTGCTCCCACACCGGCGACCACGCGGGTGGTGCAGATCGACCCCGGCCCGACCCCGACCTTCACGGCGTCGGCGCCGGCCTGCACCAGCGCAGCCGCTGCCGCACGCGTCGCGACGTTGCCGCCGATCACCTCGACCCGGTCCCCCACGGCGGCCTTGACCCGGCTGACCATGTCCAGCACGCCGCGGTTGTGCGCATGCGCGGTGTCGACCACCAGCACGTCGACGCCCGCGTCCACCAGCGTCATCGCCCGCGTCCAGGCGTCGTCACCGACACCGACAGCCGCCCCGACGAGCAGCCTGCCGTCCTTGTCCTTGGTCGACAATGGGAACTGTTCGGTCTTGACGAAGTCCTTGACGGTGATCAACCCGGTCAGCTTGCCGTGCCCGTCGACGATCGGAAGCTTCTCGATCTTGTTGCGCCGCAACAGTCCTAGCGCCGCCTCGGCGGAGACGCCCTCCCGGGCGGTGATGAGTGGAGCCTTGGTCATCACCTCGGAGACCGGCTTGGACTGGTCCACCTCGAAGCGCATGTCGCGGTTGGTGATGATGCCGACCAGCTCGCCGGTGTCGTCGACGACGGGCAACCCGGAGATCCGGAATCGCGCGCACATCGCGTCGACCTCGGCCAGCGTGTTGTCCGGCGAGCAGGTGACCGGGTCGGTGACCATCCCCGCCTCGGACCGTTTGACCGTCTCGACCTGGCCGGCCTGCTCGGCCACCGGGAGGTTGCGGTGCAGCACGCCCATCCCGCCGGCGCGGGCCATCGCGATCGCCATGCGCGACTCAGTGACGGTGTCCATCGCGGAGCTCACCAACGGCACCTTGAGCCGGATCTTTCTCGTCAACTGGCTCGAAGTGTCGGCGGTCGCGGGCACCACATCGGAGGCGGCGGGCAGCAAAAGCACGTCGTCGAAGGTCAGGCCGAGCATGGCGACTTTCGTCGGGTCATCCCCACCGGTAGGCACCGGCACCGCGATGGGGATGCTGCTTTCGGCGATCGACATGGTGGGGGCCTCCAGATACAAACGCAGCCGAACACTGTCGTCGAGCTAAGAAACCATCCTATCGGCTAGCGGCCGGCATCCCGGTCTCACGTGCCATGACGCACGTAACTATTGATACGTCGACGACGTCGGCGTGACGGCTAGCGTTATCCCGGCTCCGCTGCGTAGTGTGGACTCGTGCGTGACCACCTGCCACCGGGTTTGCCACCGGACCCGTTCGCCGACGACCCGTGCGACCCTTCGGCCGCCCTCGACGCGCTCGAGCCGGGCCAGCCGCTGGACCCGCAGGAGCGGACCGCGGTCGAGGCTGATCTCGCCGATCTGGCGGTATACGAGGCGCTTCTGGCGCACAGGGGCATCCGCGGACTGGTCGTGTGCTGCGACGAATGCCAGCAGGACCACTATCACGACTGGGACATGCTGCGCGCCAACCTGCTGCAACTGCTGGTCGACGGCACGGTGCGCCCGCACGAGCCCGCCTACGATCCCGAACCCGACGCCTATGTGACGTGGGATTACTGCCGCGGCTACGCCGATGCCTCGCTCAACGAGGCGACGTCGGAATCCGACGGCTATCGCTGACTAGCTCGGTTCCTCGACCGCATCCGGGACGGTCACCGTCGTAGCGGCCGTTCTCGGCGCGGGCGCCTGCACAGTCGATTGCTGTGACGTCGGCGCGGCCGTCGGTACCTCATCCTCCTGCTGCTCGACCACGGAAGTGCTCGGAGTCGGCAGCGGTGTATCCGCCGTCGGCGTCGGCCGTGGCGTGGCCGACGGGGTCGGCTGCGCCGTCGGTGTCGGCAGCGCCGTCGGCGAGTTCGGAGCCGACGTCGGCTGCGGCGTGGCACTCACTGTCGGCGGCGGAGTGCCGGGCACCGACGTGGGTAACGGTGCGCCCGGCGCAGCCGTCGTCGAAGGCGACGGGGATGGCGAGGGCCTCCCGGATGGCGACGTCGACGGTGTCGTCGGCGCGGACGCCGAGGGAGTGGTCGGGCTGGTCGGCGCGGACGTCTCGGAGGTGCTGGTCGGCTCAGAGGTGCCCGGCGGCACAGTCGTCTCCGACGAGGTCGCGCCGTCGCTCGGAATCACCACGACCTCGGGGAAGGTCGGCGGCGGCGCATTCGGCGGCAGGGTCGCCGCGGGGTCCTGGGCCTCGACCTTGACCGTCAGCTCCTGCCACTGCGTGACCAACTCTTCTTTGCGCACGGTGTCGTTCACCGTCGCCACGGTCGTGGTCAACGTCTCGAGCTTGTCCTGGGCGGCTTGCCACTGACCGTCGTCGATCAGCTGCTGCACCTCGGCCATCTGCGTCTGCGCGGCCAGGACGACTGCGTCGTCGCGGGTGTCCTGTTGCTCGCCGAAGAGCATGGTGCGCAGGCCGTACAGCGAGTCACCCGGTCCGGAGCCTGCGACCACCGCGCCGAAGCCGCCGATGCACAACACCGCCGCCGCGGCCGACCCGACGACCGCCAGCGACGTCCGCGTACGCCGTCGCGTTGCCGCGGCCCGGTCGAGCGCCAGCACCGCGTCGCGCGGTGTGACCGTCGCGGTCAGAGGTGCGTTGCGGACCTCGTCGCGCCAGCCCTCCAGCAGCTGAGCCAGTTCCGCTTCACTGGGATCGGTCGAGTACACCGGCTGCGCGGTGGCCAGCGCATCGAGGAACCGATCGGTGCGGTTGATCTCGTTGAGCGAGGGATCTCCCCCGTTGGAAGTCCAGCGTCCGAAGTCAGGCATAGTCACGCCCCGTCGCGACGATCTCGGACTTCAGTCGCGCCAGCGCACGGTGCTGGGCGACGCGGACCGCGCCCGGCGTGCTGCCGACCGCCTCTGCGGTCTCCTCGGCGCTCATCCCGACGACGATGCGCAGGATGAGGATCTCGCGCTGCTTCTCGGGAAGCACCGCCAGGAGCTTCTTCATGCGTGCCGACGCCTCGGCATCGAGCGCCATCTGCTCGGGTCCGGCGTCCAGCGAGTATCGCTCCGGCACGACATCGGTCGGGTCGGATCGATTCCTGGCTGCTGCGCGATGCGCGTCAGCAACCTTGTGGGCGGCAATGCCGTACACGAAGGCCAGGAACGGTCGTCCCTGATCCTTGTAACGCGGCAGCGCCGTGATGGCGGCCAAGCAAACCTCCTGCGCAACGTCGTCGGCTGAGAGGCCACTGCGCTCTGTCGCCCCTACCCTCGCCCGGCAGTACCGAACGACGATCGGACGAATGGTCTCCAGTACCTCCCGGAGCGCGTCTCGGTTCCCTGCCACGGCCTCAGCAACGACAGCATCGAGACGTTCTCCCGAAAATGTCATCGTGGGCGATCTCTCCAACGTTACGAACAGGACCGGATCCGGTAGGCCGGTCAGCTAAACAATAACTTTCACTTCCGTGTGGACCCGGTTACCGCACCGACCACACGCCGCCCCGCCGACGCACTGTATCGGCACACCGGTCGCGGATCGCCACCATGTCGAGTGCCGGATGCGCGCCGCTGCCGATGTCGGCCAGCAAGCAGGCCAACGCCCATTGCAGCGGAACCATTCCGAAGCGCTGCGTTTCGTCGAGCGCCGCGTCGGCCACCGACCGGGCGGCGGCCAGGTCACCCGCGCTGCACCAGGCGGCGGCGAGCACGACCGAGGACTTCACCTCGTGGCGTACCGAGCCGAAGGCAGCGGCGTCGTCGACGGCGCGTTCGGCGTGACCCACGGCCGCCTGGCCGCGGCCCTGCGCCATGGCCAATTCGGCCGACACCCACCCCAGTCGAACCCGCAGTCTCGGCGGCGCCGGATCAGACATCAGGTCGGCAGCACGGGCCAGCGCGTGCGCCGACGCCTCGAACCGGCCGACTCCCAGCGCGTCGGCGGCCAGACCGATCAAGGCATCGGCAGCCGCCTCGGTATCCGATCCGGCAAGCGCCAACGCCCGACCATCCCATCGCCGCGCCCGGGCGTGCCAGCCGAGCTGACGCAGGAACGACGCCTCAGTGCTGTGGGCCAATGATCGTTCGGGTCCTGCGGCCAAGAAGAGCTTGGCCAGTTCGACACGCGCGCTGGCATAGCGGCCCTGTCCGCCCGCCGCGACGGCGCGCAACCACAATTCGCGCGCGGTGGCGCCGGCGGGCAACGGCCAGCGGCCCGGATCGTCGCCGAATGCAGCTGCGGCCAGAACGGTCTCTGCGGACATCGAGTCGCGACCGTATCAATTGCGGCGACGCGCTGGTTAACAATTGGTGCTCGCAATGTTACTTCCGTGTAAGCGGGCGAAGTTTGCCCGTGAACGGCTAATTGACGCGAACTGGAGAAATGGGTCCCGCGGTCCACCGCGATCGGTCCGTTTAGCACCGTTCTCGTTGTCTGTGCGTCGCAATGATGAACGTGAAGTAAATTCTCGGCCTGCGCTTATGTCAATAAGACATGTGCGAGCTATTGACGAGATTTCGTGAGCGCCCATACTTTGTCTGCACGAGTGGTCATCGGCGACTTGAGCTCGAATCGGTTTTGAACTCACTCATCCGTTCGTTTCCGAAATGGATGTGCAGAGAGGGGTTTCCAATGCCACAACCGCAGCAACTGCCCGGACCAAATGCTGACATTTGGGACTGGCAGATGGCCGGGCTCTGTCGAGGCGAAGATTCCTCCATGTTCTTTCATCCCGACGGGGAGCGCGGCCGCGCCCGCGCGCAACGCGAGATGCGCGCCAAGGCGATGTGCCGTAAGTGCCCGGTGATCGCTCAGTGCCGCGCACACGCCCTCGCCGTCGGTGAGCCCTACGGCATCTGGGGCGGGCTGTCCGAGTCGGAGCGCGAACTGTTGCTGAAGCGCGGTATCCGACGCGCCTCCTGACCGCCGCGGGTGCCCTACCCGCGGTCGGCAAGCGTGTGCAGCACCGAATCGGTTGTCGCCCAGTCCATGCACTTGTCGGTCACCGACTGCCCGTAGGTCAGGGGACGGGCTTCGGGGGCCTGCGCACCGGCGACGAGGAAACTCTCGAGCATCACCCCGCTGACCGGTAAGCCGTCGCGCACCAGCTGCGCGACGTCCGCGGCGACCTGGGCCTGGCGGACGTGATCTTTTCCGGAATTGGCGTGGCTGCAGTCGATTACGACGCGGCCGGGCAACCCGGCCGCGGTCAGCTTGGCCGCGGTCGTCCGGATGGCTTCGGCGTCGCAGTTCGGCCCGTTGGTGCCACCTCGCAGGATGACGTGGCAATCCTCGTTGCCCGCGGTATTGACCAACGCACCGCGCCCGAGATCATCCATGCCGAAGAAGACGTGCGGTGCGGCGGCGGCCTTGACCCCGTCGACGGCGACCTGGATGTTGCCGTCGGTGCCGTTCTTGAAGCCGACGGGCATCGACAACCCGGATGCCAGTTGTCGGTGCACCTGGGATTCGGTGGTCCTGGCGCCGATCGCACCCCACGCGACGGCGTCGGCGATGTACTGCGGACTGGTCGGCTCGAGGAACTCACACCCGACCGGCAGGCCGATGTCGACGATGTCGAGCAGCAGGTGACGGGCGATGCGCAGACCGCGGGCGACGTCGAAGGTGCCGTCCATGCCGGGATCGTTGATCAGGCCCTTCCAGCCGATCGTGGTGCGCGGCTTCTCGAAGTACACCCGCATCACGACCTTGAGGCGGTCGCTGAGCTTGTCGGCCACCTTGGCCAGCCGGCTGGCGTAGTCGAGTGCCGCTGACGGGTCGTGCACCGAGCACGGTCCTACGACAACCAGCAGCCGGTCGTCGCGGCCAGCGAGGATGTCGGCGATCTCCTCCCGGTCGCGCACCACCCGCTCGGCGCGCCGGGCTCCCAGCGGGAACTCGGTGAGCACCTCGTGCGGGCTGGGGATCTCGCTGAAACCGCGGACCCGCCGGTCCGAGGTGGCGGGCGGGGTGGCGGTCTGCGCCAGATTCATGTTCGGGTGCCTTTCTGGAGAGATTGTGGGCGCCCGGTGAAAGCCCGGGGCCCTTGAATGACGAAAGGCAGCGACCTGGTGGTCACTGCCTGGGCTCCGGGTGGATGCGTCGCTTAGCGCTGCGCCTTATCGGCTCCGCCCGGAGCCTCGATAAAGCGCCAATAGCCGGCGCGCGTCACGATGTTCACGCCGACCAGGATATACGGAGGGCGAAGGTGGGCCAAATTCGATGCTGCTCGAATCCGCGCGTTGTTAGCGGCGGGGCAGCCACGAACCGTCGCGCATCACTGTATGAACACCTAGATTGTTATCCAGCACAACACAATTGGCGTCTCTGCCGGCGCGTAGGCTGCCGACATGGTCGAGCTTCAACGCACTGGCGGGGGTGGTCGCCGTCATCCGCACCGCGTTGGCCAGCGCCTCGTCCGAGCCGCCGAGTTGGCCGACCACGGTCCGGAAAAGCTGATCCATGGTCGCCGTGCTGCCGGCGATGGTCGGCCTCCCGCGCACGCGGGCGACGCGCTCGGTGACCTCCACCTCGACTGCGCCGATCCGAAACGAGCCGTCCGGCAGTCCGGCCGCCGCCATCGCGTCGGTGATCAACGCGACCCGTCGAGGCCCGGCCGCCTCGATGATCTGCCGCACGAGCGCGGGATGGAGATGTACGCCGTCGGCGATGAGCTCGAGAGTGATTCGCGGGTCTTCTAACAGCGCCAACGCCGGCCCCGGGTCGCGGTGGTGTAGCGGCCGCATCGCGTTGAACACATGGGTGCCGACGGTCGCGCCCGATTGGATCGCACGCTTGGCGTCGTCGTAACTGGCATCTGTATGGCCGACGGCGACGACCACACCGGCGTCCGCGATGCGGGTAATGGCGTCCAAACTGCCCGGCAGTTCCGGCGCCAGCGTGACCATCCGGATAGTGCCGTCTGCGGCGTCAAGCAGAGCATCGATCTCGGCGGGGTCGGGGTTCCGCATCAGCGTCGAGTCGTGGGCACCGCATCGCACCGCGCTCAGCCAGGGGCCTTCCAGGTGCACGCCGGCGACGGTTTTCTGTCGAGTCACCTCGGTGAGCACCCGGACTTGGCGCAGAAGGTCGTCGGGTGAGCCGGTAACCAGGCTGGCCACCGTCGTGGTGGTGCCGTGGCGCAGGTGGAACTCGGCGGCCTGTTCGATCTCTGAGCTGACGCCGTCGGTGTAGGACGCACCGCCGCCGCCGTGCACGTGCATGTCGACGAACCCGGGCACCACGACGTGATCCGGGAAGTCGTGGTCGGGCGGTCGAGGCGCCGGGCCCGGTGCGCAATCGATGATTCGACCGGCTGCTGTAGCCAACCAACCCGGTTTGCAGACCCGGTCTTCCAAGACCATGGTCCCCGCGGCGATGAGCGTCACTTCAACATGCCGGCATCCTCGGGCGCCTCGCCGGCTTCATCGGGCCAGCGCCCGCCGTTCTCCCAGAAATGCCGGATCTCCTCGAGCGGGCGCCCCTTGGTTTCCGGCGCGAATCGATAGACGAACACGAGGGCTGCCAGCGCGAAAACGCCGAACAGCGCAAACGTTCCGCCACCACCCAGCGAATTGAGCATCGTCAGGAAGAAGGCGGCGATGATGGCATTGGCCACTAAATCGGAGGTGAGCATCGCACTCGAACCCGTCGACCGGAGCCGGGTAGGAAAGCTTTCACCGGCGTATACCCAGACCAACGCGCCGAAGCCGAAGGTGAACCCGATCGTGAACAACAGCACGCCGAGGAACCCGACCGCGGTGAGCGCACCACCGAACTCCGTGCCCGCAACAAAAACGCCGATCAGCATGGCGTTAGCGGCGACCATCATCGCGATGCCGCCCAGCAGTATCGGTCGTCGACCTACCCGGTCGACCAGCATGAGCGAGACGAACACCGCTACTAGGGCGGCGACCTGGATCAGCGCTGGAAGTATCAGCAGCGCGAAGTACCCTTCGAAGCCCATGGCCTCGAACAGTCTCGGGCTGTAGTAGACGATCGCGTTGATGCCGGTGATCTGGATGAAGAAACCGAGCACCACGACGAAAACCGTGGCGCGAAGGTAGGGCCGCCGGAGCATCTCGCGCACCGCGCCGCCGGTTTCCTCCTTGAGCGCGCGCCTGATTTCGGCGAGTTCGGCCTCGACGTCGGCGCTCGGCTCGACCCGGCGCAAGGTTTGCCGGGCCTCCTCGACCCGGCCCTTGAGCATGTACCACCGCGCAGTGTCCGGCATCCACAGCAGTAGCAACGTCACGAGCACTGCCGGTATCGCGGCCAGGCCGAGCATCCACCGCCAACTGCCCGAGCTGGCCAGGAAGTACGCGACCAGGTAACCGATGATGATGCCGACGACCGTGGCCACCTGGTAGGCGACCAACAGCGAACCGCGGACCTTCGCCGGTGCTGACTCGGCGACGAACACCGGCACGACCACCACCGACACACCGATGGTGAGGCCAAGCAGAAAACGCGACAGCAGCAGCATGGGCACCGACACCGACAACGCGCTGAGAAGCGCGAAGGCCGCGTACGCGACGGCGACGAGCACCATCGACTTCTTGCGCCCGATCGCGTTGGCGAGCATCCCGCCGCCGACCGCCCCGGCGATCTGGCCGATGACTATCGCCGTGGTTACCAATTCCTGCTGCCGAGTGGTCAAGCCGAACTCGTCGGTGATGAACAGAAGCGCACCGGCGATGTTGGAAAGGTCGTAGCCGTAGATGACACCGACACTGGCCGCCGCGATGGCTACCAGCAGTCCCAGTCGCGGGGATCGCCGGATAGCAGTGTTGCCCACGTTGATCCTCTCGCCGGTGGAGAAAAATTCTAAGGAAACGGCTGGACCGGCAACGGCAGGCGCGCCGCCTTTCCCTTCGACGCCCGACCCAACGTCGAGCATGCATTGGTTGCGAAGAATCAACGAATTTGTCGCAGTGGCCGCACGCTCGACGACTTGAAACATGTCTCTACAGGTGCTAGAGGTGAGCCACCTCAACCGAGACGATTCATGGTTGAGTCGAGCCCGAATACCTGCGTCCTGGCGGACTTCCCTTTCAACGCGTGTGCGCCGCGGTCGAGGAGCCCAAAAGGTCGACGATCTAGGCCGTCGACGGTCTGGCTGGTGAGAAGTATCGGATCGCCGGTGGTCTTCGTGAGCTGTTCGACGCGGGCCGCGACGTTGACAGTGTCGCCGATCAGGGTGAACTCCAGTTTGCTGCCCCCGCCAATGGTCCCGGCGATCACCACTCCGGTATTGATCCCGATACCGATGCGCAGATCGCCCGCGAATCGGTCGGTGACCAGACGGTGAATCAACACAGCCGCGGTCACCGCGGCGTCAGCATGATTCGCGAGATCGTTCGGAGCGCCGAACACTGCCAGTGCGCCGTCGCCAAGGAACTTGTTCACGTGCCCACCGGCGTCGACCACCGCGGGTACCACGATCTCGAACAGCGCATTGAGTCGGGCGACGATGTCCTCTGCGGGACTCGCCTCAGCGAATGGTGTGAAGTCGCGGATGTCGACGAACATCACCGTCACCTCGCGCCGCTCACCGGTGAACACATCGTCACCCTGCTCGAGCAACCGCGCCGCCAGCGACGGATCGACGTAGGTACCGAAAGCAGACTGAAGTCGTTGCCGCTCGGCCAAACCCGCCTGCATCCGATTGAACGACGCCGCCAATGCACCGAGATCATCGTCCTGTACCACGGGAAGGCGCTGGCCGTAGTCACCGGCGGCAACACGTTTTGTTCCCTCGGCGAGGTCACGAATGGGACGGAGGGAGGGGACAAAGACAGCGCCGACAGTGGCGGGCGCTGCAGACAAGAGCGTGAATGCACCCGCGATGAGGAAGGCGAGAACCGGCGCCTCCTGAACGTGATCGACAGCGGCTGACACCAACGCACCGCCCACGGTGAACGCGAACATAGCAGCAATCATCGAGATGCTCGACCACGCGGCGAAACTCGGACGGGTCCTCGGCAGGGCATCCCCAATCTCGCTTGCGCCGGCGAGGTGAAGTCTTGCCGGTCTCATCGCAGCTTCAGCGAAACTGTGCACCCCAATCAGTGCGATCGCGATACCGATTGTGGCCCCCAGAATCGAATACTGGACGAGCCTCGACCCGTCAGCCCCCGCGATCACACCGACAAAAGCCGCGAGGAGGGCGACTATAAGCGCACCGCTAACTACTGCACGGGCGACTGCTTCTCGGCCCCAGGTGTAGGTGGCTCGCAAAACCTCTGCGCGCTCGGTTGTTTTGCCAGCTGCCCACCGTTCCATGAGCCGAATATGTCCAACCCCGGGAAGTACCCATACGTATACGAGTGCCAGCACCGCCATCACCGTCACGATTGCCGCCTCGACGTGTTTATCGCTGCCTTCCAACGAAACGATGCAGAACGATAAAACGAGGTTGGTCGGCAGCAACACCGTGAAGCTGATCGTCAAGAAGGCCCATGAATACCGCGGCCCGTACCGATCCCATGCCCACTGAAAAATGCGGTCCATGGCAAAACAAAACACCCCCGGCCTGGTGACCGGGGGTGTTTCGTATTACTGCTCAGTGATGGTGGTGACCGTGGCCGTGGCCGTGGCCGTCGTCCTCCGGCTCCTCGGGCTTGTCGACCACCGCGGTCTCGGTCGTCAGCACCATGCGGGCCACCGAGGCAGCGTTGAGCACCGCCGAACGCGTGACCTTGACCGGGTCGACGACGCCGTCGGCCGCCAGATCACCGAAGGTGAGTGTCGCGGCGTTGAAGCCTTGTCCCGCAGGCAGATCCGCGACCTTGTTTACCACGACCGCGCCGTCCAGCCCGGCATTGGTGGCGATCCAGTACAGCGGGGAACCGAGGGCGCGCGCGAACAACTCGACACCGAGACGCTCGTCGCCGGACAGGCTGTCACGCAGCTTCTCCAGCGCGCCGCGCGTCTGGAGCAGCGCCGCACCGCCACCGGCGATGACACCCTCTTCGACAGCGGCCTTGGCCGCCGCGACCGCATCCTCGACGGCTTCCTTACGCTTCTTCAGGTCGGTCTCGGTCGCCGCACCCACCTGGATGACGGCAACGCCGCCGGCCAGCTTGGCCAGCCGCTCCTCGAGCTTCTCGCGATCCCAGTCGGAATCGGAGGCCTCGATCTCGGAGCGCAGCTGCGCTTTTCGCGCCTCGATGGCCTCCTTGGTGCCGCCACCTTCGACGATCGTGGTGCTGTCCTTGTCCACCACGACGCGCCGAGCGGTGCCCAGCACCTCGAGACCCACCTCGCGCAGTACCAGGCCGACGTCCGGGTTGACGACCTGGCCGCCGGTGACGATGGCGAGGTCGTCGAGGAACGCCTTGCGGCGGTCGCCGAAGAACGGCGCCTTGACCGCAACGGCCTTCAAGGTCTTGCGGATGGCATTGACCACCAGCGTCGAGAGCGGCTCACCCTCAACGTCTTCGGCGACGATCAGCAGCGGCTTACCCGCCTCGGCGACCTTCTCCAGCAGCGGAAGCAGGTCGGGCAGCGAGCTGATCTTCTCCCGGTGCAACAGCACCAGCGCGTCCTCGAGCACCGCCTCCTGGGCGTCGAAGTCGGTGACGAAGTACGCCGAAAGGTAGCCCTTGTCGAAGCCGACGCCGTCGGTCATCTCCAGGTAGGTCTCCAGCGTGGAGGATTCCTCGACGGACACGACGCCGTCGGCGCCGACCTTCGTCATCGCCTCACCGACCAGCTCGCCAACCGTCTCGTCACGAGACGAGACCGTCGCGACCTGGGCGATGGCGTTCTTCTCCGAGACCGGCGTCGCCGCGGCCAGCAAGGCCTCCGACACGGCGTCGGCGGCCTTGGCGATGCCCGCGCCGAGCGCGATCGGGTTGGCGCCGGCGGCGACGTTGCGCAGCCCGCCCTTGACCAGGGCCTGCGCCAGCACAGTCGCGGTGGTGGTGCCGTCGCCGGTGACGTCGTTGGTCTTGGTGGCGACCGACTTGAGCAGCTGGGCCCCGAGGTTTTCGAACGGGTCCTCCAGGTCGATCTCACGGGCGATCGTCACACCGTCGTTGGTGATGGTCGGCCCGCCCCACGACTTGGCCAACACCACGTTCCTGCCGCGCGGCCCAAGGGTCACCCGCACCGCGTCGGCCAGCTTGTCCACGCCGGCTTCCATTGCGCGGCGCGCAGTTTCGTTGAACTCAATCTGCTTACTCATAGGTGTCTTTCTTTGAGTCGCAATTCGCTATAGACGCATGCCGCCCCGGAAATCACCCGTGAGACGGGGATTCCCGGGGCGGAACACGGGTGCTTACTTGTTGACGACGGCCAGCACGTCGCGTGCCGAGAGGATCAGGTACTCCTCGCCGTTGTACTTGATCTCGGTGCCGCCGTACTTGCTGTAGATGACGGTGTCGCCCTCGGAGACGTCCAGCGGGATGCGCTTCTCGCCGTCCTCGTCCCAGCGGCCGGGGCCAACTGCGACGACGGTGCCTTCCTGCGGCTTTTCCTTGGCGGTGTCGGGAATGACCAGACCGGATGCGGTCGTGGTCTCGGCCTCGTTGGCCTGAACGAGGATCTTGTCCTCGAGTGGCTTGATGTTCACGCTCGCCACGATGGAGCCCTCCACTAGTTCGGGTGTCGATCCGGGTATCCGGATCTCTCAGTTACCAGGTGTTCGGCATGCGTCCGTGCCCACGCACCGTCGTCGCGGGTGCCGGCGCAGGGATTGGTCGCGTGCCACCTAGCACTCTATACACGAGAGTGCTAGCACTCAAGGCCGGGTATCGACAAGATCAGGCCACTTGTGCCTGCACGACGGGCAGACCCGGATCGCTGGCCGCGTCCAGCTGGGACGGCCGGGCCCCCGCAGCGATCAGGTGCGCCGCGAACGAGGCGATCATCGCGCCGTTATCGGTGCACAGGCGTGGTCGCGGAATGCGCAGCGTCAGCCCGTTGGCGGCGCATCGCTCCTCGGCCAGCTCGCGCAGCCGCGAGTTCGCCGCCACGCCGCCGGCGATGAGCAGTGTGTCGACCCCCAGGGTCGTGCATGCCCGCACCGCCTTGAGCGTCAGCACGTCGGCGACCGCCTCCTGGAAGCCGGCCGCGACATCCGCCGTCGACGCTTCCGGGTGACTCTCGACGTAGCGGGCGACTGCGGTCTTGAGCCCCGAGAAGCTGAACGCGTACGGATCGTCGCGCGGGCCGGTCATCCCCCTCGGGAACACGATCGCGTCCCGGTCGCCATCGCGGGCCAGCTCGTCGAGCACTTTGCCGCCGGGATAGCCCAGGCCCAGCAGGCGCGCCACCTTGTCGTAGGCCTCCCCTGCGGCGTCGTCGACGGTGCTGCCGAGCTCGACGATCGGCTCGCCGAGCGATCGCACGTGCAGCAGGTTGGTGTGCCCGCCCGAGACCAGCAGACCGATGCTCTCCGGCAGCGAGCCGTGGTCGTAAACGTCGGCGGCCAGATGCCCGCCCAGGTGGTTGACGGCGTAGAACGGGACCTGCCAGGCCGCCGAATAGGCCTTGGCCGCAGCCACTCCCACCAGCAGGGCACCCGCCAGGCCCGGTCCGATCGTCGCGGCGACGACGTCGGGTCTGGTCACGCCGGCCGCCTGCAGCGCGCGGCGCATCGTCGGTCCCAGCGCCTCCAAGTGCGCGCGGGATGCGATCTCAGGAACGACGCCGCCGAACCGAGCGTGTTCGTCGACGCTGGACGCGACCTCGTCGGCCAGCAGCCGCACCGAACCGTCGGCGCCCAATTCGGCGATGCCGACGCCGGTTTCGTCGCAGGAGCTCTCGATGGCCAGGATGATCGTCATGTCGCGTCTCGTCGCATCGTATAGGCGTCGGCGCCGCTGGCCCGGTAATAGCGTTTGCGCAGCCCCACATTGGTGAAGCCGAAACTCTCGTACATCTTGATCGCCGCTTCGTTGTCGGTGCGAACCTCGAGGAACACGCACCCGCCCGAGGCGTGGTCGAGCAATTCGGCCAGCATGCGCTTGCCGATCCCCTGGCCCCGGTAGGCGGGGTCAACGCCGATGGTATGGATCTCGTACTCGTAGGGCTTCTTTCGGCCAAGGCGGGCGATACCGGCGTATCCGACGAGCTTGTCCTGATCGCGTGCGGCGACGTAGCGGATGTGCTTGGCGGCGAGTTCGGCGAGGAAGGCGCGCTCGGGCCACGGATCGTCGCCGTCGAACAGCTGGGCCTCCAGCTCGGCGCATCTGGCCGCATCCGACGGCTTCAACGGCCCGTACTCGATGCTCATCGCTTGGCCACCGACGGTTTGGCGTCGGGGCGGCGCAAATACAGCGGGACGAGAGGGGCCGGTTCGATGTTCCAGTCCGCCACTGCGCGCACCAACCCCGACGCGGTCGGATACACCGGAGCCTGACGCGGCAGGTCGAACAGCGTCGCGTGCTCGGGTGACCCGGCGACCGCCGTGGCGCCCGCTGGCACGTCCGCGGCTGCGCAGACGGCGGGTCCGTCGGCACGCACCCCGTCGCGGTAGTGCGCCCAGTAGACCTCTCGACGGCGCGCGTCCGTCACCACGAGCACGTCGCCGACGGTGTCCACACCGATCGCATCCAGGCTGCAGACGCCGTGGACCGGGATGTCCAGCGCGTGCCCGTAGGCCGCGGCGGTCGCCATCCCGACGCGCAGGCCGGTGAACGGTCCCGGGCCGCACCCGACGACCACCGCGTCCAATTCGTCGACACCGAGCCCCGCGTCGGCCAGCGCCGCCACCGCATTCGGGGTGAGCTGCTCGGCGTGTGCCCGAGCGTCGACCGTCACCCGCTCGGCGAGCACCTGCACTCCGTCGAGGCCGACCACGCCCGCCGTCACCGCAGGCGTCGCGGTGTCGATGGCCAGTACGTTCACGCCTTGCTCCATTCCCACACCGCGGTGCGAACCTCGGTGTCGCGGGCACGCTCGAGCCGCACGTCGAGGTGGCTGTCGGAGAGCCGTTCGGCCAGCCCCTCACCCCATTCGACGACCACGACGGCGTCGTCGAGATCGGTGTCCAGGTCCAGCGAGTCGAGTTCGGCGAGCAGGTCGACCGACGGGTGGTCGAGGAGGCGATACATGTCGACGTGGATCATGGCCGGCGCACCCGATCGGCGCGCCCGGTGTACGCGTGCCAGCACGAAGGTCGGCGAGATCACCGGACCCTCCACCTCCATCGCCTGAGCAATACCCTTGGCCAGCACCGTCTTTCCCGCGCCGAGCGGTCCGGAGAGGACGACGACGTCGCCCGCGTGCAGTTGTCTACCGAGTTCGGCGCCGAGCGCGACGGTGTCCTCTGCGGTCGACAGTTCGGCCGTGCCCGAGCTGCGTTCACCCATTATGGCGGACCTTCTCGCGCACCCGCCTCGTCAACGCGACGAGCTTGGACGGTGTCGCGCGTTCGACGAGTCGGACCAGTGCCTCGTTGATCGCCTCGGGTTGTTCGAGTTGGACGAGATGTCCAGCGCCGCCGACGATCACCACTTGCGCCTTCGGCAGAACCGCGGCCATGGCCTGCGAGTACTCCATCGGCGTCAGCAGGTCGCGGTCACCACACGCGATCAGGGTCGGCACCTTGGCCAGCGTGGTCAGGCCGTCGATCTCGTTGTGCACCTCGAGCGCGTGCAGGAATTCGACGAGCGTCGCGATCGGGGTGTCGTGCATCATCCGTTCCGAGAACGCCACGACGCTCGGGCTGATCTTCTCGTCGCCGTAGGACGCGGCGCGCAGGATCGGCGCGATCACCGACTTCGCGGCGCCGCGGGTTCGGTGCACCATCTTGGGCGCGTACCGGACCGCGAATCGGGCCGCCTCCAGTGCCGGGTTCTTCAGGATCTCACCGAGCGGCGAGCGCGAAACCCCTTCGGCGGCAGACGCGATGATCGCGGCGCCGACGATCCGCTTCGGATAGTGGTGCGGGTACTGTCGCGCATGCGACAGTACGGTCATTCCGCCCATCGAGTGTCCGACCAGCACCACAGGGCCCCGCGGGACCACGACCGCCAGCACGGCCTCGAGATCCTGTCCGAGCTGGGTCACCGTATAGGTCTCCGGCGGCGCCTCGTCGGACTGACCGTGTCCGCGCTGGTCGTAGAACACCATCCGGACTTGAGGTCCCCACTGCTCAGTCAGCCGGACGCGCTGAAAGTAGAAGGCACCCATGCGCAGACAGAATCCGTGCGCGAACACCACGGTCAGCGGCGCGTCTTGCGGGCCGACCTCGCGGACCGCCAGCGACACGCCGTCGGGTGTGGTGACGACGGAGCTGCGGTCGGCGTCGAGGAGTTCGAAATCCTCGTCCTTGTAGTGGTCCACGGTGTCGAGTCGACGCCGCAGCGAGCGCGCGGCCGACATCCCCGCCGCGCTGCCGACCGCGGTCAGGCCGGCTGCACCCGCGAGCCAGCGCCCGTTCGCGTTGCGGCCGCGGCGTGAAATCGGAATCCCGTTGTCCATCAAGGTGTCTTGTCCGTCGATCCGGTGTAGGTCCGCACGAACCGGCCACGCGGGCTCGTCACGACCTCGTAGTTGATGGTTCCGAGCAGGTCGGCCCACTCCTGGGCCGTCGGTTCACCGTGGATGCCAGGCCCGAACAGGATCGCGTCGTCACCTTCTGCCGCCCTGCCTTCCGGTCCGAGGTCCACGACGAACTGGTCCATGCAAATCCGGCCGACGTTGCGGCACCGCCTGCCGTTGATCATCACGTCGATGCGGTTGCTCAGCGGGCGGAACACCCCGTCGGCGTACCCGACGGGCAACAGCGCCACGGTGGTGTCGCGGTCGGCGACCCAGGTGTGCCCATAGGATACGCCGTCGCCCGCGCGCAGCGAGCGGACCAGTGTCACAGGGCATTTCAGGGTCATCGCCGGACGCAGGCCCATGTTGCCGCGCTCGGGTATCGGGGTCTGGCCGTACACCGCGATACCGACGCGCACCAGGTCCATGCCCAGGTCTGGCCGTGTCATCGCGGCCGGGCTGTTGCTCAGGTGGGTGATCTCGAACTGCACACCCTGTTCGGCCGCGTAGGTCCGCATCTCGGTGAGCCGCTGCGCCTGTATGCCGTTGAGCGGATCGTCGGGCCGGTCACCGTGCACGAGGTGCGACATCAGCCCCCGTACGCTGACCGCTCCGGCGGCCTGCGCCCGCTCGACCGCCGCGATCATCGCCGGGTAGTTGTCGCGACCGACGCCGTTGCGGCTCAGCCCGGTGTCGACCTTGACGGTCACCGAGGCACTGCGCCCGGTCTGTGCGACGGCGTCGAGCAGGTCGTCGAGTTGGCGCACCGACGACACCGCGATCTGCACGTCGGCGGCCAGCGCGGGCGCGAAGTCGGTGCCCGGCGGATGCAGCCAGGCCAGCACCGGAGCGGTGATGCCGTCCCCGCGCAGCGCCAACGCCTCGGCGACGGTCGCCACCCCGAGTTCGGTGGCGCCCGCGGCGAGCGCGACCCGGCTCACCTGGGTGGCGCCGTGTCCGTATCCGTCGGCCTTGACGACGACCATCACCTGCGCGGTGCCCGCGAGGTCGCGCAGCAGCCGCACATTGTGGGCGATCGCGTCGAGGTCGACCACCGCCTGGGGGGCCGCGGTCGCGGTCGGCGTCGTCAGCTCGGTCGTGTGCATCGTCGTTTCACCACGGCCGATTGTCCCAGACGACGGGCGGAGGCCCGACGGTCAGTGGGCGAACGGCTGGAACTGGTTGAAGTGGCCGCGCGGTTTGAGCTCGTCGAGGTGGGAGAGCACGGTGACCATGTCGTCGTGCAGCGCTCGGGCCAGGTCCGCCGAGAACCCCTCCCGCACCACGATGCGCAGCATCGTGACATCGGTGGCGCCCTCCGGCATCGTGTAGGCCGGTACCTGCCAGCCGAACGCGCGCAGGCCCTGGGAGATGTCGAACTCCGTGTAACCGAAGTCGCCGGCGAGCTTGAAACTCACCACCGGGATCGCCGATCCGTCCGCGACGACCTCGAAGTGTTCGCTTTCGCGCAGTTGGTCACCAAGCCACCGCGCGGTCTGCGAAAGCGACTGCATCACTTGTGAGTAGCCCCCACGGCCGAGCCGCAGGAAGTTGTAGTACTGCCCGACGACTTGGTTGCCGGGCCGGGAGAAGTTCAGCGTGAACGTCGGCATGTCGCCGCCGAGATAGTTCACGTGGAAAACGAGGCCCTCGGGCAGGTACTCCGCACTGCGCCACACCACGAAGCCGATCCCGGGATAGGTCAGGCCGTACTTGTGGCCGCTGACGTTGATCGACACCACACGCGGAAGCCGGAAGTCCCATTCCAGGTCCGGATGCAGGAACGGCACCACGAAGCCGCCGCTTGCCGCATCGACGTGAACGGGGATGTCCAGGCCGCCGTCCGTGGCGAGTTTGTCGAGCGCGGCGCAGATCTCACCGATGGGTTCCAACTCCCCGGTGTAGGTGGTGCCGAGGATCGCCACCACACCGATGGTGTCCTCGTCGATGTTGTCGAGCACCTGTTCGGGTGTGATGACGTAGCGGTCCTCGGCCATCGGCAGGTATCGCGCCTCGACGTCGAAGTAGCGGCAGAACTTCTCCCAGACCACCTGAACATTCGCGCCCATCACCAGGTTCGGTGTGCGACCTTTCCACTTGTCGCCGACGCGGTCGCGCCACCGCCACTTCATCGCGAGTCCGGCCAGCATCACCGCCTCGCTGGAACCGATGGTCGAGACACCGATCGCGCTCGACGGGTCGTCGTCGCGCAGGTCTTCGGCGTGGAACAGATCGGCCACCATGCATACGCACCGCTGCTCGATCGCGGCGGTCGCCGGGTACTCGTCTTTGTCGATCATGTTCTTGTCGAACGTCTCGGCCATCAGCCGTTCGGCCTGCGGGTCCATCCACGTCGTGACGAACGTGGCCAGGTTCAGCCGGGAACTGCCGTCGAGCATCAGTTCGTCGTGGATGAACCGGTACGCGGCATCGGGATCCATCGCATCGTCGGGCAACCGCAGCGACGGCACCGGCGCCATCGCCAGCCGTCCGGTGTAGGCGGGGGCAACCTGCGGTGCGTGACTGCGGCTGGGCGACATGAGGTTTCCTCTCGTAACAGGCTGGCTTACAGACTGGCTAAGGCGGTTCGGACGTGCGCTAGAATGCGCGACGCCGACGTCGGGGCGGGATGCGGTCCTGGGTCGGAGGCGGCCAGGTTCGCGGCGCGGGCGTGGACGAACGCACCAGCGGCGGCCGCCTCGCCGGCGGGTAAACCCGCGGCGAGCAAAGCGCCGATGACGCCGGTCAGCACATCACCGGAACCCGCTGTGGCGGCCCATGATTGACCCGCCGGGTTCAGGTAGACCGGGCCGCCGGGTTCGGCGATGACGGTCACGTTGCCCTTCAGCAGTACGGTGACACCGAGCCGGTCGGCCAGCCTGCGGGTGGCACCGACGCGATCGTCGCCGGGCGGCGAACCGGCAAGGCGCGCGAACTCGCCCGCGTGCGGCGTCAACACCGTCGCCGCCTCGCGACCGTCGACGAGATCGGGATGGGCGGCCAGGATGGTCAGCCCGTCGGCGTCGACGACCACCGGCAGCCCGCTGTCCAACGCGAACCACAGGGCGGCCGCGCCGGTGTCATCGGTACCCAGGCCGGGCCCCACGGCCCACGCCTGCACCCGCCCCGACGCGCTGGCGTTCGGCGCGGCGATCACCTCCGGCCACTGCGAGAGAACCTGCTGCCCGGCGGATCCGGCGTACCGGACCATGCCCGAGGTCGCCGCGACGGCCGCACCCGTGCACAACACCGCAGCGCCGGGGTAGGTGGCCGAGCCGGCCAGGATGCCCGTGACCCCCTGGGTGTATTTGTCGTCGGTCGGGCCGGGCACCGGCCAGCGAGCAGCTACATCGGCGGCATCGAACGACACCATGTCGGACGCCGGCAACTGCAGACCGATGTCGACCAACTCGACATGACCGCATTCCCCCAGTGCGTGAACGGGTTTGAGACCGCCGAACGTGACGGTCAACGCGGCCCGCACATGGGGCCCCTCGGTGACCGCGGTCCGCACGTCCATGCCGCTGGGGATGTCGACGGCCACCACCGGAACGCCCGCTTCGTGGACGGCGGCGAACACCTCGGCGGCGTTCGGCCGCAGCGGCCCGGACCCGGAGATCCCCACCACGCCGTCGATCACCAGAGCGGTGCTCGCCGGAATCGATTCGACGACACGCCCACCGGCGGCGATGAACGCTGCCAGCGCCTTGCGGTGGGTGCGGTCCGGATTGAGCAAGATGGCGGCGGAACCGGCGCCGCGCCGGCAGAGGAATGTCGCCGCCCACAGCGCGTCGCCGCCGTTGTCGCCCGAACCGACCACGGCGCAGATGCGTCTCCCGGAGACTCCGCCGGTGCGTAACACCAGTTCGCGCGCGATCGCGACGGCAAGACCGTTTGCGGCGCGGCGCATCAGGGCACCGTCGGGCAGGGACGCCAATAGCGGCGCTTCAGCCTCGCGAATCTGGTCCGCGGTGTAGTAGTGCCGCATCGCTGCTCACGTTAGTGGCAAACAGTGCCGAGAGGCTCAGTTTCGCCCGTCTGCATCGGCCCAGAAATCGACTGCCCGTTCGGTGATCTCGACCGCGTACTCGCCGTTGATCGCATGCGAGGCACCGGGCCACACTTCGACCTGGCCCCGCGGAAGCAGGCGCCGCGCCCGCTGCGCCGCCCGGTCGGCGTCGTGCATCACGCTGCGCCCCCCGATCAGGGCCAGCACTGGTATGACCAGTGAGCCCAGCTGTTCGTCGGTGATCATCTTCGGCATCGCCTTGCGCACGGTGTAATCGGTTGAGCCGGAGGAGATCAGTGCCGCTTCGGTTGCCGCCTCGTCGATGTCGGCGCCGCCGGAGATCCAGCGGAGCACGCGCCTGCGCAAATTCTCGGGCACACCGGGAAGGAACAACGCGGGCGAGGCCAGTACAGCCTTGACTGCGACCGGGGCAAAGGTGAACACGGCATCGAGCAGCACCAGCGAGGCGGCTCGGCCGGGGCGGCGGGCGGCGTAGTTGGCCGCCGTCCAGCCACCGATCGACACTCCCATCAGATGCACTCGGTCCAGCCCGGCGCCCGCGAACGCCTCGTCGAGCCAGTGCGCCTCGTCGTCGGGTCCGGTGATCGGTTTTTCCTGCACGGAGAGCCCCGCCTCCCCGAGCAGGTCGATCCCGATCACCGGCCGATGCCGTTGCAGCAGGGGGATGTTGCCCCGCCACATCGGGACCGAAGCGTTGCGACCGGGGAGCAGTACGACGGGCGTCAGATCGGGCGGCCCGGCGAACCGGTACACCCGCACGGACCCGAATGACGTTGCAACGTCGTGTGATTCGGCGACCTCGGGCAGCTCTGCCATCGCGGCCCGGTAGACCTCGAGGAAGTGGCGGCGAGCCCGATCGCCCTTGAAGTTCCCGACCCGGCCCGCCACTACTCGACGGTGACGGACTTGGCCAGGTTACGGGGCTTGTCGACGTCATAGCCGCGCGCCTGCGCCACCCCCGCGGCGAACACCTGCAGCGGGATCGTCGACAGCAGCGGCTGCAGAAGCGTTGACACCGCCGGGATCTCGATCAGGTGATCGGCGAAAGGGCGGACCGTGTCGTCGCCCTCTTCGGCGATCACGATGGTGATCGCGCCGCGCGCCTGGATCTCGCGGATGTTCGACAGCAGCTTGGCGTGCAACATCGGCGCGTTCTTCAGTGAAGGCATCACGACGATGACCGGGAGGTCGTCCTCGATCAGCGCGATCGGACCGTGTTTGAGCTCACCCGCCGCGAAGCCTTCGGCGTGCATGTACGCCAGCTCCTTGAGCTTGAGCGCACCTTCGAGCGCGACCGGGTAACCGACGTGCCTGCCGAGAAACAGCACCGTCTGCGACTGGGCGAAGCGGTGGGCCAACGCCCTGACCGGTTCGACGATCTCCAGCACCCGCGCGACCAGCTCGGGCATGGCCTCCAGCTCGCGGTACTCGCGCTCCACCTCGTCGGGGTACTTCGTGCCGCGCGCCTGCGCGAGCGCAAGCCCGACAAGGTAATTGGCCGCGATCTGGGCGAGGAACGTCTTTGTCGACGCCACCCCGATCTCGGGTCCGGCACGGGTGTAGAGCACCGCATCGCATTCGCGCGGGATCTGGCTGCCGTTGGTGTTACAGATCGCCAGCACCTTGGCCTTCTGCTCCTTGGCGTGCCGCACCGCCTCCAGGGTGTCGGCGGTCTCGCCGGACTGCGAGATCGCCACCACCAAGGTATGGCTGTCCAGAACCGGGTCGCGGTAACGGAATTCGCTGGCGAGCTCGGCCTCGACGGGCAGCCTCGTCCAGTGCTCGATCGCGTACTTGGCCAGCAGCCCGGAGTGGTAAGCGGTGCCGCATGCCACCACGAAGATCTTGTCGACCTCACGCAGTTCCTGATCGGACAACCGCTGCTCGTCCAGGACGATACGGTTGTCGACGAAGTGGCCCAACAGCGTGTCGGAAACCGCAGCGGGCTGCTCGGCGATCTCTTTGAGCATGAAGTACTCGTAGCCGCCCTTTTCGGCAGCCGACATGTCCCAGTCGATATGGAACGACCGCGCGTTCGCACCGTCGTCCACACCGTGGAAGTCGGTGATGCGATATCCGTCGGCGGTCACGACCACTGCCTGATCCTGGCCAAGCTCCACTGCGTCGCGGGTGTGCTCGATGAACGCGGCGACGTCCGAACCGACGAACATCTCGCCGTCACCGACGCCGACCACCAGGGGCGTGGAGCGGCGCGCCGCCACGATCGTGCCCGGATCGTCGGCGTTGGCGAACACCAGCGTGAAGTGCCCTTCGAGGCGCCGCAGCACCGCGAGCACGGACGCGGGGAAATCTCCGGCGGTGGGGCCGTGGTGGAACTGCCAGGAGACCAAATGCACCGCGACCTCGGTGTCGGTGTCGCTGGCGAACTCCACCCCGGTCTTCTCGAGTTCGGCCCGCAAGGCGGCGTAGTTCTCGATGATCCCGTTGTGGACGACGGCGATCTTGCCCGCGGCGTCGCGGTGCGGGTGGGCGTTGCGGTCTGTGGGTCTGCCGTGGGTGGCCCACCGGGTATGCCCCAGGCCGGTGTTGCCCCCGAGGCTGGACGCGTCGGCGTCGGCCAGCGCGGCTTCCAGGTTGGCCAGTCGCCCGGCCCGGCGGCGGACCGTGAGCCCGCCGCGTCCGTCCAGCAGAGCCACACCCGACGAGTCGTAGCCTCGGTACTCCATCCGGCGCAGCGCGTCGACGACGATGTCGCAGGCAGGACGCTGCCCGACATAGCCGACGATTCCACACATAGCCATTCAGGGTAGTGCAAGAGCAGCTCAGAACCCCGTCGGCTACGGTCGTCTGGTGGCCAGTACGAAGAAGCTCTTCAAGGCCCTGACCCGCCGCGGTCCGCACCGCGTTTTGCGAGGTGACCTGGCCTTCGCCGGGCTTCCCGGTGTCGTGTTCACCCCCGATTCCGGTTTCAGCCTGCCCGGCGTGGCGTTCGGCCACGATTGGCTCGCCACAGCCGACCGCTATTCCGGCACGCTGGAGCATCTGGCGTCCTGGGGCATCGTCGCGGCGGCGCCGGCGACCGAGACGGGTTTGGCGCCGTCGGCGCTGAACTTCGCCTATGACCTGGGCACGACGCTCGACATCATCACCGGGGTCCGGCTGGGAGCGGGAGAGATCAGCGTGCATCCCAACAAGCTCGGCGTGGTCGGGCACGGGTTCGGCGGGTCCGCAGCCGTGTTCACCGCGGCGGGGATGCCGGTCAAGCCGAAAGCCGTCGTTGCGATTTTCCCCACAGTCACCTCGCCACCCGCCGAGGAGCCCGCGGCGACGCTGGAGGTACCCGGCCTGGTGCTCAGTGGTCCGGGTGACCCGATGACGCTGCGCTCCAATGCGGTCGAGCTGGCCCGGACGTGGAACAAAGCCACGCTGCGCACGGTCAACGGGGCCAAGCCGGGCGGGCTGATCGAGGGCCGTCGGCTGGCCCGCGCCGTCGGCCTGCCAGGAGCCGACCGCAGCACCCAGAAGGTGGTGCGGGCGCTGATCACCGGCTACCTGCTGCACACCCTGACCGGCGACAAGACCTACCGCGACTTCGCCGATCCCGACATCGCCCTGCCGAAGGCCCCGAACGTCGACCCGTTCGCCGAAGACCCGGTGGACCTGGAGAACAAGGTCGTCGCGCTGCTGAAGCCCTGAGGGTGACCAACCAACCGGTTGGGTGTATAACTCGATGATGCGCACCGGGATCTTCCTCAACTACACCGACGGGTTTCTCCAGGCCGTCGATCAGGTCGTCGAGCTCGAGAAGGTCGGCGTCGATCTCGCCTTGGTGGCCGAGGCGTACTCGTACGACGCGATCAGCCAGCTCGGATTCCTGGCGGCCAGGACGACGCGCATGGAACTCGGGACGGGCGTGGTGCCGATCTACATCCGCACGCCGACGTTGTTGGGGATGACGGCCGCGGGTCTCGACTATGTCTCCGGCGGCCGTTTCCGGCTCGGCATCGGTACGTCCGGCCCACAGGTGATGGAGGGCTTCCACGGCGTGCCGTTCGACGCGCCGCTGGGGCGCACCCGCGAAGTGGTCGAGATCTGCAGGCAGGTGTGGCGTCGCGAGCGTGTGCAGTTCGACGGAAAGCACTATCAGATTCCGCTGCCCAGCGAGGGACCCGGGGCCCGGGGCACCGGCCTGGGCAAGCCGTTGCAGTTGATCAATCACCCTGTACGCGAACGTATTCCGATCACAATCGCCGCTCTGGGGCCGAAGAACGTGGAACTCACCGCGGAGATCGCCGAGGGATGGCAGCCGGTGTTCTTCTTCCCTGAACAGGCCGACGCCGTGTGGGGTGAGGCGCTGCGCGCCGGGTTCGCCAAACGTGACCCCTCGTTGGGCCCACTCGACGTCATGGTCAGCGCTCCCCTGGCCATCGGCGAGGACGTCGATGACCGGCTGTCCTGGGTGAAGCCGCAGTTGGCGTTGTACCTCGGCGGTATGGGCGCGCGCGGCCGCAACTTCTACCACAACCTGGCCACCCGCTACGGGTACGGCGAGGTCGCCAACACCATCCAGGACCTCTACCTTGCGGGCAAGAAGACCGAGGCGATCGCGGCGGTGCCGGACGAACTGGTGCGCAGCGTGTCACTGGTCGGACCTCGTGGGTACGTCAAGGAGCGACTGGCCGCATTCGCCGAAGCCGGTGCGACGACGCTTCTGCTGCAGCCGCTTTCCGTCGACCGCAGTGAAATCGTCGGATTCGTCGAGGAACTGCACGGCTTGCTGCCTTAGCCGATTACGCCGATCGCCGCTGCCCCTGTACAGTGGGCACAGCGGCATCTTCTGTTCTGCCTTTTGCCGCATCGCCGAAGGCGATAATCGACCCCGTTCGATCGTCACACCGAGCGCCGCGGATCATCCGCGCCGGGCAGGACGACCACACTGAACTTTCGGAGTTTCCACTTGTCTGTGCAAATCCCCAGTGGCACAACCGTGCCCACTTTCGTCGACCTCGGCCTGCCGAAGGCGGTCGTCGACACTCTCGCCGCCGACGGCGTCGAGTCACCCTTCCCGATCCAGGCGGCGACGCTGCCCGACTCACTGGCCGGTCGCGATGTCCTCGGCCGCGGCCGCACCGGATCCGGGAAGACCTACGCCTTCCTGCTGCCTGTGGTGACCAGACTCACTGCGAGCCCGGCCAAACGCGTGCCCGGCCGCCCGCGTGCCCTCATCCTCGCGCCGACGCGCGAGCTGGCTGCCCAGATCAGCGCGTCGCTGGCACCGTTGGCGGCGGCCACCAACCTGCGCTCGGTGACGATCATCGGTGGTGTGGGTCCCAACCCGCAGATCCAGGCGCTGCGTCAAGGCGTCGACATTGTCATCGCCTGCCCGGGCAGGCTCGAAGATCACGTCAAATCGCGCCATGCCGACCTGTCGGGCGTCGAGATCACCGTGCTGGACGAGGCCGACCACATGGCCGACCTCGGCTTCCTTCCCCCGGTGAAACGCCTGCTGGACAAGACTCCTCGCAACGGGCAGCGCATGCTGTTCTCGGCCACCCTCGACGGCGGCGTCGATGTGCTGGTGAAGCGGTACCTGACCGATCCCGTTGTGCACAGTGTCGATTCGGAGCAATCGCCGGTGACCGCGATGGAACACCATGTGCTGCACGTCGACAAGGCCGCCCGCCTCGGTGTGTTGGCCGACCTGGCCGCATCGCCCGGCCGGACCATCGTGTTCGCGCGCACCAAGCACGGCGCGAAGAACCTTGCCCGACAGCTGAACTCGCGCGGTGTGTCGGCAGTGGAATTACACGGCAACCTGTCCCAGAACGCGCGCACCCGCAATCTCGCCGCATTCTCCGACGGCTCGGCAACCGTGATGGTCGCTACCGACATCGCCGCGCGCGGGATCCACGTCGACGACGTGAGCCTTGTCGTGCACGCCGACCCGCCCGTCGAACACAAGGCGTACCTGCACCGGTCGGGCCGCACGGCGCGCGCGGGGGCCGACGGCACCGTGGTGACGTTGATGCTCGACGAACAGGTGTCCGACGTGCGACAGCTGACCCGCAAGGCCGGCGTGAAGCCGACGATCACCCGCTTCAGCGGCTCGTCGCATCCGGTCCTGAGCGAAATCGCCCCGGGCGAGCGGACATTCGGTGATCCGATCGTGGCCAGCAGGCCCGAACCCACGCGGCCGCACCAGCCGTCGTCGGCCAGGGGCCACCAGCAACGGCGTCGGCGCCCGACGCGGTCGCGGCGTCCGGCACGCGCCTAGCGCGGCGAGTTCCTGGCCGCGATCTCGGCCAGTAACGAGACCACCACACCGAACGCGAAGTACAGCGGCACCAGCCACGGCGCGACGCCGAACAGACCGTCACAGGCGTCGTGATACGCGAACAGGCCCGCTTTGGCGATCACGATCTCGACCACGGGGCCGATGACCGCGGCCAGTAAGCCGCCGACGATCGACGGACCGTCGCCCAGCGCACACCAGGTGATGGTCGCGAGCGTGACGATCAGTGCGGTCGCGGGAACGACGGGCGCGGTGTGGATCAGTGCGGTCGTGACGTAGATGCCCAGCACCGCGGCCACACCAGCGAGACCTTGACGCGCCGTGACGTCGGCGCGCGGCGACGGTAGGCGCAGCCGAAGTTCGGCCAGTGACACCGTTGCCAGCGCGACGAGCACCGGGAACCAGATCGGGCTGCTGAACACGAACGGCACCGCATCGGTGAAGTACTCGGTGGTGCCGGTGACGACATGGCTGTGGTCGCCGACGAGCGACGCCCCCGCGCCCAGGATGAGGAAGAACAAAAGCTCCCGCGGCCGCAACTTCACCAGAGGGACGCTACAGCGCACTCGTCTGCAGCGCCGAAAGTTGCTCAGCCCAGCAAACTTTCAGTAGTAGCTGGACCGCCTCTCCGTTGCGGCAACGCCGGATTGTCATCAATTTGGTTACCCAACCGTGACCACAAATGTGGTGATCGTCATGCAGTCTTGGGTATCCGGGTTTCACTCCTGAAGGGGGTGCGGCAATGGGAACCATCACCTACCCACCGTCCATCACGTCCGAGCGCTGTGTGCGCACCTCCATGACGCCCAGGGGCGACGTGCGTCACGAGATCGACACCGGGGCCGTCCATTTCTGGTGCGACCACTGCGGTACGAACCACCGGAGTCGATTGATCGCCGCCGAGTGCGTCCGGCTGCTGGTCAACGGCCCCGACCTCGGTTTCGGTTCGTAACCGTCGCTCATTCGCCGACCTGCGGTAGTTCATCGGCGGCGATCTCGCACGGGGTGCCGGCGTCCGGTGGCTTCGGCGGCGCCACCAACGGCTCGGGCGTCACCGCCGGCGGTTCTTCAGTCACGGTCGGCGGTTCTGGAGGCACCGTCGCGGCCGGCTCCTCGGGAGGTGCGGTATCGGAATTCGGTCGCGGCTCGGGTTGACACATCGGCTCGGCGACCGCGGGATCGGTGACTTCGCCGGGCACGGCCGCGGCGTCATCGCTGTCCTCGCCAGCCTCCCTCGCCTCTGACGCCTCGTCAGTCTCTGTCGTTTCACTGTCGTCGATTTCGCCGAGATCCTCTTCGGGCAGGCCCGCCGGCTCCCCGTCGTCGACGGCGGCATCGAGCGCACCGTCGCCCAGCAACCCGCCGAGCATGTCTCCCAATTGCTGACCGAAACTCGTTAGGCCGCCTCCGAAGTCGGGCATCCCTCCGCCGAGTGAGGGCATCGGCGAAGCGGTCGCCGGCTGCGGGACCGGAGGTTCGATCGGCAGCGGCGGCGCGGGTGGCGCCGGCGCAAGGGGTGGACTCGCCACGGATGCGCCCCATCCGGCCGGCACGACGGGAGCCGGTGGAGTCGGGTTTGCCGCAACGACCGCCCCTGGGGTTGCCGGGACACTCCGCGCGGCGGTTTCGCCGACACCCGCCGCCGGGGGCTCGCCGACACTCGCCGTCGACGGCGTCCACACCGGTCCGAGGTCGCCGGGAATCTCGAACGTCGCGCCCGCCTCGGATGCGAGTTCCGCCGCCACGGCCTCGTAAGCCGCATTGATCGCGTCGGTGGCCGCCCGCATTGCCTCGAGCCACTCGCCGCCGATCACCGTGTCCACGAACGGCTTCACCTCCTGGTCGACCAACTCACTGGCGACCGCCCGATCGCCAACCCCCGTGGTGACGCTGTGCGCTGCCGCCAACCAGTCCGCGCGTCTGGCGCGCACGCCGTCGCCGATGGCCAGCACCTTCGACACTTTGTCGTCCACCGCCCGCCACAGCCGCTCACGCAGATCGGCCAGTGCGACTGCCGCGGTGCGGACGGCCGTCGCAGCGACCGTCGCCGCTTCGGCATGGCTGCGCAGGAACTCTCGCGAGGCGTTCGCGCCCAGACCCTGCCACGCGTCCGTCAGCGCGGCCAGCTGAGCTTCTTGGCGTGCGAGCACATCCTCGGCCGCCGTCGCGGCGGCTTGCAATGCGGCACAGTCGGTTTCGAGAGCATTCAGGTCCATACCGGTCTCGGCGGCATACCAATCGTGTAGTTGCCCGGGATGCGTCGTCAGGTCTGGATGTCGGTAGCCCAGGCTCTGGCATGCCAGGACGTACTGCGTGACATCGCCGACGCCGGGGGTGCCATCGGCCAATCGTGCCGCAGCATCGAAGGTTTCGCCCATGTCAGCCCAACCGGTCGGCAGCGCGCGCATCGGCTTCGGCGTACCGGTCGATGCAGGTACCAAGCGCGATGGCGATCTCGGCCGAGGCACGTGACCATCGCCGCAACTGATTCACCACGTCGTCGACCGCCGACCGCACCGCGTCGCCCCCCGCGGCATACGATCGGCCTGCGCCCGCGCCGTCGAACACCAGGCCACTCAGATGTGTTCGCATGGCGGCGTCGAGGGCGTCGGCCGCGCCCTGGTACTGCCGTGCGACGCTCAATAAGGTGGTGGTATCGACGCGAGCCGCGTCCGTTCCTCCCATGTATGGGTTGGACGCGCGGCGACCGCGACCGGTTCCACCCTCAGCGTTGCGCGCTGACCTGCTCGGCCACCCGCACGGCCAACTGCCGCGCGGTGTCTTCGTCGGCCGCTTCCACCATCACCCGCACGACTTGCTCGGTTCCCGACGGGCGCAGCAGGATTCGACCAGTGTCGCCGAGTTCGGCTTCCACCTCGGCAACGGCGGTGCGGACAGACGGCGCGTCGGCGACGGTCGCCTTGTCCGCAACCGCGACGTTGATCAGAACCTGAGGCAGCGTGCGCATCGGCTCGGCGAGCGCTGCGAGCGGGGTGCGCGTCTGCGCCATCCGCGACATCAACCGCAACCCGGTGACGATGCCGTCGCCGGTCGTGCCCCACGCCGGCATCACGATGTGGCCCGACTGTTCACCGCCGAGCGAATATCCTCCGGCGCGCAGTTCCTCGAGGACATAACGGTCCCCCACGCTCGTCGTGCGTACCTCGACCCCGGCCGTGCGCATCGCCAGGTGCAGGCCGAGGTTGCTCATCACCGTCGCCACCAAGGTGTTCGACGCCAGCTCCCCACTCTCCTGCATGGCGAGGGCGAGGATGACCATGATCGCGTCGCCGTCGATCACGCGCCCATGCGCGTCGACGGCGAGGCACCGGTCAGCGTCACCGTCGTGCGCGAGGCCCAGGTCGGCTCCATACGACACCACGGCGGATCGCAGGATCTCCATGTGCGTCGAGCCGCAGCGCTCGTTGATGTTCAGCCCGTCGGGGTCGGCATTGATCGTGATGACGTTGGCGCCCGCGGCGCGGTAGGCCTGTGGCGCGGCTGCCCAGGCGGCACCGTTAGCGCAGTCGACGACGACGGTGAGCTGGTCCAACCTGGTCGTCACGGCCTTGCTGACATGCCGCAGATACCGGTCGAGGGCGTCCGCGGCGTCCACCACCCGACCGATCCGGGCGCCAGTGGGCCGGTTTCCGGGCCCCTGGTGCACCAGTTCCTCGATCCGGTCCTCGGTGGCGTCGTCCAGCTTGTGGCCGCCGGGGCCGAAGATCTTGATGCCGTTGTCGGGCATCGGGTTGTGCGAAGCGCTGATCATGACGCCGAAGTCCGCGTCGTAAGCGCTGGTCAGATATGCGACAGCCGGGGTCGGCAGTACCCCGACGCGCAGCGCATCGACGCCTTCGCTGGTCAGTCCCGCGATGACGGCGGCCTCGAGCATTTCACCGCTGGCCCGCGGGTCGCGGCCGACGACGGCCACCCGCCTGGCGTGCCCACCGGCGGTGGCCAACCGTTGCGCCGCCGCCGAACCGAGGGCCAGAGCCAGTTCGGCGGTCAGATCCTGGTTGGCGACGCCGCGCACTCCGTCGGTGCCGAACAGTCGAGCCATGCCGACAAACTTCTCATAATTGGCCGCTTCAGGGCCAACCGCGCGTGTCGCCGGCCGTGCCGTCGCCGAATCGGTACCCAGACGCGACTCACCGCCCGCATCCGGGGCGATGCGGGCGGTGACGGTGCGCTCTTAGCTGCCGCTGTTCTCAGCGGCCGGGGCCGTCGGCGAGGTCGTCGGTGCCTCGGACGTCGGGGTTGCCTCCTGCTGCTCGGCCTGGCCCGGCGCGTTCTCCGAGTGGCTGGGGCCGTTCTGCTGGATCGTGACGGTGCCGAGGTTGTTCGTACACACCGTCTTCTCGGTGCCCTCGGTGTCGGTGGTCTGAATACAAAAACCGCCGGTGTGCGGCGCACATCCGGCGGTTTCTGCGAATCGATCAGCGCTTGCTGTACTGGGGCGCCTTACGGGCCTTCTTCAGGCCGTACTTCTTGCGCTCGATGGCGCGCGGGTCGCGGGTCAGGAAGCCGGCCTTTTTCAGTGCCGGCCGGTCCTCGGGCTGCACCAGAATCAGGGCCCTGGCGATCGCCAGACGCAACGCGCCTGCCTGACCGGAGGGGCCGCCACCGTCGAGGTGGGCGTAGATGTCGAAGCTCTCCAGCCGATCGACGGTGACCAGCGGAGCCTTGATGAGCTGCTGGTGGACCTTGTTCGGAAAGTAGTCCTCGAGGCTGCGGCCGTCGAGGTTGAACTGGCCTGTCCCCGGAACCAGGCGAACCCGGACGACGGCTTCTTTGCGACGGCCGACGGTCTGGATGGGGCGGTCGATGAAGACGGGCTCGCGGGGCGTCGCCTCAGCGGCGGCCTCGGTCACGGCATCAGTGCTTTCATCGGTCGTCTCAACTGGCTGAGTCACTGCGCCACCTGCTTGATCTCGTACGGAATGGGCTGCTGGGCGGTGTGCGGATGCTCCGGCCCGACATAGACGCGCAGCTTCTTCTTCACCTGACGGCCCAGCTTGGTGTGGGGGATCATGCCGAGGATCGCCCGCTCGACGACGCGGTCGGCGTGCTTTTCCATCTCCTCACCGAGCGAGCGCTTGCGCAGACCGCCGGGGTAACCCGAGTGGCGGTAGAAAAACGTGCGGTCCGCCTTGTTACCGGCGATGGCGATCTTCTCGGCGTTGATGATGATGACGAAATCGCCACCATCGACATTCGGCGTGTATGTCGGCTTGTGCTTGCCGCGCAGCAGATTGGCTGCTGCAACGGCGAGCCGGCCGAGCACCACGTCGGTGGCGTCGATGACGTACCACGAACGTGTGGTGTCACCCGCCTTCGGCGTGTACGTAGGCACAGCGCTACCTCTCCTCTATCGGGTTTCCTGTCCCGGTGGCCCGGGGGCCGGTCAGGCGCATCCGGTGGGGTTGATCTCGGCGACCGACGTTGACCCGAGGACCCGTGCTTACCGCACGCCAACGAGGCAGCTTACCCGGGCGCTTCGCCGCAGGTCAAAACGGTGCATCGGCCCGAACTCCGAGGTTGGGACCCAAAGCCGTGACGAAACATAGGGAAACCCCTGATTCATTTTCGTTTCCTGGCCCTTAGCGTCGTCGCGGGGGTTACAGCAAACCGGCTGTCTCGCATCCGGAAACACAAGATCTCAATGGAGTGAAAATGATTCGTGGCTTGATCGTTGCCGCATTCGTGGTCGCGGCAACCGCCGCAGGCGCCGCCACCGCGTCCGCGGACACGTACTACAAGAACTGCTCCGCTGCGCGCGAGGCCGGCGTGACACCGATCCTGCAGGGTCAGGACGGCTACGCCGAGCACCTGGACCGCGACGGCGACGGCATCGCCTGCGAGTAGTCGACGGTGTTGCGCCACCGTGGCCGCTCTCCTCGACCACGGTGGCGCTCACCGTGCGGTCGCCTGGCTCCCCTCCAGTCGGACCGCACGAGTCTCTTTCAGTCAGGCGCCCCACGCTCCTGCGGCACTGCGGTCGGTGGCGGCAACGTCGTCGGCGCCGTCGCGAACCGCGTTGCCGAGGCTGAACAGAATCTCGTTCAGCGCGCCTGCCGCTTGTTCCCACCGGGCCTGTTCGAGTCGGTACGCCTCGGCCGCCTGGCGGGTCCACACCTGCTGAAGCGGCGCGATGTGCGCACGCAGCTCCTCGAGGGCGCCGTTCAGCCGGGCAGATGTGGCGTGGATCTCCTGCCTGACGGTGTATTCGATCTCGTCGAAGTTGTACGACAACACGTGGTCCATCACGGCTCCTCTACAGGTTGTTGGCCACCGCGTCGATGCGGTGCGAATGACTCTCGTTGGCTTCCCGAAGGGTCTGCTGGTTGAGCCGGATGGTCTCGGCGATCCTCTGTAGCGAGGCATGTAGCTTCAGCGACTCGGCATTCCATCGGTCGACGACGTCGCGGAAGCGGGCCGCCGCGACGCCGCCCCAGACCGACGGTGGCACGGCGCTCATCCGCCCGATGAACGACTGCAGCATCGCGCGGATCTCCTCGTTGCGCGCGTCGGTCTGGCCGGCAACCGCGGCCATCAGGTCGAAATCGGTGGTGAGCGAACCGCCTTGCGGTGTCGTCATGGGGATCCTCTCCTTCAGGTTTCTGACTGGTACGACGCACCGGGTGTCGGTCCGGTTCCACTGGATTCAGGAAATCGCGTGGGCGGATCTGATCGCCTGGTCGCAGACCTCGCGGACCGTGGACTCGCGACCCGGTGCGCTCTGGCAGCCGATGGCGATGCGGACACCGTCATCGACCAGAACGGTCCATGCGACGTGATGGTCGGCGCGCAGTTCCCGGTAGGTGACGCCTGCTCGTCCGGCCGGCGCGCCAGCTGGGTTGAAGTCGACGAAGACGTCGTCGGGCTCACCTGCCAGGGCGCTTCGCAACGCGGCCGCAGTCTGGGCGAGGTCCGCGTGCGGCGGGTCCACCGACTGGGTGAGGTGAAGCGCGACGTCGGCGTCTGACGGCGAGGTGATCTGTGCGCGAGCCGAGCCCGGGCCGGACGTGATGTGCTGCACCGACCACGCCGCGGGCACCGTCACCTGAACTCGGCCCTCCACCAGCAGGGTTGGTGCGACGTGCTGTTCCCGGTCGCCGTCACCACTCAGGACGAGTCCGCCGCATATCGCTATCGTCGATGCGACGACTATGGTCAGCACCGTCGCTCGTCGTGGCTGGTGCGGCTCACTGTCGGCGGTGACGGCATCGGGCGCGGGAGGTTCGGCTTCTGGTCGACGAACTGCGTCTTCGTGGGCGAAGCGGACCTCAATACCGTTGCCGCGCAACTCTTCAGCGATCACGTCGGGCAGCGGTCCGAGGCCAGCCGGGGCGTCGATCAGCACCGGCCCCGCGCATCCGACCGCTGCGACCACTCTGTTCGCCACTTCGTCGTCGACATTGGCGATGACGACGGCGGTGGCGGCGAGACGGGTGACAACCACCAGCTCCGCAGCGATCTCGATGACGGTTGCGCGAATCTGCCGCTGGAGCACCGCGGTGCGCCCGATCACCTCGACGCTGGTCGCCGTCGTCGCTTCGCGTACGCGATCGATCCGTGCGTTCGGCCACCACGTCGGGCATACGAGGACAACATGGTCGGCGCCGCCCACCGCGGCTGCCATCAGCTGGGACCAGAGTTCGCGCGCGGGCACCGCCGCTTCGCCGACCAGTGCGAGATCGTCGTCGATGGCTTCCAGCGCCGACGAGACCAGTTCGCGATCAAGCGGATTGGCTCCGTGTATCGAAGCCGGTCCGACCTCGACGAGGGTGCGGCTCATGGCGGATCCACCCAGCCGACCTGGATCAGACGTTCACCTTCGCCGCGCGTGATCAGCGTGGCGCGCCCCGGCGGCATCGACGAGGGCCGGACCGAGCCCATCAGCACACCGTCGTCCACGCTTGCGCTCATCATGACGCCGAGGCACCCGATCTCCCGCATCCTGGCGACAAGTGGGTCGAACATCGCCCGCGCGGCACCTCCCGATCGGCGAGCGACGATGACATGCAGGCCGAGGTCGGCGGCGTGCGGCAGGAAGTCGGCAAGCGGGGTCAGTGGATTGCCAGTCGATCCGGCCACCAGGTCGTAATCATCGACGACGAGGAATATTTCAGGCCCGGACCACCACGATCGGTCGCGCAACTGCTGTTGTGTCACGTCTTCGCCGGGCATGCGCGCCTCGAGCATCCCGAGGAGCTTGGGAATCCTCGCGGTCAGCGCAACCGGCGATGCGGCGTACCCGGCAAGGTGCTCGGTTTCCACGACGCCGAGCAGAGAGCGCCGGAAATCTACGATCTCGAGGCGCACCTGGTCGACGCGGTGAGTCCGGACGATTTCGTGACACACCACGCGTAGCAGAGATGTCTTGCCACAGCCGCCTTCCCCGAGGACCAGCATGTTCATCTGCTCGGCGAAATCGACAGTCACAGGGGCCAACTCGTGCTCGTCGAGACCGAGGACCATCGTCTCGGGCGGTTGCACGCCGTGTGCGACCAACTCGGGATGTCGCACGAGCGCGGGAAGCAGCTGGATGCGCGGGGCGGAGCGGCCGCGCCACTGCTGTCGGTGCCGCTCGACGGTTGCGGCCAACGCTTCGCCGAGCCCCTCGGTGCTGGGCACACCGTCGAAGCGCGGCAGCGCGATCATCATCTCGCGCCCGTCGGCGGTGATACCCCGCCCCGGAGGGCAGTTGGTCAGCGACCGGGCGCGGCGGCGGTCCATCTCCGACTCGGCCGGGTCGCCGAGTCGCAGTTCAATGCGCGTCGCGATCTGATCCTTCAACGCGGGCCGCAGTTCGGGCCACCGCGAGGCGGTGATCACCACGTGCACGCCGAACGCGAGTCCCTGCCCGGCTATCGCGGTGATCGGCATCTCCAAGTGTTCGAGCTCACGACGCAGGTGAGCCCATCCGTCGACGACGAGGAAGACGTCGCCGTGAGGGTCGCCGGCCGCAGCAGGATCCTGCGCAGCGCGACGGGCGCGATACTCGGTCATCGACCCGATTCCCATTGTCCGGAAGAGCTTTTCCCTCGACCGGATCAGTGATTCGATGACGGCGACCGTGCGTCGGCACAGGTCCGTATCGGATCGACCGGACACCGCGCCGACGTGCGGCAGCTCCGCGAGGCGCGTGAGCGCCCCACCCCCGAAATCGATTATGTACAGCGAGATGTCTTCGGGGCTGTGTGCCTCCGCGAGGGCCAGCATCAACGTTTGCAGGGCCGTCGACTTGCCCGATTGAGGAGCGCCGACGATGGCGACGTTCCCCGCGGCCGTCTGCGCGACGAGTAGATCGCGGCGTTGTTCGAACGGAATGTCCACCAGACCCATCGGGACACTGAGCGGATCTTTCGCCCCTGTCGACATGACCAGGTCGAGCGTCGGAGGCGCGGTGAGCGGCTCCAGCCACACCCGGTGTGCGGCGGTTCCTCGGTCCGCGACTCGATCCAACACCGCGTCGAGGACGGCCGGCGCATGTTCGGCATGCTCGTCATGGTCCGTCGGCGGTGTGGCGGTGAAGATCATCGGCGCCGCAATGTCGCTCCCGGCTTCGGTGTTCGGTCGAGGACAGGGTCCGGAGACGAACGCCGTCTGGAACCGGATCAAGTCCCCGGCGGCCGTCTTCAGCAGAGCCGCGCCCGGCCTGCCGGGCAGCGTGTGCGCGTCGGGCACACCCAGTACGGCCCGGGACTCACCGGCGGAGAATGTCTTGAGGCAGATGCGATAGGACAGGTGGGTGTCCAGACCGCGGAGTCTGCCCTCGTCGAGTCGTTGACTGGCCAACAGCAGGTGGATGCCCAACGACCGGCCCAGCCTGCCGATCGCGACGAACAACTCGGCGAAGTCGGGATGCTGGGCGAGCAGCTCGGAGAACTCGTCGACGACGATGAACAGCGCGGGCAGCGGCGGCAGTCGAGCGCCGCGTGACCGAGCCCTGGCGTAGTCCGCGATGTTGACGAAATTGCCTGCCGCGCGGAGTAACTCCTGCCTGCGGTGGATCTCCCCGGCCAGCGCGTCACTCATCCTGGCCACGAGGTGCGCTTCGCCTGCCAGGTTGGTGATCACGGCCGCGACGTGTCGTGACCGTTCCAAGCCGAGAAACGTCGCTCCGCCCTTGAAGTCGACGAGGATGAAGTTGAGCACCTCTGGCGGGTGTGTCGTGATCATGCCCAGCACCAGTGTGCGCAGTAGTTCGGATTTTCCGGATCCCGTTGCGCCGACGCAGAGACCGTGGGGGCCGATGCCGCTGCGGGCGGCCTCGTTGATGTCGATCAGAACCGGCGTGCCGTCGTCTGCGACGCCGATGGGTACCGGCCGCACATGTCGGGTTGGGGACCACACGTTTTCAGGCGTCAGCCGGTTCGGTTGGTCGATGCCCATCAGGTCGAGCCAGTCATGGACCGCCGACATGCGGTGCGTTCCACCGGCGGGTGCGGCGTCGGACCCGTGGGCCGCCAACTGTCGTGCACACATCGTGGCCTGCGTCAGGGTCAGCGAGTCCGGCTCGCAAACCGTCTCACGGCGGTCACCGATGCGCACGGTCAGGTGCTCGCCGTCGACACGCAGACACGCCACGGATTCAACCGGGTCGGCTCCGATCGCGAGGATCGTGACGCCGCTCGTCTCCGTCACGACCTCGCCGGTCCGGCGTCTCTCCGCGACGACCACGAGGTGCCTACCGGCAGCACCGCCCCGGGTGCGGGATGAATGCTCGTGGTGCGGCAGCCATTTGAGCCAATCCCACTCGTGTGACGTTTCCAGATCCGTGACCGCCGTTATCGCCACCTGGCGAGGATCGTGGTGTGTCGCGAGTTGGCACACCATCGCACGCACCAGCCCGCGCGCGGGTTCGTCATCGCCGCACACCGCGATGACACCATGATCCCGGAGCGCGACCGCGATCGGCGATCGCGGCACGACCGAGCGCTGCCGAATCAGCGTGTGCACCGCGGACACTGTCACTGGATCCCGATCGTCGACCGCACCGAGATCCGGCTCCACCAACGGCGTGCACAACGTCTGCGCACCGACACCGACCCGGACGCAGCAGAAGTCGTCATCGTCGGGGTCCGGTCGCGCCGTTCGCCGGCTGCCCGCCGATGCCCACAATAACTCGGGTGCCGGGTGGCGCGAATACAGTTGGCGGCGTTGCTCGACGGCCGTGACCACGACCTCCTCGTCGATACCGTCGAGATAACGCAGATAGCTCCGCCGATTGCGGTCGATCTCGGCGGCTCGGTCCGCCCCGCCGCGGGCTCCGTACAGCATCGTGCCGAGCACCGACATCACCATCATCACCGGAAAGAATGCGAACATCGGCGTGCGGTTCGCGCCGGCGCCTGAGGTGAAGTACACGGCCATCATGCCGACTGCTGCGACGAGCATGGCCAGCGGGAGCAGGCGCGCGAGGGGACTGGTCGAAGTCGCTTTCGGCAGCGCCGGTGGTGATTTCACCACGACGCCGAGCGTTTTCCGGGATGACTCCATCGAGAGATGGGACGCGCCCGGGATCCGTTCGGTTCCATCCACAGCCGACCAAACAAGTGTCGTGGACCCGTCGTCGGCGGCGTTACGGTGACCACACGGGCACCGTAGGGGGGATGCGATGGCTGGTTCAGGCTGCCGAGTCAGCATTCACTTCGATGGGGCGGATACGGCCCAGACTGTGGATCTGGCGCTTCCCCGCCGGGCCTACCTGGGCGACATGCTTCCGTCGATCGTCGAGTTGGTTCAGCCCGATCATCGCGAAGCCGGAGCCCAAAGGCGGTGGCGGCTACACCGAATCGACGGATCAGCGCTGGACGAGTCACTCACGTTGCCCGACAACCAGGTCCGCGACGGAGAGGTGCTGTGGCTCAGCGCCGAGGACGTTTTTGACCCGGTCTTCGCCGACCGCGATGCCACCCGCACGGTGACCAGGCGGCAGCCCGCGACCGGCGGTGTTCCGCGCATGCTGTGCGTGGCCGGCAGCGTGGTCGCCGCGGGGATCGGCGGTACCGCGCTCTTATGGTCGGCCGGCCCAGCTGGCCGCACGCTTCCGGTTCTGATCAGCGCCACACTGACCTGCGCCGCGGTCACCACCGCCGCCGTCGCCGGGCGTACGCACTCGGAACCGTGGCTGTGCACCACCTTAAGCGTGATCGCGGTGATGATGGCGGCGGTGACGGGCGCCGTCGCGGTACCTGGCGGCCCGCTCGCCGCGCATCTGCTGCTTGCCTCATCGGCGGCGCTGGCCACCGCGGCGGTCTCGTTGCGCCTCAACGGTCGTGGTCTTGTGCCGCTCGCAGCGATCACCACCACGTCCCTGCTGTGCACCGCGGCCTCGGCGGCCTCGGTCGCATGGCGCCTCGGTGGGACGGCTTCGGGCGCGTTGCTCGCGGCACTGGCGCTGGCGACGCTGAGTCTGGCCCCGCGGCTGGCCATTGCGCTCAGCCGCATCGGCCCCGCCCCGCCGGACGACGACATGGATCGCCTTCCCGACGTTGTTGAGGAAAGCGAGGCGGCGCGCGCCCACGACCTGCTGACCGCAATGGTCGCCGGCGCATCGATCGCCGCGGCCATCGCCGCCGTGTCCGTTGGCTACGGTTCCTCCGAGGCGCGCGAGTTCTCCGTGCCGGCTGCGGCGTTCGACGGTGTCGCCGGTGCCGCGCTGTTACTGCGCACCCGTATTCATATCGGGACTGCGCGTCGCGCTGCGTTGGCAGCGAGCGGCTTCGTCGCGCTCACAGCGGCGTTCGTGATCCTCGCCGTAGCCCTTCGGCAGCACGCCCAGTGGTTGGGGGCTCTGGCCGCTGTCGCAGGCACCGCACTTCTGATCCCCCTCCTGCGCTTCACACCCGGCCTGGCGGCGCGCCGCGCTGCCGAGCTGGCCGAGTACGCGGCATTGGCGGCCGTGATACCGCTGGGCTGCTGGATCGCCGGCGTCTTCGGCCTCGTCCGCAACCTGGCGCTGACGTGACACTCCTCATTCGTGTCATCCTCGCCGCCGCATTCGCCTCGGCTCCGCTGATCGTCACCCCCAAGGCGGCCGCGATAACACCGCCGCGCGTCGATGATTCGCTGCTTCCCCACCCGCAATCGCCGGCACCGCCGAAACCCACCGAGCAGACGGATCCATGCACGATCGCACAGAAGGTCGCCCCCGGCGGCGACGCCGCCGGCCAACTGCACGACCTGGACCTTCGGTCGGTATGGCAACTCACCAGGGGAGCCGGGCAGACCGTCGCGGTGATCGACACCGGTGTCTCGCGCCACCGACTGTTGCCTCGCCTGGTGCCCGGCGGCGACTACGTGTCCAGCGGCGACGGCACCGACGATTGCGACGGCCACGGCACGATCGTCGCGGGGATCGTCGGCGCCGCACCGGATTCGGCTACCGCCGACGCATTCAGCGGTATCGCACCCGAGGCCACGATCATCGCCATCCGCCAGTCGAGCACGAAGTTCAGCGCCGAAGATGCCAGTGGAACATCCGGTTTCGGCGACGTGGACACCCTCGCTCGCGCCGTGCGCACCGCGGCGGACATGGGCGCCACCGTGATCAACGTCTCGACCGTCGCATGTGTCCCCGTGGGCACGGCTTTGGACGACGGACCTCTGGGCGCCGCATTGGCGTATGCGGTCGACGTGAAGAACGTCGTGGTGGTGGCCGCCGCGGGCAATGCCGGCGCGCCGGGACTGTGTGAGCATCAGAATCCGGCCCGGCCGGGACGACCGGACTGGGACGACGTCAAAGCGGTGGTGAGCCCGGCCTGGTACGACGACTATGTCTTGACGGTCGGATCGATCGGACCGAGTGGTGCGCCTTCGGAGTTCACGTTGGCGGGTCCGTGGGTCGACGTCACCGCTCCCGGGGAGCGGGTGGTGTCGCTGGATCGCGATGGCGACGGGTTCGTCGCGGCGCTACCCACATCGACCGGTGACAAGCCGCTCGCGGGAACCAGTTACGCCGCGCCCGTCATCAGCGGCATCGTCGCGCTGCTGCGGTCACGCTCGCCGCAGTTGACCGCCCGGGAGGTCATGCGCCGCATCGAAGACACCGCGCGGCACCCGGCGGGCGGCTGGAATCCGCTCGTCGGTCACGGCGTCGTCGACACCCTTGCCGCGGTCACCGGCGGCGCCACCTCCCCCGCCGATCCCGGCCACCCGACGGTAGTGCCACTGTCGCGACAGCAACCACCGGACGGACACGGGGCGCGTACCGCCACCCGCGGAACCGTCGTCTGCCTGGCGGTCGTCAGCGTCATCGCAATGACGTTGTCGGTGAAGCGGTTACGTCGTCCCCACTCCTCGGCTCGCGACTGACGCGGCCTCGACGCTCAGCTCCGGCCCGCGCGGCAGTCGCGCCAGCAGCGGCCACGGTGCCGGCAGCGGATCGCCGGTCAGCCCGAGCCGCTCGGCCGTCTCTTGATCCCGGATGCCGAAGACCACCCCGGCGTCGTTCACCAGGAAAAGCGTCCCACTTCGTGCACCGTCACCAGTCACGCCTGCCGCTCGCACGTACGCGCTGCGGCCCCCGCTCATCGCGAAGGCGTCGATTCGGGGCCCTTCGGCATCGGCGTGCGCCAGCTGCACCGGCCGCAGCTCAGCGCTGTCGGGTATCGCGTCGCCCGCGCGGGTCTCCGTGACGACCGATTCGGAGGCCGCTGACCACCGCCACCGCGCGCATACGACCGGATCGGTTGCGGCACCGACACGTTCGGGGAACTGTCCGACGGGTAGCTCGTCCACCACAGGGACGGTGCCGACCGCGCCGGGCTCGACGGTGACGATCTCGTGTGCGGCCTGCGGCTGGGTGAACCGGATGAGATCGGCCGCCACCATGCCGATCCGCTGCACTCCCGTCCTCAGTACCACGTAGTGCTGCGACGAGTCGGCATGCGGCACACGGATCACGGCGCCGATCCGCAGTCCGTGCAGCGGCGCCGGCGCGGGCGCTCCGGCGCCGCGGATGGCGGGCGCCGCGAGTTCGGGCACCTCGGGCAGGGTGTCGAGCAAGGTGCGGGTGACCGGCCGTGGCGCAACGCCGTCGAGTTCGAGCGCACGCACCACGGCCGGATTACGCAGATCGACCTTCGCGCGCCGCCCGTCAAAGAGCAGATACGTCGTCGCCGCGCCTTCCCCCGCCGCGCTCACCAGGACGCTGTCCGCCGCGACGCGCTTCTCGTCGGCGGCCCCCACCGACACCGTCGACATCGACGAATCATCCTCGCACACAAGCCATCCCGATTCGTCCTGCGTCAGCGGCGCGCCGATCATGTCAGGGGCGCCCGGGATGCCGAGCGACGCGCCTCTCGAGGCCCGGTCGACGGCCGACGCGCTGACGAGCCGGGGTTTGGCCGCCGAAGCGGTGATCAGCCGGGCCGACGCGAGGTTCGGGACCGGGTGCAGATTGTGGTCGATCCGCACGTAGAGGGCGCCGGTGTCGCGCACCATCACGATCGGGGCGTCACCGAGTCCGCCTCGGGGCTGCAGAAACGCCAGGACGGCGGCCACCCCGAGCCCGATGACCGCCAGGACCGAGCCGACCGACAACGAAAGTGCTTGCGCGCGCATCGGATCGTCGAGCATCTGCACGTCGCCACGGACGAGGGCATGCTGCATGCGCCGCAGCAAGAAGCGGTGTCCGCTGGTCTGCAGTTTGGTGGTCGATCGCACCGTCATCACTCCCCCGCCGAAAGCCTAAGGCTTGCGGGGAGCCCCGACCGTCACCGCTTTCGACCGTGGTCCATGGCTCGCCGCTCCCGGTACGCCGCCACGTGTTGGCGGTTGCCGCAGTTGCCGGTGTCGCAGAACTTGCCCGACCGGTTGCGGGACATGTCCACCAGCACCGCGTCACAGTCCGACGCCGCGCACGTCTTGAGGCGGCGTAGCTCGCCGATGCGGATCAGGTCGGCCAGCGCCATCGCCATCTCCGCGCCCATCCGCTGCCACAGCGGGTCGTCCACCGACGCGAGGTGCAGGTGCCACTCCGGCATCTCCGGATGCCGGGTCAGCCATGGCGAGGCGTTCGTGTCGGCCAGCAATGCGTTGACCGCAGCCACGGTGCTCTCCTCATCGTCGGCGACCGCCCAGATTCGGCCCAGGCGGTCGCGAAGCCGATGCACCGACTCGAGTTCCTCGGCGTCGCGGTCACGGCGGCCCGTCCAGCCGAAGCTGTCGAGGTAGGTGTTCAACGCCGCCATGTCACCGAGCCGCTCACCGTCGACGCGATCGCTGTTGATGAGCTCACACGCGGCCCGCAGGGTGAGCTCGGTGTCATGACTGAAAAGCATTTGACTCATGACGCCTCTCGTCGTTAATGTCAGGAGCGTAGTTCATTTTACTCCTTACATTCCCTCGGAGGTCGACCATGGCCGTGACGGCATCGGGCGCGCGGCCCGCTGCTGACCACTTCCGGCTCGGGCTGATGCTGGCGGTCGGTTCGGCGGTCGCGTTCGGCTCTTCGGGACCCTTCGCGAAGGCGCTGATGACGGCGGGCTGGAGCCCGACCGCCGCGGTCGTCGCCCGGCTTGCAGGCGGCGCGCTGGTGATGGCGCTTTTCGCCAGCATCGTCAGGCGCGGGTGGATTCGCGAAGCGCTGCGTCACCCCACGACGGTGCTCGCCTACGGCGTCGTCCCGATCGCGGGCGCGCAGCTGTTCTACTACAACGCCGTCGCGCACCTGTCGGTCGGCGTCGCGCTGCTGTTGGAGTACACCTCGCCAGTCATCGTCGTCGCCTGGGTCTGGGCCACCACACGCCGGCGCCCGACCACACTGACCCTGGCCGGTGTCGGGCTGGCGATCGCCGGGATCATGCTGGTGCTCGACGTGTTCTCGGGAGCGCACATCAACGTTGTCGGCGTGGGCTGGGGGCTGGCGGCCGCCGTCTGCGCCGCCGGATATTTCCTGATGTCGGCCAACGCCGGCTACCCGGGCGACAACGACGGAATCAGCCCGGTCACACTGGCCGCGGCGGGGCTGATCGTCGGCTCGGTCGCGGTCACACTCCTCGGACTGACCGGGATCATGCCGCTGACGTTCACCGCCGCCGACACCGTCATCGCCGGACACACCACCTCGTGGATCGTGCCGGTCATCGCCCTGGGCGTCATCGCCACCGCGGTGGCCTACACGCTGGGCATCATGGGCATCGCCCGGCTGCGGCCACGCTTCGCGTCGCTGGTCGGTCTTTCCGAGGTGATGTTCGCGGTGCTGGCGGCCTGGATCCTGCTGGGCGAGGGGATCACCCCCACGCAGGCGGTCGGAGGCGCCATCGTCCTGGCCGGCCTGGCGCTGGCACGCGCAGGCGACCGTTCCGAAGCGATTGCCGAGGCGACGTGGCCGCACGGCCCACTCGGGGAGTCGTCCGTGCGAGCGAACTGTTAGCCCCCAGACCCCTTGGTATGTGAGTATGTCCGCGTGACTTTGCTGCGCGAGACGGCCCGACTGGCGGCCGCGGTTGCCGCAGTCGCCGCACTCGTCGGCGGCGGCCAGGAAGTCGTATGACGCGGGATAGTTGACCGCGTACGTGCTGATGGTGCGCCCTCCGGACATA
>NZ_LQIR01000003.1:0-123603 GCF_001499925.1 Mycobacterium lehmannii
CGAACGAGCCATACCTCATCGTTTCGTGCTCACCGGCCAACACAAAGGACATCCATCGGCATTTCGCAACAGCCACTGCGCGACTGGTAGTGCACCCAAGTCACGACTGGCCGAGGGCCACCAGTTCCTCGCCGCGCTGTTCGATCACCATCGAACCGGCCACCGCGGGCACTACCGGCGCCGCGCTCGGCGGCCGTGTCACGGGAATGTGGCGTTCACCCTGCCCGGTCGCGGGGTCGAACACGTCGTAGCCGTCGGTGACGGGGACCAGCAATCGCCCCGCCATGATCGTCGCCGGTCCCAGCGGCTTGTTGCGACCCTCGGGCGTGACGGTGTATCGGTATTCAAATCCGTTGGCGGAGAATACTATTACGCTGTCGCCGGTCCACCACGTGATCAGGTCACCCGCCCGCGACATCGTGGCCTGCGGCGACGGCGGGCTTGGCACCGGGGTGCTGGCGACCGTCGCGCCCGTCTCGTCGACGATGTTCACCACGGGCTTGGGTGTGGGCACGTAGACTGCGGTCATCGTGTCGGCCACGGCCACCACGCGTGCGCCCGAATCCGGTGCGACACCCGGTTGCTGGACATACCTCAACTCGGGGGTGTCCTCCTCGTCGGAGGGCCGCAGCAGCGTCAGGCGCAGATCGGGCTGCCGCGGGCACGCCTCGAGCACCGACACCGCGCTCGAACTCGCTTGAGCGGACACCAGCCGACACAGCGGCTGCGAGGGGACATCCGGCTTGATGCGAGCATCCAGCGCGCCGTAGCTCAGCATTCGGACCATGTCGGAACGCCACAGCTCGAGCCGGTTCTCACCCGCCGAGAGCACCGCGGTGCCGTCCGAAGACAGGGTCACTGAGGGGTCGGCGTAGGACGACCGCGCCGGACCGCGCATGCCGGTCTTGGCGTCGATCGTGCTGACCTGGCCACAGCCGCGGGTGTCGGGGTAGACGGCGACCGCGTACTGGTAGACGTAGCTGACCCCGCACAGGTCGAGATCACGCTCGTAACTCCACAGCGTGGTCCCGGTCGCGGGGTCGCGGCCCTCCACGGCCCGTCCGTCGCCGGTCACCACCGCACCGCCGACGACCAGCGGCATCGTGGTGGCTGCGCTGGGTGCGCTCCACACCTGGCGCAGCGACTGCGGAACCGCCTTGGCGGGGGTCAGTGCCGGAACCGGGCCGTCCGCGGGTCTGCTGATCGTGGCCCGCGCGTCGCTGGTCCACCACACCAGCCCGGCCGTCACCGCGACCACGACGCCAATCGCCAGCGCCACCATCACATCGGTGCGCGTGCGGCGTTCGGGTTTGACCATCGCGGGGGAGGCGGTGGACTAGCCGGTGCTGGCCGGAGCCTTGCGGGGTCGGCGCCTGCGCCTGCGCTTGGCAGGAGCCGTATCGCCGGACCCTTCGCCCGTCTCGCCGGAAGCCTGATCGGACGGCGTTGTGGACGCGTCCGGGTGGCCGGTGGCCGACTTGCCGCCGCGGGTGCGGCGACGTGTGCGGTTGCGGTTGCGCGCGGGGCGGTCGTCGGACTTCTCGGCCGGGGCGCGCCTGCTGCTCTGCACCTTCACGGGCTCGCCGACGGTGCCGGAGGCATCGGCGGGAATGCCCAGTTCGCTGTAGAGGTGCGGTGAGCTCGAATACGTCTCGGCGGGATCGGGGCAGCCGAGGTTCAGCGCCTTGTCGATCATCGTCCAGCGCGCCAACTCGTCCCAGTCGACGAGGGTCACCGCGACACCGGTCTTCCCTGCGCGCCCGGTGCGGCCGATGCGGTGCACGTAGGCCTGCTCGTCCTCGGGGATCTGGTAGTTGATCACGTGGGTGACGTCGTCGATGTCGATGCCGCGGGCGGCGACGTCGGTGGCGACCAGGACGTCGATCTCGCCGGTGCGGAACGCCTTGAGCGCCTTCTCGCGCGCGCCCTGACCGAGGTCACCGTGCACGGCGCCGACCTTGAAGCCGCGCTCGGCCAGTTCGTCGGAGACCTTCTGCGCGGTGCGCTTGGTGCGGGTGAAGATCATCGTCGCGCCTCGACCCTCGGCCTGCAGGATGCGGGCGACCATCTCGACTTTGTCCAGGGCGTGCGCGCGGTAGGCGAACTGCTCGGTGGTGTCGTGGGTGGCCGCCGAATGCGGGGCCTCGGCCCGGATGTGCGTCGGCTGGTTCATGAAGGTCCGGGCCAGCGTGATGATGGGGTCCGGCATCGTCGCCGAGAACAGCATCGACTGCCTGTTGTCGGGGATCTGGCGCAGGATCCGCTCGATGTCGGGCAAGAAGCCCAGGTCGAGCATCTCGTCGGCCTCGTCGAGCACCAGCATGGACAGTCCGCCCAGCTTCAGGTGCCCTTGCTGGGCCAGGTCGAGCAGCCGGCCCGGTGTGCCGACGACCACGTCGACGCCCTTCTCGAGCGCCTCGATCTGTCCTTCGTAGGGCCGTCCACCGTAGATCGAGGTGACCGACAGCTTGCGGTCGCCGACGGTCAGGTACTTCGCAGCGGCCGCCAGGTCGCCGTATACCTGCAGACACAGCTCGCGGGTGGGTACGACCACCAAGGCCCGCGGGACGCCCGTCAGGGGGCGGTCGGGGTCGGTGGTGATCCGCTGGAGCAGGGGCACGCCGAATGCCAGCGTCTTGCCCATACCGGTGCGGGCCTGGCCGATCAGGTCGTCGCCGGCCAATGCCATCGGCATGGTCAGCTCTTGGATGGCGAAGGGATGCTGCTTGCCGTCCTCGGCGAGAGCGCGGACAATTTCGTCGCGAACTCCCAGTTCAGCAAATGTGGGATTGAGATGCGTCATACGCGAAACGAGGCCTTTCAGTTGTCGTCCTCATGGCTTCCACGCGCGCACGAGTTCGACAAAAGCTGGCCTGTGAAGACCAAGGCCCTGCACTGAGGTAGGCGGACCGACTGCGTGCACGCACATTTCTTTGGGTCGCGGCGGGCTCTGTAAATGTTTTGCAGATGCCTTGAAATGCCACCGCCCGAACCCATCGTACCTGGCGGCGCTCGCCCGACGAGCCACCCGCCGTCGGCGTTTATTGTTGGGCCCATGAACGCGACGCCTCCGGCACCCGGGCAGACCGACTCGGCAACCTCGGGTGTGTCGGCCGACCATCCCGGCGTCAACGAGCTTTTCGCGCTGCTGGCCTATGGCGAGGTCGCCGCGTTCTACCGCCTCACCGACGAAGCGCGAATGGCGCCGAACCTTCGCGGGCGCATCAACATGGCGAGCATGGCGGCCGCGGAGATGAACCACTACGAGGTGCTGCGCGACGCGCTCGAGCGCCGCGGAGTCGACGTCGTGCCCGCGATGACGAAATACGCGTCCGCCCTTGAGAATTACCACCGGCTGACCACCCCGAGCACCTGGCTCGAGGCACTGGTGAAGACCTATGTCGGCGACGCGCTGGCGGCCGACTTCTACCTCGAGATCGCCCATGCCCTGCCCGACGAGGTCGCCGACGTGGTGCGCGCGGTGCTGTCGGAGACCGGCCACTCCCAGTTCGTCGTCGCCGAGGTGCGCGCGGCGGTGACGGCCAGCGACCGGCAGCGCCACCGGCTCGCGCTGTGGTCGCGGCGGCTCTTGGGTGAGGCCATCACCCAGGCGCAGTTCGTGATGGCCGATCACGACGAGCTCGTCGACCTGGTGCTGGCCAGCGGTGAAGGTCTGACCCAGATGACCGAGTTCTTCGACCGGCTCCAGCGGACACACGCCTCCCGGATGGAGGAGCTGGGCCTCGCCTGACCTACTGGGTGCAGGTCGCGATCATCGAGTTGTTGTTCTGCGCGGCGATCAGCGTGCCGGCGGCGTCGAGGATGCTGCAGTTCAGCTGGCCGCCGACGCTGGTCGCGGTGACCGATTTCAGTTCAACGCCCGGGTCGAGGACCACCTGCTTGACCCAGGGCAGCGCGACGTTGACGTCGGTGCGCAGCGCGCCCTGGCCGTCGGTGTAGATCACGGTCACCAGGTCGAGCAGCTGGCGGTTACCCGTCACCCGGTAGGTCACGGTGCGCGGTGACGGCGGTGCGGGCGGCGGAACGGCTGCCTGTGCCGTCGTGCTCGGTGCGGGCGGTGGCGTCGTCTCGGCGCTCGGGGTGACCGTCGTGACGGTCTCCGGCGGCAGCGAGGGAACGAGGGGCGCCGCCGTTCCCGCGCTCGGCGCGGTGGTGGCGGGAGCGCTCGACGGCACCGGCGCCTCCGATGTCGCGGTGGCCGACACCGAACCGCTGTCGCCGCCGCCGAGGATGATGCCGGTGGTGCCGATCGCGATGAAGAGGATCACCCCGGCGATGCCGGCGACCCACATCCAGCGTCGGTCGATGCTCTCCTCGTCGTATGACTGCTCGTAGTCGTCGTAGTCCTCGAACTCGGGCGAACCGGGGTAGTCGTAGTCGAAGTCTTCGGCAGGCGGCTCCGAGTAATCGGAGTAGCTGGGAATCCGCTCCGTCGGGGCCAGCGAATACGGTGAGTGCGCGGTGTAAGACCTGTTCATGTGGGTTTTCCCGGTGTCGTCTCGAGCGTAGAAGATCTTGCCGCGCCTGATGCTATCGAGGCAGAAGTGACAGATGAGGTTCAGCGGCTGGTGTGTTGGTTACGGTCCGGACTCGGTTCGGTCGCCGTAGGTCTCGGCGCTTCGCCGACCGCGAACTCACCGCCGTGGTGCGGTCGGTCAGCGGGTCGTCCACTAGCCTTGGCTCAAGTTCTTCGAAAACGAAAGGGGCCCAAGGCGTGGAGGTCAAGATCGGTGTCACGGACAGCCCGCGCGAGCTGAGCTTCAACAGCGCGCAGACACCCAGCGAGGTGGAGCAGTTGTTCACCGAGGCGCTGGCCAAGGATTCGGGTGTGCTGGCCCTGACCGACGAGAAGGGCCGGCGCTTCCTCGTGCAGACATCCAAGATCGCCTACGTGGAGATCGGCGCTGCCGATGTCCGACGCGTCGGCTTCGGGGTCGGGATCGGATCTAAGACCGGGTAAGCGGCACGTGTGACAGTCCGCCCCAAGCGAACTGGACCGTGCCCTCGACCGCGTCGTCCTTGGAGATCGGGCGGTCATTGTTGAGCCAGTAGCGTGCGGAGTCGACGCTGATGGCGACCAGGCCGACCGCGATCATCCTGGCCCGGTGCGCCTCGAGTCCGGAGTCGCGGCTGATCAGGTCGAACACTGCGTCGGTGCACGCCTCGGTGGCCACCTTCACCTGCGCGGCGACCTGCGGTTCGTTGACGTAGTCGTTCTCGAAGATCAACCGGTAGCCCTGGCCGTCGTGCTCGATGAAGTCGAAGAACGCCTGGACCGCCGCGCGCAACCGCTGCCGGTTGTCGGTGGTCGTGCGCAGCGCCTGGCGCACACCGGAGACGAGGTTCTCCACATGCTTGGCGAGTACCGCCAGGTAGAGCTCCAACTTGGACGAGAAATGTTGGTACAGAACGGGTTTGCTGACCCCGGCGCGTTCGGCGATCTCATCCATGCCCGCCGCGTGGTAACCACGGTCGACGAAAACCTCGCTGGCAGCGACCAGTAGCTGCCCTCGACGCTCATCGCGCGGCAGCCTGCCGCCGCGCCGATTCAACACTTCGCCGCCCGGCTGCGCGCCTCTCCTCGCGGCGGTGTTGGCGAGATCGCTCATCACATCCTTCATCTGCGTCGACGGGCACCGGTTATCGCAATGACCTTACTACCGTTGATAAAGCATGCAGGTGAGGCGCGGATCACAGCGCTTAAGGTGGTCGATGGCGCGCCGAAAGTATGAGGACGTCGGCCTGTGTCATCCTGTTGCGGTGACCTACGACTCCCGTACGCGAGGAGGACAGATGGGTCCCGAACCCGGCGGGGGTGTTCGCGTGCCCGCGCTGCGCAATGAATGGCGCGAGCCGTTGCGCGCCCAACGCGATCCCCTCGCAGAGAGCTCGGGACGGGTGAGGTCCAATCGCGATGAGCACCGCGGCTTCCGCAAGCAGTCGTGGCTCGGTCGCTTCGTCTCCACTTACGGCTGGCGGGCATATGCGTTGCCCGTTTTGATCGTGTTGACCGCGGTCGTCGTCTACCAGACCATCACCGGCACGGGCGCGCCCGCACCCAAGCAGGCCGAGGGCCCGGTGCAGGGCCCGCCGACCATCGGCGTGGCCAGCACCGCGATCATCGGTGCCCCGCCCAAGGGGTTGACCCAGTTCGACGCGGACCTGCCGACCGGAATCCTGCCCCAGGGTGGCCCGTTCACCGAGGCCGGAGCCAAGACGTGGCAGGTCGTGCCCGGGGCGACCTCGCAGGTCGGCCAGGGCACCGCGAAGGTGTTCACCTACACCGTCGAGGTCGAGGACGGGATCGACACCACGACATTCGGCGGCGACGAGGCGTTCGCCCGCATGGTCACCGAGACGCTGGCCAACCCCAAGAGCTGGACCCACAATCCGCAGTTCGCCTTCACCCGCATCGACGGGACGTCAGGAATCGAACCGGACTTCCGGGTGTCGTTGAGCACGCCGATGACCGTGCGCGAGGGCTGCGGCTACGACATCCAGCTGGAGGCGTCCTGCTACAACCCGGCCTACCGGGACGGGCAGCCGCGCGTGTTCATCAACGAGGCGCGCTGGGTGCGCGGTGCGGTGCCCTTCCAGGGTGACGTCGGCTCCTATCGGCAGTATCTGATCAACCACGAGGTCGGCCACGCGATCGGTTACCAACGGCACGAGCCGTGCGGGGGCAACGACCAACTCGCGCCGGTCATGATGCAGCAGACCTTCTCGACCAACAACAACGACGCCGCGCGCTTCGACCCGCAGTCGGTCCAGCCCGACAATCACACCTGCAAACCGAACCCTTGGCCGTACCCGATCGCCTGAGTTCCTTCCTTCCCCTGCCGCGAGTGACCGTGGCTGTGCGGCGACACGCCGTGCCTGGGCGTACAACGGCGGTCGCTCGCCCACGGTGAGCGGCCACGGTCCTGGGGGAAGCGATCGCCGCTCGTTGCTGTTGAATGTCGTAACTGCTGTGATGGTCATAGACGTTGAATCAGGTGGATCAAGGAGAAACACGGTGTCGACACCGTTGCCGCCGCTGGTAGAACCGGCGGCCGAACTCACCCGCGAGGAAGTGGCGCGCTACAGCCGTCACCTCATCATTCCCGACCTCGGACTGGACGGGCAGAAGCGACTGAAGAACGCCCGGGTACTGGTCATCGGCGCCGGCGGGCTGGGCTCGCCGACGCTGCTGTACCTGGCGGCCGCGGGCGTCGGCACGATCGGGATCGTCGAGTTCGACGTGGTCGACGAGTCCAACCTGCAGCGCCAGATCATCCACGGCCAGTCCGACATCGGCCGGTCGAAGGCCGAAAGCGCGCGTGACTCGATTCTCGACATCAACCCGCTGGTCGACGTGCGGCTGCACCAGTTCCGGCTCGAACCCGAGAACGCCGTCGAGCTGTTCGAGCAGTACGACCTGATCCTGGACGGCACCGACAACTTCGCGACGCGCTACCTCGTCAACGACGCCGCCGTGCTGGCCCACAAGCCCTATGTGTGGGGTTCGATCTACCGGTTCGAGGGCCAGATCTCCGTGTTCTGGGAAGACGCCCCGGACGAGCTCGGGCTGAACTACCGCGACCTGTATCCCGAACCGCCGCCACCGGGAATGGTGCCCTCGTGTGCCGAAGGCGGGGTGCTCGGCATCCTGTGCGCCTCGGTGGCATCGGTGATGGGCACCGAGGCCATCAAGCTGATCACCGGCATCGGCGAAACGCTGCTGGGCCGCCTGATGGTCTACGACGCACTCGACATGACCTACCGCACGATCAAGATCCGCAAGGACCCGTCGACCCCGAAAATCACCGAGCTGATCGACTACGAGGAGTTCTGCGGCGTGGTGTCCGACGCCGCCGCCGAGGCCGCCGCCGATGCGACGATCACCCCTCGCGAACTCAAGGAGCTGCTCGATTCGGGCAAGCCGTTGGCGCTGATCGACGTGCGCGAACAGGTCGAGTGGGACATCAACCGCATTCAGGGCGCCGAGCTGATCCCCAAGGGCGCCTTCGAATCCGGGGAGGCGCTGGCCAAGTTGCCGACCGACCGGACGCCGGTGTTCTACTGCAAGACCGGTGTGCGCTCTGCCGAGGTGTTGGCGATCGCGAAGAACGCCGGGTTCTCCGACGCGATGCATGTGCAAGGCGGCATCGTCGCGTGGGGTAGACAACTCGAACCCGACATGGTCATGTACTAACGGCTGGTTTGCCGAAACTCCGCTTACGCTGAGGTGGTGACTGTCGAACGGCCACCGGATCATGTGCTGGCCGCGTTCGGCCTGACCGGTGTTGAGCCCGTTGCACTCGGGCCGGGCTGGGAGGGCGGCTGGCGCTGTGGCGAAGTGGTGGTGTCGATGGTCGCCGACCACGCCCGCGCCGCATGGTCGGCCAAGGTCCGCGAGACGTTGTTCGTCGACGGGGTGCGCCTGGCGCGTCCGGTGCGTTCGACGGACGGGCGGTATGTGGTAGCTGGGTGGCGTGCGGACACCTTTGTCGCCGGGACGCCGGAACCCCGCCACGACGAGGTGGTTTCGGCCGCGGTGCGACTCCATGAGGCGACGGCCAAACTCGAACGCCCGAGGTTTCTGACACAGCCGCCGGTCGCGCCGTGGGCCGACGTGGACGTGTTCATCGCGGCCGACCGCGCCGCCTGGGAGGAACGGCCGCTGCACTCGTTGCCGCCGGGTGCCAAGGTGTCGCCGGGGTCGGCCGACGGGCAACGCTCGATCGAGTTGCTCAGTCAGCTTGCCACTCTGCGTAAGCCGACGAAGAGCCCCAGCCAGCTGGTCCACGGCGACCTCTACGGCACAGTGCTTTTCGCAGGCACCGCCGCGCCCGGGATCACCGACATCATCCCGTACTGGCGGCCGGCGTCGTGGGCCGCCGGTGTCGTCGTGGTGGACGCACTGTCCTGGGGCGAGGCCGACGACGGGCTGATCGAACGCTGGAGTCCGCTTCCCGAGTGGTCGCAGATGTTGTTGCGCGCGTTGATGTTCCGCATCGCCGTGCACGCCCTTCATCCGCGTTCGACGGCCGCCGCGTTCCCCGGTCTCGCGCGGACGGCGGCTCTGGTCCGCCTGGTGCTCTGAGCGTCGTGCTCTGACCGTCGCCCTCTGAGCATCGCGCTCTGAGCGTCGCCACGCCGAACGTGGGTTACCCGCACGCGCGCGGCGCTCGGAGCGTGCGTCAACCCCACACTCGACACCTTCAGAATTCGTGGCGCACGGCGCGCAGGTTCACCCGGCCGTCCTCGGCAAGCACACCCTCGGCGCGCAGTCGTTCGAGCTGTCGAGCGCTCAGGTGCGGCGCGGGCCGACCGGACGCGCGAATCACCCGATGCCACGGCAGGTCCGACGAGTCGGTGCGCATGATCCAGCCGACGATGCGGGGACTGGAAAGCCCGGCGGCATCGGCGATGTCGCCGTAGGTCGACACCCGGCCCGGCGGGATCGCGGCCACCAGCGCGCGCACGGCCTCCACCTGTTCGTCGGTGACCGGCGCCATCGCTAGGAGCCGAGCTGCTCGCGGATCAACGCCGCCGTCTCGGCGGGCTTGGCCTGCGCAACCATGTGGTCGCAGTCCCACTCCAGCAACGTGAAGTCCGCGCCGAGGCGCTGCGCCAGCGCCGTGACGATGTCGTCGGTCGCATACGGTGGTCTGGTGCGTGCTGCCCGCACGAGTGTCGTGGGAATACCCCTGGGGGGCAACGTGACCGGGCGAGCGAGCTCGCTCCAGTACGACAGCATCGCCGGGATGCTGATCCGCCAGCCGACCCGTCCGGACGGCAGATCGATCAGATGCTCGTCGAGCTCGCGATCCAGCTCGGCCGACTCGACCTCACCCCATGAGCCGTTCGCCTTCTCGGCGCGCGCCTCGGCGCGGTCGGTGTAGTCGGGGGAGGCGAACATGTCGTCGGCGATCTGGCGCATCCAGTCGCCGTCCAGGCCGACGGCCGGGTCCAGCAGGATGATCCGCGACACCAGGTCTGGCCGGGCGGCAGCCAGATTCAGCGCCACCGCTCCGCCGAAGGAGTGGCCGACCACCACCGCGGGACCCTCGAGCAGCGCGGCCAGCGCCGCGACGTTCGAGTCGATCGACCACGGAGCCGCCCAGGAGGCACGGCCGTGCCCGATGAGGTCTGGTGCGAGAACCGCGTACTCGCGCAAGTGGCGTGTGGCCAGCGTCTGCCATCGCTGCCCGTGCCCGGTCAGGCCGTGGATCGCCAACACCTGTGCGGGCCCGGCAGGCCCGTAGCGGTGAACGTGCAGGAGTTCGGTCACGGCTATCGATGCTGCCAGCCTCGGGCGACGGCCACTTGTCGGACCCCCGTGGTGTCATGCCCACATGTCCGCACCGCACACCGACCTCACGCCGAGCGCACTCACCGATCCCGGCGCGCGCGGCGTTTTCCGTGTGATCGGCGGACCCGGCACCGGCAAGAGCTCGCTGCTGATCCAGACGGCGGTCGCGCACATCGCCACCGGCGTCGATCCGGAATCGGTTCTGCTGCTGACCGGTTCGGCACGCCTCGGCGCGCAGGTGCGGGCGCGCATCACCTCGACGCTGTTACAGGCCGGCACCCGCACAGTCGTGCGCGAACCGTTGGTGCGCACCGTGCACTCGTATGCGTTCGCGGTGCTGCGGCTGGCCGCTCAGCGCAACGGCGATCCGCCGCCGCGGCTGATCACCAGCGCCGAACAGGACGGGATCATCCGGGAGCTGCTCGCCGGCGACATCGAGGACGGCGACCGCGCGGCGACGGCGTGGCCGCACCATCTGCGCCCGGCGTTGAGCACGGTCGGCTTCGCCAACGAGCTGCGAGACCTGTTGGCCCGCTGCGCCGAGCGCGGGGTCGATCCCGTCGAACTGCAGCGCATCGGGCGGCGCTCGGGCAGGACGGAGTGGCTGGCGGCCGGCCAATTCGCCCAGGCCTACGAGCAGATCATGCTGTTGCGCTCGGCCGTCGGTATGGCGGCGCCGCAGGCCACCATCCCCGCATTGGGAGCGGCCGAACTGGTCGGGGCGGCGCTGGAGGCGTTGGGCACCGACGGAGAGCTGCTGGCCGCCGAACGTGGTCGCGTCAAGATCCTCCTCGTCGACGATGCGCAGCAGCTCGATCCGCAGGCGGCGCTGCTGGTCCGGGTGTTGGCCCAGGGCGCCGAAACCGCCGTGTTCGCAGGTGATCCCAATCAGGCGATCTTCGGCTACCGCGGCGCCGACCCGGCGCTGCTGCGCGGTGACGAGCCGGCGATCGTGCTGACCGAATCGCACCGCTGCGCACCCGCGATCGCCGAGGCCATCACCGACGTCGCGCGACGACTGTCCGGTGTCGACGGGGGGCGCGTGCTGACCGGGGCGCCCGGCCGAACAGGCGCACTGGCCGTACGCATCGCCGCCTCTCCGCACGCGCAGGCGGCGATGATCACCGACGCGCTGCGACGGGCGCACCTCGTCGACGGCGTCCCGTGGTCCCAGATGGCCGTCGTCGTGCGTTCGATGCCCCGCCTCGGTGCGGCGCTGGCTCGCACACTGGCCGCGGCCGGAGTCCCGGTGGACGCGCCGTCGCCCGCGACACCGCTCGGCGACCAACCCGCCGTGCAGGCGCTGCTCACCGTGCTGGCGGCAACGTCGCAGGGACTCGACGCCGAGCAGGCGGTGTCGCTTGTGACGGGACCGATCGGCCGCGTCGATCCGGTGTCGCTGCGCCAACTTCGACGCGCGCTGCGACGCATCGACGGCTCGCAACCGCCACGAGATTTCGGCGATCTGCTGGTCGAGGCGGTGGAGCACGGAGTCGACGGATTGCCGGAGAACCTGGGCCGGCCCTTGGATCGCGTGCGCAAGGTGCTGGCGGCGGCCCGGCGCAGTGCCGAGACGGGCGCCGATCCGCGCTACACGCTGTGGCAGGCCTGGCAGCGCTGCGGGCTGCAACGACGCTGGCTGGCGGCGAGCGAACGCGGCGGTGTGTCCGGCACACAGGCCGACCGGGACCTCGACGCCGTCACCGCGCTCTTCGACGTCGCCGAGCAGTACGTGAACCGCACCGCAGGCGCGACGCTGCGCGGGTTGCTCGACCATGTCGCCGGTCTCGGATCGCCCGCCCGCGATGAGCGCGTGGACGCCGAAGCGGTCGCCGTGCTCAGCGCGCACGCCGCGACGGGCCGCGAGTGGGAGCTCGTCGTCATCGCCGGTGTGCAGGAAGGGCTGTGGCCCAACACCGTTCCGCGTGGCGGGGTGTTGGCCACCCAGCAGCTGGTCGACCTGCTCGACGGTGTCACCCAGCACGCTGCAAGCGTGTCGACGCGGGCGCCGCTGTTGGCGGAGGAACGCCGGTTGCTCATCGCCGCGATGGGTCGTGCCCGCAGCCGTCTGTTGGTGACGGCAGTCGACAGCGATAACGGCGACGAGTCGCTGCTCCCGTCGGCGTTCTGCTACGAGTTGGCCGCACTATCGGGCGATCGCGATTCCGACCTCACCGAGCCGGTCAGCGCACCGCGCGTACTGGCCCCCGCAGCGTTGGTCGGCCGACTGCGCGCCGTGGTGTGCGCGTCCGACGATGCGGTCGACGACACCGCAAGGGCTTGCGCGGCAACACTGCTGGCGCGGCTGGCGGCCGCCGACGTGCCCGGTGCGGACCCGGCGCAGTGGCAGTCGATGACTCCGCTGTCCAGCGAGGACCCATTGTGGAGCGGTGACGGCCACACCGTGACATTGTCGCCGTCGACGCTGCAGATGCTCACCGACTGCCCATTGCGCTGGCTGCTGGAACGGCACGGCGGCGCCGACGGTCGCGATGTGCGCTCGGCGGTCGGCTCGTTGGTGCACGCCCTGGTCGCCGATCCGGGGCGCACCGAGAGCCAGATGGTCAACGAGCTCGAGAAGATCTGGCCCAAGTTGCCATTCGAGTCACGCTGGTACGCCGACAACGAACTCGACAGGCATCGTGCGATGTTGGCGACGTTTGAGCAGTGGCGTGCGCAGACCCGCGGCCAGCTCACCGAGGTGGGCAGCGAGGTCGGTGTCGATGGTGTCGTGATCGAGGGTGTCGATGGTGGACCCGACGTGCGTGTGCGCGGACGTGTCGACCGCCTCGAACGCGACAGCGAGGGCCGGCTCGTCGTGGTCGATCTCAAGACCGGCAAGAGCCCGGTGACCAAGGATGACGCCCAGAATCACGCCCAGTTGGCGATGTATCAGCTGGCCATCGCGGAAGGTCTGCTGGGACAAGGGGACTCTCCGGGTGGTGGCCGCTTGGTCTATCTCGGCAAAACCTGCGCATCGGGGCCTACCGAGCGCACACAGGACGCGCTGACACCGGAGAAGCACGCCGAGTGGCGCGACACGGTGCGCGCGGCAGCGGCTGCCACCCAGGGCCCGCAGTTCGTCGCGCGGATCAACGACGGATGCGGCCATTGCCCCGTCCGGGCCATGTGTCCCGCCCAGGCCCGGACCGGAGGACAGCCATGACCGCGCGATACAGTCCACACGAACTCGCCGCGGCCCTCGGCCTTTTCGCGCCGACCGAGGAGCAGGCCGCCGTGATCGCCGCCCCGCCCGGGCCTCTGGTGGTCATCGCCGGCGCCGGCGCGGGCAAGACCGAGACGATGGCCGCGCGGGTGGTGTGGCTGGTCGCCAACGGGTACGCGCGTCCCGGCGAGGTTCTCGGCCTCACCTTCACCCGCAAGGCCGCCGGCCAGCTGCTGCGCCGGGTCCGCACCCGACTGGCCCGGCTCGCGGGCGCCGGCCTTCTCGGCGGCGCTGCCTTCGCCGACGAGCCACCGACCGTCAGCACGTATCACGCCTTCGCCGGTAACCTGCTGCGCGAGCACGGCCTGCTGCTGCCGGTCGAACCTGAGACCCGGCTGCTGAGCGAAACCGAACTGTGGCAGTTGGCCTTCCGCGTGGTGTGTCAGCACCCCGAACTGCACACCGAGAAGACACCGGCGGCGGTGACGTCGATGGTGCTGCGGCTCGCGGGTCAGCTCGCCGAGCACCTTGTCGACACCGACCAGTTGCGCGACACACACGTCGAGCTCGAGCGGTTGGTGCATACGCTGCCCGCCGGTCCGTACCAACGCGACCGGGGCCCCAGCCAGTGGCTGCTGCGGCTGCTGGCCACCCAAACCGAGCGCACCGAGCTGGTCCCGCTGATCGACACCCTGCACCAGCGGATGCGGGCCGACAAGGTGATGGACTTCGGCATGCAGATGGCGTCGGCGGCCAGGCTGGCCGAGAACTTCCCGCACGTGGGTGAACAACTGCGCCAGCGGTATCGGGTGGTATTGCTCGACGAATACCAGGACACCGGGCATGCGCAGCGGGTCGCCTTGTCGTCGTTGTTCGGCGGCGGAGCCGACGACGACCTCGCGCTGACCGCGGTCGGCGATCCCATCCAGTCGATCTACGGGTGGCGCGGTGCGTCGGCCACCAACCTGCCGCGCTTCACCACCGACTTCCCCCGTTCGGACGGCACGCCGGCGCCCACCCTGGAACTGCGCACGAGCTGGCGCAATCCGCCGCGTGCGCTGTATCTGGCCAACGCGGTTTCGGCGCAGGCGCGGCGTCGTTCGGTGGCGGTGCGCTCACTGCTGCCCAGGCCGGACGCACCGCTGGGCACCATCCGCTGTGCCCTGCTGAACGACGTTGCGGCCGAACGGGAGTGGCTGGCCGGCCATATCTCCGACATCTTCGAGCGGTCGCGCAAAGACGGGGTGCCAGCGCCGACGACGGCCGTGCTGGTGCGCCGAAACGCCGACGCCGCGCCGATGGCCGAAGCGCTCAGCGCCCGCGGGGTGCCGGTCGAAGTCGTCGGGCTGGCCGGCCTCCTTGGTGTGCCGGAGGTCGCCGACGTGGTGGCGATGTTGCGGATGATGGCCGACCCGACCGCGGGCAGCGCGGCCATGCGGGTCCTCACCGGGCCACGGTGGCGGCTGAGTGGCCGCGACATCACCGCGCTGTGGCGGCGCGCTGTACAACTCGACGACAGAGCCGAAGCCCCAGCCGGGGCCGCCGAACGCATCGCCGCCCAAGCGGCACCCGACGCCGATACCGCGTGTCTCGCCGAAGCGGTCACCGATCCCGGTGCATCTGCGGCGTATTCGCCGACGGGGTACGCGCGGATCGTCGCGCTGGGCCGCGAGCTGACCGCTTTACGGGCCCATCTGTCGCACCCGCTTCCCGAGCTCGTCTCCGAGGTGCGCCGCGTGCTCGGCATCGACACCGAGGTACGCGCGCGCCGCCCCGTCACGGCGGGCTGGTCGGGCACCGAACATCTCGACGCGTTCGCCGATGTGGTGGCCGACTTCGCCGACCGTCCCGGCGCCGATGTCAGCAGCCTGCTTGCCTACCTCGACGCCGCCGAGGAGGTGGAGAACGGCCTGGCCCCGGCCCCAGGGTCTGTCGCGGCCGACCGGGTGCAGATCATGACCATCCACGCGGCGAAGGGACTCGAATGGCAGGTGGTCGCCGTTCCGCACCTCAGCGGCCGCGTCTTTCCTTCGACCGGCACCGCCCGCACGTGGCTGACCGACGCCGGCGACCTCCCTCCGCTGCTGCGCGGCGACCGGGCCACGCTCTCCGAGCACGGCGTCCCGGTGCTCGACACCAGCGACGTCAACGACCGCAAACGATTGTCCGACGTGATCGGCGAGCACAAGCGAAGCCTCGAACAGCGCCGAATCGATGAGGAACGCCGCTTGCTCTACGTGGCGCTAACGCGCGCCGAGGACACCCTGTTCCTGTCGGGCCACCACTGGGGAGCCTCGGAGAGCAAGGCCCGCGGCCCGTCGGAGTTCCTCTGCGAACTCAAAGACATCATCGACAAGTCCGCCGACGAGGGCGAGCCCTGCGGTGTGATCGAACACTGGGCGCCCGCCCCACCCGATGGCGAACCGAACCCGTTGCGGGACAAGTTGGTTGAAGCTGTCTGGCCCGCAGATCCTGCGGGTGCGCGCCGCGCCGACGTGGCGGGTGGGGCCACGCTTGTGGCGGAGGCGATGTCGAACGCCCGCGACGACGAACCCATCGACTCCGCAGAAGGGTGGGAGGCCGACGTCGACGCGCTCATCGCCGAACGCACCCGGGCCGTCGAACCGTCGGCGCCTCCGCTTCCTCTACAGGTGTCGGTCAGCACCATGGTGGAGCTCGGCAAGAACCCCGAAGCCGTCGCGCAGCGGCTGCGCCGTAGGCTGCCGACGCGTCCGGATCCACATGCGTTGCTGGGCACGGCATTTCACGACTGGGTGCAACGTTTCTATCACGCCGAGCGGTTGTTCGACCTCGACGACCTGCCGGGTGCGGTCGATCATGACGCCGCCGTGGCCGAGGAACTCGCCGAGTTGCAGGCGGCGTTCGCGGTGTCGCCGTGGGCGGCGCGCACCCCGGTCGACGTCGAGGTGCCGTTCGACATGGTGATCGGCGGCAGGGTGGTCCGGGGACGTATCGACGCGGTGTTCGTCGACGACGACGGCGGAGCCACCGTGGTGGACTGGAAGACGGGCGAGCCGCCGAGCACCGCGGAAGCCCTACAACACAATGCGATTCAGCTCGCGGTGTACCGGTTGGCGTGGGCCGCGCTGCACGGATGTCCGGTCGAGTCGGTGCGGGCGGCGTTCCACTATGTGCGCAGCGGTACCACCGTCACCCCCGAGACGCTGCCCGGCGTCGACGAACTCGCCGGCCTGCTGGAAGCGGCCTGAAGGCCTAGGAGGCTTACGACTCGCGGTAGACCTTCACGGCCTGGACGATCATCGGAATCTGCAGCGGCAGGCGCGCGATCGCGACCAACCGCATCGGCAGCGGCTTGTCCCACCACAACCGGACCATGTTGACGTTGCCCGGGAACACCGCGACGAACAACGCTACCGCGGCCAACGCACCGAAGCGTCGCGTCTTCGGCGCCAGAAGCAGGCCCGCCACCCCGAGCTCGGCGACGCCCGAGGCGTACGTGTAGAACCGCGGACTGCCGGGCAGCTCGGCGGGGATGATGTCGTCGAACGGCTTCGGCGCGACGAAGTGCAATGTCCCGATACCCAGCAGGCCGGCCGCCATCCGGTAGGCGCGCGACGGGCTGGCCATTTGCTGCAGTTCGGGCGGGGGAGAGGTCATGATTACATTGTGGCGTGCACACCCCTGCGGGACCGGTAACGGGTCCTCGTGGCAAAAGGTAGGTTGCGGCGCCGGCTCGCCGCGATCGAGCAGGACCTGACTACACAGCCCGACTCGCGGCTCGTCGACATCCTGCGGATCCCCGAACCGTTCATCAGCCCGACCCAGCGGATCATCCGCCGCGTCATCTACGCGACGTTGGCGCTGGCCGCCGCCGTGCTCATCGTGTATTTCGACCGCGACGGCTACCGCGATGTCCAGGACAACCAGCTGTCGTTCCTGGACTGCCTGTACTACGCGACGGTCTCGCTGTCGACGACCGGCTACGGCGACATCACCCCGTTCACCCCCGAAGCCCGGTTGATCAACGTCCTGGTGATCACCCCGCTGCGCGTCGCCTTCCTGATCGTGCTCATCGGCACCACCGTCGAGACGCTGACCAGCCAATCGCGCGCGGCATTGAAGATCCAGCGATGGAGGAGCAGAGTGCGCAACCACACCGTCGTCATCGGCTACGGCACCAAGGGCAGAACGGCGGTCGCCGCGATGGTCGGCGACGAGGTCGCGCCCGCCGACATCGTCGTCGTCGACGAGAACGCCGGCGCTCTCGAACGCGCCCGCAGCGCCGGGTTGGTCACCGTCCACGGCGACGCGACCAAGGCCGACATCCTGCGCCTGGCCAGCGCCCAGCACGCGAAGTCGATCATCGTCGCCACCGACGACGACGCCAGCGCGGTGCTGGTCACCCTGACCGCGCGCGAACTGGCGCCCAAGGCCAAGATCATCGCCGCGGCCCGCGAGTCCGACAACCAGCACCTGCTCAAGCAATCGGGCGCCGACTCGACGGTGGTGTCGTCGGAAACCGCGGGCCGACTGCTCGGCATCGCCACCCAGACCCCCAGCGTCGTGCAGGTCATGGAAGACCTGCTGACACCGGACGCCGGTTTCGCGATCGCCGAGCGGGAGGTGACGCCCAAGGAGGTGGGCGGATCCCCGCGGCACCTGCACGACATCGTCCTCGGCGTGGTCCGCGGAGGGGAGTTGCTGCGCGTCGACTCACCGGAGGTGGACACCGTCGAGTCCGGCGATCGGCTGCTCTACATCCGCAATGCCGACGCCGAGTGACAGCCGGCAGATGACGCCGTTTCGCCTGCGCAACATACCGCTGCTGTCCCGCGTGGGTGCCGACCGCGCCGACACCCTGCGCACCGACGTCGACGCCGCGCTGGCCGGATGGCCCGACGCGCTGGTGCTGCGCGTCGATCGCCGCAACCAGGTCCTGATCGCCGACGGCAGCGTCGTCCTCGGCGGCGCCGCCAAACTGGGCGATCGGCCGCCGGAGCACGCGGTCTTCCTCGGGCGGCTCAACGACGGTCGCCATGTGTGGGCGATCCGCGGCGCCCTCGAGGGGCCGGAAGACCCGCACACCCAAACCGAGGTGCTCGACCTGCGCCGGGCCGGTCAGGTCTTCGACGACACCAGCGCGCAACTCGTCGCGACGGCGACCGCGCTGCTCAACTGGCACGACAGCGCGCGGTTCAGCAGCGTCGACGGCTCACCGACCAAATCCGCCAGGGGCGGCTGGGCTCGGGTCGACCCCGTCAGCGGTCGCGAGGAGTTTCCCCGTATCGACCCCGCGGTCATCTGCCTGGTGCACGACGGACACGACCGCGCGGTGCTGGCCCGCCAGGCGGTGTGGCCGGAGCGGCTGTTCTCGATCCTGGCCGGCTTCGTCGAGGCCGGTGAGTCGTTCGAGACCTGCGTCGCCCGCGAGATCTTCGAAGAGATCGGGCTGACGGTGACCGACGTGACCTACCTGGGCAGCCAGCCGTGGCCGTTTCCGCGGTCGCTGATGGTCGGGTTCCACGCCATCGGCGACCCCGAGCAGGAGATGTCGTTCAACGACGGCGAGATCGGCGAGGCCGGCTGGTTCACCCGAGCCGAGATCCGCGAGGCCCTCGACCACGGAGACTGGAGCACCAACTCGCCGTCACGGCTGCTGCTGCCCGGGTCGATCTCGATCGCGCGGGAGATCATCGAGTCCTGGGCCGCGCTCGACTGATCGCTCAGCCGCCGAGCTTCGCCTTCACCTCGCGTGCGGTCGGGTTCGTCAAGGTCGAACCGTCGGGCAGCTTCAGCGTCGGAACGGTCTGGTTGCCGCCGTTGGCGTTGGCGACGAACTCCGCAGCCGCGGGGTCCTTCTCGATGTCGACCTCGGTGAACGCGATGCCCTCGGCCTGTAGCGCCTTCTTCAGACGCACGCAGTAGCCACACCAGGTGGTGGTGTACATGATCACGGGAGTCTGTGCTGCGCTCATAAGGCGTTCAACGTATCCGATGAACCGAACATGCCCGACGGCGTACCGGTCATTTGTCACCGGCCCCTGCCAAGATGGACCGCATGTCGGTAGAGGTCGCTTCGGTGGGTAGCCGCCCGGACACCGTCGACGACCTCGACGACGAGCAGCGCGAGGCCGTGCTCGCCGCACGAGGTCCGGTGTGCGTGCTCGCCGGCGCAGGCACCGGTAAGACCCGCACGATCACCCGGCGCATCGCCCACCTCGTCGCGGCGGGCCACGTCGCGCCCGGGCAGGTCCTCGCCGTCACCTTCACCCAGCGCGCGGCCGGTGAGATGCGGGCCCGGTTGCGTGCGCTCGACGCGGTCTTCGGCGGCGTCGGCACCGGTTCGGTGCAGGCGATGACGTTTCACGCCGCCGCGCGCCGCCAGCTGTCGTACTTCTGGCCCCGCGTCGTCGGCAACACCACCTGGGAGCTTCTCGACACCAAATTCGCGGTGGTGGCCCAAGCCGCCAACCGGGCCCGGCTGTCGACCAGCACCGACGACGTGCGCGACCTCGCCGGCGAGATCGAGTGGGCCAAGGCGTCGCTGATCAGTCCCGAGGACTATCCGAACGCGGTCGCACAGGTCGGCCGCGACATCCCGTTCGACGCGGCGAAGGTGGCCGCTGTCTACACCGGCTACGAGGCGCTCAAGGCCCGCAGCGACGGGACCACCCTGCTCGACTTCGACGACCTGCTGCTGCACACCGCCGCGGCAATCGAGAACGACGCCGCGGTGGGCCAGGAGTTCCGCGATCGCTACCGCTGCTTCGTCGTCGACGAATACCAGGACGTGACGCCCCTGCAGCAGCGGGTGCTCGACGCCTGGCTCGGCGAGCGCGACGACCTCACCGTCGTCGGCGACGCCAACCAGACCATCTACTCCTTCACCGGCGCCACCCCCCGCTACCTCCTCGACTTCTCCCGGCGCTTCCCCGACGCGGCGGTGGTCCGCCTGGAACGCGACTACCGCTCGACCCCGCAGGTGGTGTCGCTGGCCAACCGGGTCATCGCCGGTGCGCGCGGCCGGATGGCGGGCAGCAAGCTGCACCTGGTGGGGCAGCGCGATGCCGGCCCCGCGCCCCGGTTCGCCGAATATCCCGACGAGGTCGCCGAGGCCAAGGCGGTGGCCAAAAACATCAAACGACTTCTCGAATCCGGCACGGAACCGGCCGAGATCGCGGTGCTCTACCGCATCAACGCCCAGTCGGAGGTCTACGAGGAGGCGCTCACCGAAGCCGGCGTCCCGTTCCAGGTGCGCGGCGGCGAAGGGTTCTTCAGCCGTCAGGAGATCCGCCAGTCGCTGGTGGCGTTGCAGCGCGCGGCCGAACGCAGTGCCGAACCCGACGTCGACAGCCCTCTACCCGAGGTGGTGCGCGCGGTGCTCGAACCGCTCGGGCTCACCTCCCAGCCGCCGCCGGGCACCAAGGCGAGGGAACGGTGGGAAGCGTTGACATCGCTGGCCGAACTCGTCGACGAGGAAGTCGCGCTGCGTCCCACCCTCGACCTGCGCGCACTGCTCGTCGAACTGCGCCAGCGCGCCGACGCGCGCCACCCTCCGGTCGTGCAGGGCGTCACGCTCGCCTCGCTGCACGCGGCGAAGGGCTTGGAGTGGGACGCGGTGTTCCTCGTCGGCCTCGCCGACGGCACGCTGCCCATCTCCCACGCTCTCGCGCACGGTCCCGACAGCGAGGCGGTCGAAGAGGAACGCCGGCTGCTCTACGTCGGAATCACCAGGGCGCGTGTGCATTTGGCGCTCAGCTGGGCGCTCGCCAGGGCTCCCGGCGGACGGCAGAGCCGCAAACCGTCGCGGTTCCTCAACGGCATCGCGCCGCAGTCGTCGAACACCAGCGACACACCTTCCAAGCCTCGACGTGCGCGCGGCGCCACCCCCCGCTGTCGGGTGTGCAACAGCGTATTGACCGCACCGGCCGCGATCATGTTGCGCCGCTGCGAAACCTGCCCGTCCGACATCGACGAGCAGCTGCTCAGCGACCTCAAGGACTGGAGATTGCGCACCTCCAAGGAGATGAGCGTGCCGGCGTATGTGGTGTTCACCGACAACACGCTGATCGCGATCGCCGAGACGTTGCCCACCGACGACGCCGCACTGGTCGCGATCCCGGGCATCGGGGCACGCAAGCTCGAGCAGTACGGCGCCGACGTGCTCGCCCTCGTCAAGAGCCGGACCCGGTAGGCGGGCGGGGACAGGCCGGCGACCCGCACGGCCAAACCTCGTAAAGATCGCGCCAAACCCGCTGGTCAAAAATCAATTGTCAGCCGCCGCTGTTACGCTTAGCCTCAACATCACACCGTTTGGGTGTCTTTTTGTGCGAAAGGAGGGACCGACATCATGGGTAGCAACTACGCGTTCACCGGCGTAGCCGTTGCTGGCATGACGCGGACCCTCCATGTCGCCGCCGCCGCGGCGCATCCCGCGTTCGCCGCCGCGCACGCCGCCGGTGCCGCCGCTGCCATCACCCCGCAGCGCAAGCGCCGCGCCGCCGCCGCGACTGTGTCGTCCGTCGATCGGGGCACCACCTAGGTAAGCCCACGATTTCGCCGAAAAGGCCACGGACCCGCAGTCGGATCCGTGGCCTTGGTCTTTTGGACACCACGCCAAAGCCCTGGTCCCGGATCCAGCGAGGAAATGATTCGAAACCCACCACGACCAGGGAAGGACTGGACATGTCACTCGGGACATGCCGAGAGAAGACGAAGCTGGCGGTGCCGTGTCACAGGGGCGATCCCGATATGTGGTTCGCCGAGAATCCCGTCGAACTCGAACGCGCCAAGGCGCTGTGCGCAGAGTGCCCGATCCGGCGTGAGTGCCTGGCCGCCGCGCTGGAAAGGCAAGAGCCGTGGGGCGTTTGGGGCGGCGAGATCCTCGAACGGGGCTCCGTCATCGCGCGCAAGCGGCCACGTGGCCGGCCGCGCAAGAACACCGTCGGGAACCCGGCAGCAGCATAGCCGCACACGGGGCGACCTGCGCGCGCTCGATTGTGAATCTGGCGACGCTCAACCCACGAGATGCGTCGTCAGATTCACAATCCGTACCGAGGGGCGGGGTGGGCGCATCCGACCCGCCCGGGGGGGCTGCGTCAGGCCGCTTCGTCGGCGAAGCCCGGAATGAGCTCGGTGGCAAGCTTTCTCGCTGGAACATGCGCATCGAGCTGACATGCGATCGCGACGTTGGACGCGATCACCCGCATCGGAATCGCGAGCTGGGCCGGGATGTCCATCTGCCGGGCGGCCTTGATCTGGCCTGCGGCGCGTTCGGGGCGCATATTGGCGGTCGTGATGCGCTGCAGCCACTTTCGGTTGTAGTGGAAGACCTCGACCTCGAGCGGTTCGACGTACTGGCGCATCATGTCGTCCATCTCGCGCTTGGACACCTGCTCGCCCTTCTGGATGAAGCCGATGTTCTGCATCGTCGTGAGCAGGTTGTCGTAGTCGTCGTTGAGCGCATAGCGCGTCGCCAAACCGATCTCGATCGGAATACCGCCGGGCATCGGGGCCACCGCGCCGAAGTCGATGACACCCATCTTCTCCTCGGGCAGCAGCATGAAGTTGCCGGGATGGGTGTCCCCGTGCATCATCTCGAGCCGGCGAGGGGCGTCGTAGGTCAGCTCGAAAAGCCTGGTGCCCATCAGGTCTCGTTGTTCCTGGGTGCCCTCTCGGATGATCACCGACATCGGCACGCCCTCGATCCACTCCTGGATCACGACCTTGGGCGCGCTGGCCACGATGCGGGGAACCACGAAGCGCGGGTGGCCTTCGTAGGCCTTGGCGAACGCGCGCTGGTTGTCGGCCTCCAGCCGGTAGTCGAGCTCCATCTCGGTGCGTTCGATGAGTTCTTTGACCACACTGTCGACGTCGGCGCCCGGGGACAGCTGCTTGAGGACGCCCACCATGCGCTGCATCGTCTTCAGGTCGGCCCGCAGCGCCTCGTCGGCGCCGGGGTACTGAATCTTGACCGCGACCTCGCGGCCGTCCGACCACACCGCCTTGTGGACCTGGCCGATGCTGGCCGACGCCACGGGCTGGTCGTCGAACGACGCGAACCGCTCCCGCCACTTGGTGCCCAGTTGCGCGTTGAGCACCCGGTGCACCTTGGCGGCGGGCAGCGGCGGGGCCTCCCGCTGAAGCTTGGTCAGCGCCTCGCGGTACGGCTTGCCGTACTGCTCGGGGATTGCGGCCTCCATCACCGACAGCGCCTGACCGACCTTCATCGCGCCGCCCTTGAGCTCGCCGAGCACGGTGAAAAGCTGCTGAGCCGCTTTGTCCATCAGTTCGGCGTTGACCTCGTCTTTCGACTTGCCGGTCAACCGTTTGCCGAAGCCCAGCGCGGCCCGCCCGGCCATCCCTGCGCCCAGGCCGGCCAACTTGGCGTTACGCGCAGCGCTGCCCCGTTTGATCTCACTCACCAGACCATCATCCATGACGCGGCTGCCCGCAGCGCAACGACTTGCCAACGGCCGATGTCAACACGCGCAGCGCGGATGGCGCGACCACCGCCGCGCCACCACCGAACCCACGTTGACGTCGAACTCCAACGTGGTGTCCAGCGTCGGCGGCGGTTCGGGGTAGCCCTCGACGTCGACGCCGCCGCGCACCGCGGCAAGGACCCGGTCGACCTGGTTGAGCGCCAGCGCCGCGGTGGCCAGCAGCGTGGCCCGGTCGGCGCTGCCGACGGTGTGGCGCAGTTGCGCTGCGAGGGCAGGCCACGCCGCGTCCCGGTCGCTGCGATGCAGGTCCGCGCAGGCCAAACAACTCGTCATACCCGGAAGAACCAGCGGCCCGACCAGGCCGACACCGTCGCGCACCCGCACCGGCAGATGGGCGACCCCGACCGCATGCAGTTCGCGCACCATGCGCGGATCGGCCACCAGGTAGTCGGTGAGAACCACGAGGTCGGTCGGCTCCGACGGCGCACCGGTGTCGGTACGGGTGCTGAGGCTCAGGCGCGCACCCGAACAGCGCAGCGCCGCGGCGAGCAGATCCGACAACGGCCCGCGTCCGTGGATGCGGACCGCGGCAGAACGGCCACGCCGGCGGGCGGCGGCGGTGACGACACCGGCGTCGACCAACGACGTCAGCAGGTTCTCGACGACCGCGCCGTCGGGGGCGAGCGCCGCAAGGTCGGCCACCCGTGCGCCGGACTGCAGGCGGCGCAGCATGTCGGCCAGCGTCGTCGTGGGCAGCCCGGCCGGCGGACGGATCACGACGGCGCGCCGCGGATCCCAGCCCACCTGCACGGCACCGTCGGGTCGCATCAGCACCGGCGTCGCGGCGCTCAACGCATAGCGCGTCATCGGTCGAGCGTGCCACGCCGACGGCGGGTCACCCCCAGTTATCCACAGGGGTCACCGGTGACCGACCGGCTACCGGTCGTCGTCGTCCGGTTTCTGGATGTCCTTCTCGAGATCGGCGATCGCCTCCTCGATGGCGCTGTCCATGCCGCTGGTGTCGCCGCCGATCATCCGGTCGATGAACCCGGCCGGTTCGTCGAGATCCTTTGCGCTGGGCAGCAGGTCGGGGTGCTGCCACACCGCGTCGCGGCGGTCGGAGCCGACGGCCTCGGTCAACCGCTCCCACAACGCGGCGGCCTCGCGCATCTTGCGCGGCCGCAACTCCAAGCCGACCAGGGTCGCGAACGTCTGCTCGGCGGGCCCGCCGGTGCCGCGGCGCCTGCGCAGCATCTCCGCCAGCGCCGACGTGCCGGGAATGCGGTCGCCGAGCGCGTCGGAGACGACGGTCTGCACCCAACCCTCGATCAGCGCGAGCAGCGTCTCCAGCCGCTCGAGCGCCGCGGTCTGCTCCGGCGTCGCCTTCGGCTCGAAGATGCCCTGGTTGAGCAGCTGTTCCATCTGGGCCGGGTCGGTCAGCGCGGCAGGGTTGAGGCCGGACGCCAGTTCCTCGATGCCGCTCATGTCGATCTTCATCCCGCGGGCGAACGCCTCGACCGCGTTGAGCAGCTGGCTGGCCAGCCACGGCACGTGGCTGAACAGGCGGTGATGGGCGGCCTCGCGGGCGGCCAGGAACGTCAGGATCTCGCTACGCGGTTGCTCGAGGCCCTCCGACAGCGACTCGACCGCCTCGGGCATCAGCGCGGCCACGCCCTTGGGGCCCAAGGGCAGCCCGATGTCGGTGGAGGTCAACACTTCTCGCGACAGCTTGCCCAGCGCCTGCCCCAGCTGTGAGCCGAACGCCATGCCACCCATCTGCGTCATCATCGACAGCAGCGGACCGGCCATGGTGCGCGCCTCCTCGGGAAGCGCCGATACCCACACCGTGGAGATCTGTTCGGCGACCGGGTCGCACAGCCGCTTCCACCTGTCGAGGGTGTTGTCGATCCAGTCCGTCGGGGTCCAGGCGACCGACTTGCTGGTTCCCGCGGGAAGCGCTGTCACCCCGTCGAGCCAGGTCTCGGCCAGGTGCACGGCGTCGACGATCGCGGCCGACGTCTTCTCCGGAATCGGAGCGACGAAACCGATCTGGCTCGACGCCAACTGGCGGGCCAGGTCGTAGTTCACCGGTCCGGATTGTTTGCCGCCGGCCATCGCGCTGGAGGCGCCGCTGAACATCTCGCCGAGCTTGCTGAAGATCTGCCCCAGCTGGGACATGTCGAACTCGGATCCGCCTTGAAAGCCCATGCCGAACGGGTCGCCGGGCCCCCCGGATCCGGAGTCGGGATCCTTCTTGCGCTTGTCGCGCTCGGGGTCGTCGTCGCCGGCGGAGAAGCCGAAAGGCACGTCAGCCATGTCCCCAACGGTACTCACCAGGGCGGCGCCTCGTGGGTGGGCGCCTCACGCTGACAGCGAACCCGCCCTGGACCGCCCGTTTCCGCGTTGCAGCGGGCTACCAGGCCGGCGACGGACGTCGTGGGCACGGTCGCTTGCAGCGCAACCTTTAGATTGGGCGGCGTGAACAGGCGGACTTTGACGTTGATCGTCGCGCTCGTGCCGATTCTGGTGTTCGGCGTGCTGGTGTCGGCGGTGACGGTGCCCTTCGTCTCCCTGGGGCCGGGGCCGACGTTCAACACGCTCGGCGAGTTCGACGGTAAGCCGGTCGTCGAGATCGAGGGCACCGATGTCTATCCGACCTCGGGGCACCTGAACATGACGACGGTGTCGCAGCGCGATCAGCTCAGGCTGGGCGAGGCGATGGCGCTGTGGTTGTCGGGCCGCGAACAACTTGTCCCGCGTGACCTGGTCTACCCGCCGGACAAGACCCGCGAAGAGGTCGACGAGGCCAACACCACCGATTTCCGCAACTCCGAACGCAGCGCCGAGTATGCCGCGCTGCATTTTCTGGAGTTCCCGATGGCGGTGACGGTGGAAAACGTCAACGATCCGGGCCCGTCGGCGGGAAAGCTGCGCGACGGTGACGCGATCGACGCCGTCAACGGCACGCCGGTGACCACACTCGAGGAGTTCCAAGCCCTTTTGAAGGACACCAAGCCCGGCGACACCGTGAAGCTGGACTACCGCCGCAAGGATGCGCCGTCCGGCGTCGCCACCATCACGCTGGGCAAGCACCCCGATCGCGACCAGGGTCTCCTCGGCATCGGCGTGCTCGATGCACCGTGGGCGCCGTTCTCGATCGAATTCAACCTCGAGAAGATCGGCGGCCCGTCGGCGGGCTTGATGTTCTCGCTGGCGGTGGTCGACAAGCTGACCACCGGCGACCTCAACGGCGGGAAGTTCGTTGCCGGCAGCGGCACCATCAGCGGAGACGGCGAGGTCGGCTCGATCGGCGGCATCACCCACAAGATGCTGAGCGCGCGCGAGGAGGGCGCCACCATCTTCCTGGTGCCCGCCGACAACTGCGAAGAAGCCAAGACGGCGCCGCAGGACGGTATGGAACTGGTCAAGGTCGAGACCCTGTCGCAAGCCGTCGACGCGTTGAAGACCTTGTCCGCCGGTGGCGAACGCCCCCATTGTTAGGTCATCGGCGAAAAGCCGTTGCGTAGAGTTGGGGCCACGTCGAGCACGACGTACAGGAACGGGACTGGAGTCAACGAGTGGGTATGCGGCCCGCGGCACGAATGCCGAAGCTGACACGACGTAGCCGAATTCTCATCGCGCTGGGAGCCGTGATCGTGCTCCTGTTGTTGATCGGCCCGCGGCTGGTCGACACCTACGTCGACTGGCTGTGGTTCGGCGAACTCGGCTACCGCTCGGTTTTCACCACGGTGCTGTTCACCCAGATCCTGCTGTTCCTGGTCGTGTCGCTGGTGATCGGTTCGATCCTGTTCGCGGGGTTGGCGCTGGCCTACCGGACCCGGCCGGTGTTCGTGCCGACCAACGGCCCCAACGACCCGGTCGCGGCCTACCGCACCGCGGTGATGGCGCGGCTGCGCCTCGTCGGCTTCGGGGTTCCCGCGCTCATCGGCTTGTTCGTCGGGTTGTTCGCGCTGGGCCAGTGGGAGACCGTCCAGTTGTTCCTGCACGGCAACAGCTTCGGGATCACCGACCCGCAGTTCGGTAAGGATCTGGGCTTCTACGCCTTCGACCTGCCGTTCTACCGGATGGTCCTGAACTACCTGTTCGTCGCGACCTTCCTGGCCTTCATCGGAAACCTGTTGGGCCACTACTTGTTCGGCGGTATCCGGCTCTCGGGCCGCGCCGGTGCGTTGAGCCGTGCCGCGCGCATCCAGTTGATCACCCTGGTCGGCATCCTGATGCTGCTCAAGGCGATCGCGTACTGGTTGGACCGCTACGAGCTGCTGAGCCACACCCGCGGCGGCAAGCCGTTCACCGGTGCGGGCTACACCGACATCAACGCGGTGCTGCCCGCCAAGCTGATCCTGATGGCGATCGCCGTGATCTGCGCGGCCGCGGTGTTCTCGGCGATCGTGCTGCGCGACCTGCGGATCCCCGCCATCGGCGTGGTGTTGTTGCTGCTCTCGTCGCTGGTTGTCGGCGCGGGCTGGCCGCTGGTCGTCGAGCAGTTCAGCGTCAAACCGAATGCGGCGCAGAAGGAAAGCGAATACATCAGCCGAAGCATCTCGGCGACCAGACAGGCCTACGGGCTCACCGACGACGTGGTGAGCTATCGCGACTATCCGGGTAACGCCCCCGCGACCGCAGCCCAGGTGGCCGCTGACCGCGCCACGACGTCCAACATCCGCGTGCTCGACCCCAACATCGTCAGCCCGGCATTCACCCAGTTCCAGCAGGGCAAGAACTTCTACTACTTCCCCGACCAGCTGAACATGGATCGGTACCGGGATGAGGACGGGAACCTACGCGACTATGTGGTCGCCGCGCGCGAACTCAATCCCGACCGGTTGATCGACAACCAGCGCGACTGGATCAACCGCCACTCGGTCTACACCCACGGCAACGGTTTCATCGCCTCGCCGGCCAACACCGTGCGCGGCGTGGCCAACGACCCCAACCAGAACGGCGGCTACCCGGAGTTTTTGGCCAGTGTGGTCGGCGCGAACGGTGAGGTGATCTCACCCGGACCCGCCCCGCTGGCCCAGCCCCGCATCTACTACGGCCCCGTCATCGCCAACACCCCGGCCGACTACGCCATTGTGGGGGAGAACGGTGCGCCGCGGGAGTACGACTACGAGAACAACGTCGAGACCCGCAACTACACCTACACCGGTGAGGGCGGCGTTCCGATCGGCAACTGGCTGACGCGCAGCGTCTTCGCCGCGAAGTTCGCCGAGCGAAACTTCCTGTTTTCCAACGTGATCGGGGAGAACAGCAAGCTCCTGTTCAATCGTGACCCGGCCAAGCGGGTCGAGGCGGTGGCGCCGTGGCTGACCACCGACACCGCGGTCTACCCGGCCATCGTCAACGAGCGCATCGTCTGGATCGTCGACGGCTACACCACGCTGGACAACTACCCGTACTCGGAGTTGACGACCTTGTCCTCGGCCACCGTGGACTCAAACGAGGTGGCGCTGAACCGGTTGCAGCCCGACAAGCAGGTGTCCTACATCCGCAACTCGGTCAAGGCCACCGTCGACGCCTACGACGGCACGGTGTCGCTGTACGCGCAGGACGAAGACGATCCGGTGCTGCAGGCGTGGATGAAGGTGTTCCCGGGCACGGTCAAGCCCAAGAGCGAGATCTCCGATGAACTGCAGGAGCATCTGCGCTATCCGGAAGACCTGTTCAAGGTGCAGCGTGCGCTGCTGGCGAAGTACCACGTCGACGACCCGATCACCTTCTTCTCGACGTCGGACTTCTGGGACGTTCCGCTCGATCCCAACCCCACCGCGAGCAGCTATCAGCCGCCGTACTACATCGTGGCCAAAGACCTTGCGGCCAACGAGCGTGCGGCATCGTTCCAGTTGACCAGTGCGATGAACCGGTTCCGCCGCGACTTCCTGGCCGCGTTCATGAGTGCCAGTTCCGACCCGGACACCTACGGCAAAATCACCGTGCTGACGATCCCGGGACAGGTCAACGGTCCCAAGCTGGCGTTCAACGCGATCAGCACCGATACGGCGGTGTCCCAGGACCTCGGTGTCATCGGCCGCGACAACCAGAACCGCATCCGGTGGGGCAACCTGCTGACGCTGCCGGTGGCCGAGGGCGGATTGCTCTATGTCGCACCGGTATACGCCTCACCCGGGGCCAGCGACGCCGCGTCGTCGTACCCGCGCCTGATCCGCGTGGCGATGATGTACAACGACAAGGTCGGCTACGGCCCGACGGTGCGCGACGCGCTGATCGAGTTGTTCGGGCCCGGCGCGGACGCCACGGCCACCGGCCCCGCGCCCATCGCGGGCACCGGCGGCGAGCAGCCCGCGGCGCAGCCACCGGCCGACGGCGAAGCTCCGACGGCTCGCCCGCCGGCCAACCAGCAGGGCCGGACGCCGCAACCGCCGGCGGCAGCGGTGCCGCCGGGCGGGCCGGTCGAGCTGTCGGGTGCGAAAGCCGCTGCGCTGCAAGAGGTCAACACGGCGCTCGACGGGCTGCGCCAGGCGCAGCAGGGCGGCAACTTCGCCGAGTTCGGCGAGGCGCTGCAACGCCTCGACGATGCGATGGAGAAATACCAGTCCGCGAACTGACCCCACCCTGGTTCCGCGAGCGGCCCACGCGTTCCGCGAGCGACCGTGTTTGTCCCGCGACACGCCGCCACAGTGCGTACATTTGCGGTCGCTCGCGAGGCGCCAACTGCCATGCAATCGCAGGCGTGACGCGATTCACCACCATCGGTGACCGCGCGATTTGGAACTGCGCGAGCGCCTTCGGTAACGTTGCGTTCACCCGACGCGGGGTGGAGCAGCTCGGTAGCTCGCTGGGCTCATAACCCAGAGGTCGCAGGTTCGAATCCTGTCCCCGCTACTAGGTGGAACGGCCCTCGGAGGACACTCCGGGGGCCGTTCTCATTCGCTTCCCATTGGCTACGCCGCTCCCGGAAGCGTCGGCCCGATGCTTGCCGCAGGAGAGTCCCGCACCGCACACTTCTCACGTGGACCCCACCGAAGGAGCCTGCGATGGCGTTGGTCGTTGATCCGCTCGACGACATCGGGGTGATCCGCCTCTCGCGGTGGATCTTCAACTGCTACCTGATCCGTGGCGACCGCGGCGTTGTCGTGGTCGACGCGGGCATGCCCGGCAGCGCCGACGACGTCGCGGGCGTGCTGTCGGTCTACCGCGGCACCGTCGGCGCGGTCGCAGCCACCCACGGCCACAGCGACCACGTCGCCGGGGCGCCGCGACTGGCCGCCGAACACCGCGTGGCGCTCCATCTTCCCGAGGTCACTCTCAGCTATCTGGACGGCACGCGGCAGCCCCGCACCCCGGCGCTGAGCAAGATCGTCCAGATCTGGCCCACCCTGATCAGCCAGCCGCTGGACCTGACCGGACTGCGCGGCTTCGCCGACGGCCCCCGCATCGCCGGGTACGGCGGAGGTAAGGGGATGGTCGGTGACGCCCTTGGCGGGGCGCGACCGCTGGCCGACGGTCAGCCGCTGCCCGGCGCGCCGGGCTGGGAGGTGCTGCACGTGCCCGGCCACACCGACGACTCGACCGCGTTCTGGCATGCCGACAGTCGGACCCTGATCTCCGGCGACGCGGTGCTCAGCGCGGGCGGGCAAGCCTGGTTCACCCCCGAGACCGTCGACGCCGCCGCCGCGAAACGCAGCGAGCAGCGCATGCGCGCGCTGCCCGTCGAACACCTACTGCCCGGCCACGGTCTGCCGGTGCACCGGGTCGACGTCTGGGCCGATGCCCGCTGAAGCTGGCCTACGAACGAAGCCTCCCACCCCGTAGGATCACCGCAAATTCCCGTAAGTTAGCTTAGGCGATATTTACTAGACCGAAAATCGCGAATTGAGCGGGTAAGCACTGCGAGGTTATAGATGAAATCGTTGGCTGCGACATTTGCCGAGCGGTTGACCAGCTCCGATAGCAGCCTCTACGTCTTCGACGACGGGACGTGGACGCGCCACCCCTGGCCGGAAGTGCACGCCCGCGCCGAGAATGTCGCCGACTGGCTGCTCAACGAGGAAGTGGCCGCGCTCGGCCTGGCGAACGAGCCCACCGTCGAACTCATCGCGGCCATCCTCGGCGCCTTCCAGGCCGGCGTGCCGGTGACCATCGCGCCCGGCCCCATCCGCGGCGCCGACGCCGACAAGTGGGCGCAATCCACGGTGGCCCGGTTCGCGGGCATGGGCGTCAGCCACGTGCTCAGCCGGGGGCGTCGGCTGGAGCAACTGGGCCTCGTCGACAGCGGCCCGATCGTCAAGGAACTGGATTCGGTTGCCCCGCTGACCCGATCGACGAACTTCCGGCGACCCGACCGAGCCGCCGAAATCGCGATCCTGCAGGGCACAGCAGGCTCCACAGGCGTGCCGCGCGCTGTACAGCTGTCGCCGGATGCGGTGCTCGCCAACCTCGACGGCCTGAACACGCGGATCGGGGTCGGACCGGGCGACGTCGGCTGCTCCTGGCTGCCGCTGTACCACGACATGGGCCTGAGCTTCGTGCTCGCCGGGGCGTTGGCCGGCATCGACGTGTGGCAGGCGCCGACGGCGGCCTTCCAGGCGTCGCCGTTTCGGTGGCTGAACTGGCTCACCGAGAGCCGCGCCACGATCACCGCCGCGCCCAACATGGCCTACGGCCTGATCGGGAAGTACTCGCGACGCGTCACCGACGTCGACCTCGGCAGCCTGCGGTTCGCGCTCAACGGCGGCGAACCCGTCGACTGCGCGCTCACCGCACGCTTCGCCGAGGAGATGGCCCGATTCGGATTCGACGCGGGCGCGCTCGCGCCCTCCTACGGCTTGGCCGAATCCACCTGTGCGGTAACGGTTCCCGAACCCGGTCGCGGCCTGGTCATCGACGACGCCGGTCATGCGCTGCTCGGCGAACCGATACCCGGCATGTCGGTGCGCGTCGACCAGCGCGGGGACGGCAAGGTCGGCGAGATCTTGATCCGCGGTACCTCGATGATGTCGGGTTACCGCGACGACCCCCCGCGCAACCCCGATGACTGGTTCGCCACAGGCGATCTCGGCTACCTCGTCGACGGCAGCCTCGTGGTGTGCGGTCGCGCCAAGGAACTGATCACGGTGGCGGGCCGCAACATCTTTCCCGCGGAGGTCGAGCGGGTGGCCGCGGGCGCGCCGGGTGTACGCGAAGGTGCTGTCGTCGCCGTCGGGGTGGGGGAGCGGTCGATCCGACCCGGTGTCGCGATCGTCGCGGAGTTCCGCGGACCCGACGAGGCGGGCTCTCGCGCCGACCTGATCGAGCGCGTCGCATCCGAATGCGGTGTGGTGCCCACGGACGTCGTCTTCGTCAAACCCGGCACGCTGCCGCGAACCTCGTCGGGCAAGCTGCGCAGGCTCGAGGTGAAACGCGACCTGCTGCAGCAGCAGTGAGCTCGACGGCCGCGTGACAGGATGGCGCGCGTGGGTGAACGCGTCAGCTTCCCGAGCGCCAGTGGGCCGGCCCTCGCGGGTGTGATCGACCTTCCCGACGGCGACGTGCGCGGGTGGGGCGTCTTCGCCCACGGGTTCACGCTGGGCAAGGACTCGCCGGCGGCCAGCCGGATCTGCAAGCAACTCGCCGCCGAGGGCATCGGCATGCTGCGGTTCGACAACCTCGGACTGGGCGACTCGGAAGGCGACTGGAGCGACGGGTCGTTCTCGCACAAGGTCGCCGACACCGTGCGCGCCGTGGAGTTCATGAACTCCGAGGGCCGCGAGGTGCGCCTGCTGGTCGGGCATTCCTTCGGCGGCTCGGCCGTCATCGCCGCCGCCCACGACTGCCCGACGGTGAAGGCGGTCGCGACCATCGCGGCCCCCTACGAGCCCGCCCATGTCGAACGGATCTACGACGCGGTCGTGGAGCGGATCGAAGAAGAGGGGGAGGCGCAGTTTCGCATCGGCGGCAAGGCGCTGACGCTGAAGCGGCACTTCGTCGAAGACGTCCGCAATGCCGACCTCCGCGATCGCATCCACACCCTGCGCCGAGCCCTTCTGGTGATGCATTCGCCCACCGACAACACCGTCGGCATCGCCAACGCCAGCGAGATCTTCCAGTGCGCGCGTCACCCGCGCAGCTTCGTCTCACTCGAAGGCGCCGATCACCTGCTCACCGAAAAGGATCAGGCGGCGCGGGCGGCGCGGATCGTCAGCGCCTGGGCCGACCCCTACCTGTAGTCACCGGACGGCGACGACGACCTTGCCCTTCGCCGAGCGATCCTCGAGCGCAGCGATCGCGTCGGCGGCCCGCTCAAACGGGAACACCTGCGGTTGCGGCGCCGACACCTTGCCCGACGCCAGAAGCGGTTCGAGTTCGGCCCACTGCTCGGCCAAGTAGTTGGGATGGGTGAAAGTCCAAGCGCCCCAACCGACTCCGACCGCATCGACGTTGTTCAGCAGCAACCGGTTCACCTTGACGGTGGGAATCTCGCCGCCGGTGAAGCCGACCACGAGCAGCCGTCCACCCGGGGCCAACGAGCGCAGCGAGTCGGTGAACCGATCCCCGCCGACCGGATCGACGACGATGTCCACGCCGCGGCCCTCGGTCAGCTCCTTCACCTTGTCCTTGAACCCCTCGACCGGCACGACGTCGGTCGCGCCTGCCGCCGTGGCCACCGCACCCTTCTCCTCGGTGCTCACCACCGCGATCACCCGAGAGGCACCCCATGCCGGCGCCAACCGCAGCGTCGACGTGCCGATGCCGCCTGCCGCCCCGTGCACCAGCACGGTCTCGCCCTCGGCCAGCCGGCCGCGGGTACGCAGCGCGTGGTGCATCGTGAGGTCGTTGAAGAGCAGGCCGGCGCCGGCCTCGAAGGAGACGTTGTCGGGCAGCTTGAAGACCCGTTCGGCGGGCAGTGCGACGACCTCGGCCATCGCGCCGCAGAGCATCGTCAGCGCCGCGACGCGATCGCCGGCCTTCACATGTGCGCTGTCCGGAGCGCTGCGCACCACGCCCGCGACCTCGCCGCCTGGCGTGTAGGGCATCTCCGGCTTGTACTGATAGAGCCCGCGCGACTGCAGCACATCGGGAAACGCGACCCCCGCCGCGTGCACCTCGATGACGACCGCGCCGTCGCCGTCCGGCTCGTCGACCTCGACGAGTTTGGCGGCTTGTGGTCCGTCGAGGCTGGCAATCTGAATCGCGCGCATGTCCGCCATTTAACTCGACTCGAAAGTCGGAGCCTCCGCCGCTGCGCCGATAGTCGCCGAAACCCGGCGGGGGGTGCCGCACGAAGCGCACACTGTTAGATAAGCTCACTTATCCGGCAACGTTGCCGAGTTCGAACGGAGCGCACATGAGCAGTGGTCCCCGCAGCCAGTCGAGGGCTTCGGCCTTCGCCCCCGCTCAGTCCCTCCCGTCCGGACGCGCCGTCGAGGTGCGCTCCAGGGACGGCATCCGCTTACACGCCGAGGTCTTCGGCCGCGAGGACGGTTATCCGATCGTGTTGGCGCACGGCATCACGTGTGCGCTGCGGGTGTGGGCCCATCAGATTGCCGACCTGTCGCGCGACTACCGCGTGATCGCGTTCGACCACCGCGGCCACGGCCGCAGCGCGGTGCCGGTGCGCCGCGGCGCCTACAGCCTCGACCATCTGGCCGCCGACCTCGATTCCGTGCTGGATGCGACGCTGGCGCCCGGTGAACGGGCGGTCATCGCCGGCCACTCGATGGGCGGCATAGCGATCACCTCGTGGGCCGAGCGCTACGCCGAGCGGGTGACCGAACGCGCCGACGGCGTTGCCCTCATCAACACCACCACCGGCGACCTGCTGCGCAACGTCAAGCTGCTGCCCGTGCCCGCGCCGCTGGCCAACGTCCGCGTCCGCACCGCGGGCACCTTCCTGAAGACGTTCGGTGCGACGCCACTGCCCCGCGCCATCTACGGACCGAATCAGCGCTTCGTCTCGATGCTGGCGGTCGGCCGCGACGCCGATCCGGCGATCGCCTCGTTCGTGCATGAACTGTTCGCCGCAACCTCGCCGGTCGGCCGCGGCGGCTGGGCCCGCACGCTGGTCGACCATCTCGGACCGCAACACATCGGGCTGACTAACCTGGTCGTGCCGACGCTGGTGATCGGCAGCCGCAAGGACCGGTTGCTGCCGCTGACGTCGTCTCGTCGGATCGCCGAGGCGGCGCCCAATCTGAGCGAGTTCGTGGAGTTGGCGGGCGGGCACTGCGCCATCCTGGAGCGCCCCGACGAGGTGAACATGCATCTGCGTGGCCTGATCCAGTCGGTGACCGCCGAACGCCGCGTCAGTTCCTGATCAACTACTCAGCGCGCGGTGCACTTCGTCTGCGGCGCGCCTGCCGGACCGGACGGCGCCGTCCAGAAAACCGGTCCACGCGTCAGCGGTTTCGGTTCCCGCCCAGAAGATCCCGTCGATCGGCTTGCGCAGCCAGGGGCCGTATGTCGTCCACGAGCCGGGCGGAACGGCCGCCGTCGGCCCTCCCGGCGCGAAATCCTCTGCACCCCAACAGTGGTCGAGATAGTCGATCGGGTCCAGCGCGGCGTTGCCGAACAGCCCCGCGAACCCCGTAAGCGCCCGCTCCCGGCGCTGTGCGGCCGGCAGCGAGTCGAACGAGCGGGCGTCGACGAAACCCAGCAGGATGCCGGGGCCACCTCCGTTGCCGTCGTTGGAGGGGCTGACGTCGAACGTGATGAACACCGGGCCTTCGTCGGAAAGCGCCTCTCCCGAAAGTCCTTTCGCGCGCCAGAACGGCTTGTCGTATGCGGCGTATGCCTTGCTCAGGTTGCCTTGGGGCCAGTGCTGCGCGAGCTTGCCGTACTCGGCGGGCAGCTCGGGTGAGAATTCGATCGACTGGCGGTGTTCGGGCGGGATGGCGACGACGACGGCTTTGGCGCGCACCGCACCTTGATCGGATGTCACGGTGAGCGTGCCGTCGCTGTGGCGTTCGATGCTGCGCACCGCGGCGTCGAGCACGACGCGCGGGCCCAGCTCCTCGGCCATCCGGATCGCGATCTGCTGGGTGCCGTCCGGGAAGCGGCTCTGCTGGGCGCCGCCTTCGACGTCGAGCATGCGGTCGAGCCCGCCTGCGGCCCTGACGTAGCGCACGGCGTGCAGCATCGACACCGCGTCGGGCTCACAACCCCAGGTCACCCGAGACATGATCGCCATCAGATCCCGCGTTCCGGCGCTCGCGTGCACCGACTTCAACCAGCCGTCGAGCGACAGAGAGTCCAGGGCGTGCGCGTGCGGGGCGGTCCACGGCGCCTCGACGGCCACTCGCCGACATGCGCGCTCGAAGCGCCACTGGATGCGCGACACGTCGAGCAGTTCGATGATCGACAGCCGGGGAATCGTGCTGCGGTACGAGCGGACCCGGCCCCGCCATCGGATCAGGTTCTTACCACCGCTGAAGGTGGGCACCGTCGCACAGCCCAGTTCGGCGGCCAGTTCTTCGACGGCGTCCTGCGTCGGTCCGATGAAGGTGCCGCCGAGGTCGACGGGCACGCCGGCGATCGTCGCCGTCGACGACCGCCCGCCGACCCGGTCGCGACCTTCGAGGACGACGACGTCGTAACCGAGCCGGACCAACTCGCGCGCCGCCGCCAAACCGGCGAATCCGGCGCCCACGACGACCGCGTCGGCACTGGCTTGGATCGTCACGCGATTAGGCTCTCACGCCGTGAAGGTCATGACAGCGTTGTTCGGCCCAACCGATGCGATCGAGCGAGCGCAACTGCTGCGCGACGCGGGCGCCAGCGGGGTGTTCACCTTCGAAGGACCGCACGACGTGTTCGCGCCGCTGACGCTGGCATCGACGGTGGGCGGTCTGGACTTGATGACCAACGTCGCCATTGCGTTTCCGCGCAACCCCATTCAGCTCGCCCACCAGGCCTACGACCATCAGGTGCTCGCCGAGGGCCGCTTCACGCTGGGCCTCGGAACGCAGGTGCGCACGCAGGTCGAGAAGCGATACGGTGCGGCGTTCGACCGCCCGGTCGCCCGGATGAAGGAGATGGTCGCCGCGCTGCGTGCGGTGTTCACCGCATGGGAGACCGGCGAACGTCTCGACTTTCGCGGCGAGTACTTCCGGCACACGCTGATGACCCCGACGTTCAATCCCGGTCCCAACCCGTACGGGCCACCGCCGATCTATCTCGGCGCGCTCGGCCCGAAGCTGACCCGCGCCACCGCAGCCGTCGCCGACGGCCTGCTGGTCATGCCGTTCGGCTCGAAGCGATTCCTGCACGAGGCGACGATGCCCGAGGTGCGCGCAGGCCTGTCGGAGTCGGGCCGGTCGCTCGACGACTTCGCGCTGGTGCCCGAGATCATCGTGTCGGTCGGCACGCACGATGCGGCCCACGAGGCCACCCGCCGGCTGCTGGCGTTCTACGGCTCCACCCCGGCCTACCGCCCGGTGCTCGACGTGCACGGCTGGGGTGAACTGCAGCCCGAGCTCAACGCACTGTCCAAACAGGGCCGGTGGCAGGAGATGGGCACGCTGATCGACGACGAGGTGCTGCACACCATCGCCGCGTGCGGCACCCCGGCCGAGATCGCCGCCCACATCCGCGACCGCGTCGACGGGGTGTCCGACCGCGTCTGCCTCTACCAGCCCGGACCCATCGCGATCGACGCGTTGGCCGAGATCGTCGACGCACTGACAGGTTGACTCCTATGGTGGTACTCAGCGGGACCAAAGGAGGTTGCGGATGAGTGCCAATGGGCGCGAAGAGCGTGTTGACGACTATTCCGATGTGCTGATCATCGGGGCGGGCATCTCGGGGATCGGCGCGGCCTACCGCCTGCAGGAGAAGAACCCGCACACGTCCTACAGGGTGCTGGAGCGGCGGGCCCGCATCGGCGGCACCTGGGACCTGCACACGTATCCGGGCATCCGCTCCGACAGTGACATCTTCACGTTGAGCTACCCGTTCGAGCCCTGGACCCGGCCGGAGAACGTGGCCGACGGGCCCGACATCCGCGACTACCTGGTTCAGACCGCGCGCAAGCACGGCATCGACGAGCACATCCGGTTCAACACCCGCGTGTTGTCGGCCGACTGGGACTCGTCGACCGATACGTGGACGGTGCACACCGAGCAGGACGGGACACCCAAGACGTACCGGAGTCGCTTCCTGTTCTTCGGAACCGGCTACTACAACTACGACGAGCCCTACCGTCCGGACTTCCCCGGCCTCGACGAGTTCAGCGGCGACGTCGTACACCCGCAGCATTGGCCGGAGTCGCTGGACTACACCGGCAAACGCATCGTGGTCATCGGCAGCGGCGCGACGGCGGTGAGCATGATCCCGTCGCTGACCGAGAAGGCCGGCCACGTGACCATGCTGCAGCGCTCGCCGACCTACATGCTGTCGGGGCCACGGATCAACCCCATCGTGCAGGCGCTGCGCAAGGTGCTGCCCGGCCGGGCCGGTTACTGGGGTGCGCGCATCTACAACACCATCTTCACGGTGTTCATCTATGCGTTCGCCAAGGTGGCGCCCAAGCTCAGCAGGCGCTACATCCGCAACTACGCCAAACGCAATCTGCCCAAGGGCTATCCGGTCGACGTGCACTTCAAGCCGCGGTACGACCCGTGGGACCAACGGTTGTGCGCGATGCTCGACAACGACTTCTACGACGCGATCAACACGGGCCGCCTCGACGTGGTGACCGACCAGATCGACCACATCGATTCGTCCGGCGTCGCGTTGCGGTCCGGGCAGCGGATCGACGCCGACGTGATCATCACAGCGACCGGCATCCAATTGCAGGCGCTCGGCGGGGTTTTGATCAGCATCGACGGCGAGGAGGTCAAACCGCAGGACCGGTTCGTCTACAAGGAGCACATGCTCGAAGACGTGCCCAACCTGGCCTGGTGCGTCGGCTACATCAACGCGTCGTGGACGTTGCGCGCCGACCTGACCGCTCGGGCGTTCGCAAAGCTGATCTCCTACATGGATTCTCACGGCTATACGCACGCATACCCGCATCTCGGGGACAAGCCCATGGCGGAGAAACCCGCGTGGAACATCAACGCCGGCTACGTACAACGCGCGGCGCATGTCCTGCCGAAGTCGGGTACGCACCGGCCGTGGAACGTCCGGCACAACTATGTGCTCGACGCGATCGACCACCGGCTCGACCGGATCGAGGAGTCGATGGTGTTCGGCCGCGCACCGGTGCGGGTGACAACGGTCGCCTGAAAGTCTGCGATTTCGGTGCGCTACTGATCGCGCAGCGACGGTTAGCGCACCGAACCGCTCAGCCGGCTCAGTCGGCCAGGGTCAACCAGTCCTTGAAGCCCGACGGGTCATGTCGACCGAGCGCACCGTGTTCGAACAGGCCCCACCCTTCACTGGTCTTACCCCCTTCGGTGCACTCGGCGCGGCCGACGTGGTCGATGACGCCGAACATGGCGCGGCCGTTGACCGCCGGATCGGTCATGTCGTAGGTGAGGCGTTCGGTGAACTTGTCACCCTTCCACACCCCGTGGAGCCAATCGGAGTCACCGCCGTACCCGCCGCCGATGTGGATCGGTACCGCCAGCTTCGACTCGACCTCGAACACCACCGGCGACCCGTCCGGGGTGGTCGCTTCGATGGTGGCGCCGTAGGGGATTCGGGTGCCCGAGGTGTAGTGGATCTTCACTCGCGGCCAGCCGAGTTGTTCGACGCGGCCGTCGCGCCAGATGCGGGTGCAGTCGTTGAGGCTGCGGAACCCGGTCGGATCCTCCTGGATGATCAGGCAGATCCCGAAGTCGTCGAACGCCATCGGCACGTACAGCCACCACATGCCCTCGAACGGGGGATCGGCGGGGCGGCCGGAGGGTTCCGCCTCGCCGATGGGGCGGATGCCCCACGACCGGTCGCGGCTGCCGATCCACACGTCCGGGTCGACGGAGATGTCCTCGCCGTCGATCGAGATCACCCCGCTCCACGACCCGACCTGCGCGAATCGCTGGGCGTCCAACGTGATTCGGGTGCCGGTGCGTAGGACGTGCCGCTGCTCCTGGATGGCGTCGAACAGACCGTTCCAGGTCAGGTCGACGGCGATGCCCTCGGTTTCCTCGAGCACGATCCGCAGCTTGCGCAGTGGTTCGGTGACCTCGACGCGGTAGCCGAGCACGTGCTGGTTGAGCCGGTCGGAGTCGATGCCGTCGGACAGATGCACCGCGGTCTGGGTGTCGCCGCGCCTGGCCAGGACGAACGCGTCCTTCACCCCCAGGTTCGGGTAGTACCCGATGCCGGTGATCACGAAGATGTCGCCGGTGCGGTCGTGGGCATTGAAGTAGGACCGGTCGTAGAAGTTGCGGTCGGAGGATCCCGGCCACGCGATCGGTTGGGGGATCTGGTGAATCGGGAATTCGTCGGTGGGACCGAGCATCAGGAGTCATCTCCAATGAGTCGTTTCAACAGCGCGCCGTGATAGAACAGCGATTCGACGTCGTCGGGTTGTTCGATCTCGCCGAACCGCACTCGCCGCGCGCTGGTGCGCATGAACACACACGCCCAGATCACACCGGAGTAGACGTAGAACCAGTTCAGGTCGCCGAGTTCGACCCCGGTCAGCGCCGCATAGGTCTTCTTGACGTCCTCCTCGCGCATGAAGTCGGGCAGCCCCGGCAATCCGGCAAGGCCGGCCAGCTCCTGGAAGACGTTGTGCGCGAATATCATCCACGCCGCATCCATCTCGCGCGGCCCGAGTGTGGCCATCTCCCAGTCGAGGACGGCCACCGGCTGGTAGCCGGAGTACAGCACGTTGCCCACGCGGGAGTCGCCCCAGACCAGGACGGGGTCGTTGCCCGCGGCGTCGGCCGGCCAGTTCGCCTCCAGCCAGTCGAGCGCGCGCTCGACCAGCGATGAGCGCCCGATGTCGGGGACAGCGAACTGATACCAGTCCTGGAGCCAGTTGAGATTGCGCCGCAACGCGTTCCGGTCGGATCCGTCGTCGAGAAATCCGAACACCGTCTCGGGTTCGGGAATCGAATGCAGTTTGGCGATCACGCCGACGGTCGCGTCCTGCAGTTCGCGGCGCTGTTCGGCGGGGGAGTCGGCGAACCAGTTCCCCCCGAACGTGTAAGGCATGACATCGGGCGGCACCCGGCCGTCGACGTAATCCATGAGGAAGAACGGAGTACCGAGCACGTCGCCGCTGTTCTCCAGCCAACGCACCTGCGGCACCGGAACGTCGGTCTTCTCCTGCACCAACCGGATCACGTCGAACTGATGATCCATCCGGTACGACGAGAACACCGGAACGTCCTCGGTAGTCGGCGCCACCCGCGCCACCCACTTCTGGTCCTGCGGTTGCCCATCGACGGACCATCGCCCGGTCAGGATGATCGTCTCCGAGGACATCCCATTGGCGTCGACGCCACTTTCCACGGTGATCTCTGGTGCTGCCCCGCCCGGCAGGACGGTCGACAGCCATCGGGACATCACACCGGGCAGGGTGGACAGATCGCGACTTGAATGTTCGAGGCGGCTGACGTCTTCGACAGCCGGTTCGTTGGCCACAGCCTCTTCTTTCGCCGATAATTACGATACGGTGGGTAGCGTTATGAAACCAGACGCGTCATCGGTTGACAAGACCCCGGGCGCCGGGCGGCCCCGGGATCCACGCATTGACGCTGCCATATTGCGCGCGACGGCGGATCTCCTTGCGGAGATCGGATATTCGAATCTGACGATCGCCGCGGTGGCCGAGCGGGCGGGCACCACCAAGACCGCGCTGTACCGCCGGTGGTCGAGCAAGGCCGAGCTGGTGCACGAAGCGGCGTTCCCCGCCGCGCCGACCGCGATCGCCACCCCGCCGGGGGACATCGCCGCCGACATCCGCGCCATGCTCACCGCCACCCGAGACGTATTCGCGTCTCCGGTGGTGCGGGCGGCGCTGCCCGGTCTGATCGCCGACATGGTCGCCGACGACGAGCTCAACGTTCGTGTGATGGACCGGTTCACCGGTGTGTTCGCGGCCGTGCGCGACCGGGTGGCCGACGCGGTTCGGCGGGGTGAGGTCTATCCCGACGTCGACCCGGACCGGTTGGTGGAGGTGATCGGCGGGGCGACGCTGCTGGGGATGCTGCTGCGGCCGGGCGAGCCGCTCGGCGACGACTGGGTTGAGCAGACCACAGCCATCGTCGTGCACGGTGTGGTGGCATAGAGGGCGTGTTTGACGCGTTTCCCTCCGATTGGCGTTCCGCCCTCGTGTTGGTGCCGCACCCCGATGATCCCGAGTACGGGTGCGCCGCGGCGGTGGCGAAGTGGACTTCTGCGGGCAGGCGGGTCCATTACGCACTGGCGAGTCGCGGCGAAGCGGGCATCGCGGGGATGGCCCTCGAACAGGCCGGCCCGCTGCGAGAGCACGAACAGATGCGATCGGCAGCGGTCGTCGGTGTGGCCGACGTCCGGTTCTGGGAGTTCCCGGACGGCGAGATCCGCAACAGCCCCGAACTGCGGGCCAGGATTGTCGAGACGATCAGTGAACTCCAGCCCGATGTGGTGATCAGCATCTACGGGGGTCCCGAGTGGGCGCCCGGCGCGCCCAACCAGCGCGATCACATGGAGTTCGCCGCGGCCGTCGTCGAGGCCTACGACAGCCTGCCCCACCCGCCGCGCTGGCTGTTTCAGAACGGGCCGCAGGCAACGCACGTCGAGGTGATCGACGACGGAGCCTTCGAGCGGGCGGTCACGTCACTGGCCGAGCACAGGGTTTACCTGTCGGTGCTCGACCCGCACACCCCGATCACGGTGCACGCGCGCAAACAGGTGGAGTCGACGACGGCCCCGCGCCCCGAGTTCGGCGGCAGCCGCACAGTCGAATTCATCCTGCTGCGCCAACGTCGCTAACCCCCTGTTGTGCCCGTCGCGCCCGTCCCCCCTTGTGGCGCGAGCGTGCGGGTCTGCAGTCGACACGCCGCGAAAACTCGACACTTTGCGCACGTTCGACGCCCGTGAGCGCGCGCAAAACGTCGCAGAACGCCCGCGTGTCGTCAGCAGACACGCACATTCGCGGCACAGACACGCACCGTCGCGGGGCAGGCGGCACAGAAGCTACAGAGGGTCAGCCGTCGATCTGGCGCTTGTTGCGCTCCGAGATGGCCTGGAACCGGTCGCCGAGACCGGCGAAGTCGCGGTGCTGGGCGAACGCGATCTTCTCCTCGGCGGCCAGCGCGGGATTTATCACCGCGGCCGCGCCCGTCGTGTAGATCTCCTTCAGGCCGAGCATGACTGTCGCAGGCACCTCGGCGATCTGTGCGGCCAGTTCGACGGCGCGGTCGACCAGCCGGTCGTGGGCGACGACCTCGGTGACCAGACCGATGCGCTCGGCGCGCGCGGCATCGACGACCTCGCCGGTCATCGACAGGCGCCGTGCCATCGCCAGCCCGACCAGCTGGGGGAGTCGGGCGGTCATGCCGCCTCCGGGCAGGATGCCGACCCTGGCGTGTGTGTCGGCGAAAACGGCGCGTTCGGAGGCGATGAGGAAATCGCAGCCCAGGGCCATCTCCAGCCCACCAGTGAAGGTCGCGCCGTTGATGGCGCCGACGATCGGTGTGCGCATGTTGCCCGTCGCGGCGATGCAACTCTGCGACCGGAACTCCTCGAAATAGCTCAGGCCGTCGCGCTGGGCCTCCTTGAGGTCGACGCCGGCGCAGAACGCGGGGTCTGTGCCGGTGAGGACCACGGCGTTGACGGACTCGTCGGCGTCGGCCTCGGTGAGCGCGCTGTAGGTGGCCTTGATCAGTCCGCGACTCAAGGCGTTTCGAGCCTCCGGCCGGTTGAGGGTCAGCACTCGCACGGGACCACGGTCGTCGACGAGCACCAGCGGTTCGGTCATGGGAACCGAATCTAGCGTGTGGCCGGGTTATCGCCTACGGTATTTACGAAACGGTACCGTAACGGAAAGAGGAGGCGATGGTTTCCGACGTTCTCGTGGTCGGGGCGGGGCCGACGGGTCTGGCGGCCGCATGTGGTCTGCTGCTGCAGGGTGTCCGTGTCCGGGTGATCGACGCGGCGGCCGCGCCCGCGACGACGTCGCGGGCCAACTTCCTGCACGCCCGCGGCTCCGAGGTGCTCGGCCGCCTCGGTGCGCTCGGCGACCTTCCCGAAAAGTCGGTGCGGGCGATGAGCATCCTGACCTACCTGGGCGACAAGCCGATCATGCGCATCCGCTTCGGCGATCCCGGTATGGATACCGCCGCTCCACCGATGGTGATCTCCCAAGCTGCGGTCGAGGCCGCTCTCCGGGACCGGTTCACCGAACTGGGTGGCCAGATCAGTTGGGGTACAAGGCTTACCGATGTCCACCAGCACGGCGGGACCGTCACGGCAGTCCTCGCCGGTGGGAACGACCTCACCGCCGACTGGCTGATCGGCTGCGACGGGGCCGGCAGCGCCACCCGTCGGGCCGCGGGCATCGACTTCCCCGGGGTGCGCCTCACCGAACGCTTCCTGCTCGCCGACCTCCGCATCGACTGGGACCTCGACCGCTCAGGCACGACCGGCTGGCTACACCAGGACGGCATGCTCGGAGCGATGCCGATGCCCGGCGGTCTGTGGCGCATCATCGCCTACGATCCGCATTCGGGGCAGCAAAAGCCCACGGACGACGAGATTCTCGCGCGGTTGCACCGGATCATTCCCGAGCGCACCGGCCGCTCTGCGCCGATCGAGCACGCGGAATGGCTGTCGATGTTCAGCGTGCACCGCCGATTGGCAACAACCTACCGGCGTGGCCGGGTGCTGATCGCAGGCGACGCGGCGCACACGCATGCGCCGTTCGGCGGACAGGGGATGCTGACGGGTCTCGGGGACGCCGAGAACCTTGCGTGGAAACTGGCGCTCGTCACGGCGGGCACCGCCGACGAGAGGCTGCTCGACACATACGAGTCTGAACGACGTCCGCTCGCCACCGAGGTGCTGCGCAACACGAGCGCGGTCACCAAAGTCAATGTGGCGCAGAGCAGCATAGGTCGCGTTATTCGCGACCGTGTCGTGGTCCCGGTGATGAACCTGCCCGCAGTGCAGCGTTGGGTGACCTACCGAACCTCGCAGTTGTGGGTGACGTACCGCCGGGGTCCGTTGGCGGATCGGTCTTGCCGATTGTCGGGCCTGCGTCCGGGGGACCGCGTGCCCGGGATCTCGGGCGACGAATTACACGGGCGCTGGGGGCTTTTGGGAGCTGACGACAATCTGGCGAGGATCGTGACCGAGCGCCTCGGCGAGACTCGGATCGCCGTCATCGATCGGCACATTGATGGCGATCCGATGCTGGTGCGCCCCGACGGCCACCTCGCCTGGCGCGGACGGCAGCCAAAGGCGTTGCGCCGATGGTTGAGTCGTGCGCTGGCAACGGGCAGCGTGCGATGATGGCGTCGAGTCGGGGCCGGCCACGCAGCAAGGACCTCGACACCGCCATCTTGCAGGCAGCGCTCGACGTGTTCGTCGAGCGCGGGATCGCGGGTATGAGCATCGAGCAGGTGGCCAAACGCGCCGGCGTCGGCAAACCTACGATCTACCGCCGTTGGTCGGGAAAGGAGCAACTGGTCGCGGATGCGATCGAGGCGCATGTGAGCACGGACATACAGTGGCCCACCCGCAAGGAGATCACCGCCGGCAGCGTTCATGATCTGGTGCGACACAACCTATCCGGAGCCGCTCGCACAGCGACCGATCCTCGCTTTCGCGCATTGATCGCGCAGATCTACGGGTCGGCCGTCACACATCCCGAGCTGATGCGGACGTACTGGGACCGCTACATCCAGCCCCGCCGCGACCTTGTCCTCGCCATGCTCGAGCGCGCGCAGCGCGACAGCGCGGTCGACGAGGACGCCGACCTCGAGGTTCTCGTGGACATGCTGGCCGGCGCGGTGACCTATCGGGTTCTGCAACCGAATCCGGTGACCGAGCGGCAGATGCGGCGCTACCTCGAATCCGCCTACCGCCAGGTCGGCCTGCTGTCACGCGACTAATGCAGGAACTGGTCGGCGTTGTTGGCGAGATCCAAAAGCGGTTGCGGCAGCGCGCCCAGCGCGAACGTGACCGCCGCGGTGACCGTCACGACCGTCGTGCTGAGCACACTCGGCACCACCAGTGTCGGGGCGTTCTCGGGCGGATCGGTGAAGAACATCAACACGATCACCCGCACATAGAAGTACGCGGCGATCGCGCTTGCAAGGACGCCGACAACCACCAACGGCATCGCTCCGCCCTCGCCGGCCGCCTTGAACACCGCGAACTTCGCCACGAAGCCGCTGGTCAATGGGATCCCGGCGAACGCGAGGAGGAACAGCGAAAAGACGATCCCCACAATCGGATAGCGACGCCCGAGTCCCGCCCAGCGCGCCATTGCGGTGTCTTCCTCGCCGGCACCGTCGCGAACCAGACCGACCACGGCGAACGCCCCCACGGTGCTGAAGCCGTACGCGAACAGATAGAACAGCGTCGACGACAGTCCAGCTTCGTTCGCGGCAATCACACCGGTGAGGATGAAACCGGTGTGCGACACCGCCGAATACGCCAGCATCCGCTTGACGTCGGTCTGGGTCACCGCTGCCACGGTGCCGACCACCATCGTCAGGATCGCGATCGCCCACAGCACGGGTCGCCAGTCGTCGCGCAGTTCGGGCAGCGCGACGTAGAACACGCGCAGCAGCGCGCCGAATGCGGCGATCTTCGTCGCCGCAGCCATGAACGCCGTGATCGGCGTCGGCGCGCCCTGATACACGTCGGGGACCCAGCTGTGGAACGGGACGGCACCGACTTTGAACAGCACACCGACCAGTACCAGCCCGATCCCGATCAGGGCCAGCGATGTCTTACCCGATCCCGCGGCGACGGCCTCCGCGATACCGACCAAATCCAACGTACCGGCGTATCCGTACAGCATGGCCACGCCGTAGAGGAAGAACGCCGACGAGAATGCACCCAGCAGAAAGTATTTCAGCGCCGCCTCTTGGGACAGCAGGCGACGCTTGCGCGCCAGCCCGCACAACAGGTACAGCGGCAGCGACAGGATCTCCAGCGCGATGAACATGGTCAGCAGGTCATCGGATGCCGGGAACAGCAGCATGCCGCCGATGGCGAACATCGTCAGCGGGAAGACCTCGGTCTGGATCACGCCGGCCTTGGTGGCCACTTGTTCGGCGACGCTGCCGGGTACGGCCGACGCCTGGGGGGTGAATCCGTCGAGGCCGCGGCGACCACCCTCGGCGACCTCAGCGCCGACCTGTCGCTCAGCGATCAGCAGGACGCCGAGCACACCGACGAGCAGGATGGTGCCCTGCAGGAACAGTGCGGGGGCGTCGATGACGACCGCACCCATCACGGCCGAGCGGCCGACGGAGCCGTGCAGGGTACGTGCGAGCACCACCACGGCGACCAGGGCGGCCGCCAGCCCACCGAAGCACAGCACCAGCTGGCTCGCGTACCGGTGCCGCCGCGGCAGGAACGCCTCAACGAGGACGCCCGCGATGGCGACCCCGAACACGATCAGCATCGGGCAGACCAGACCGTATTCGACGGTCGGCGGGGTGAGGGTCATGGTCTCGGCCCTTCCGCGACTCTGGGTACGGGATCAGGTTGGTCGATGGTCGTCAGGGTGTGATCGACCGCAGGGTTGATGACGTCGAGCGCGGGTTTCGGATACACCCCCAGCACGATCAGAAGGGCGATCAACGGTGCGACCACGACGAGTTCGCGCGGCACCAGGTCGCGCACCCGCTCGTTGCCCTCGGTGACGGCTCCGGTCATCATCCGCTGGTACATCCACAGGATGTAGATCGCCGACAGCACCAGCGCCGTGGCCGCGAACACCGCCAGCACCGGGTACCGCGTGAATGTGCCGATGAGCACCAGGAATTCGCTGATGAACGGCGCCAGACCGGGCAGCGACAGCGTCGCCAGTCCGGCGACGAGGAATGTGCCCGCCATCACCGGTGCCACCTTCTGCACACCACCGAACGCCCGGATCAGTCGAGTGCCCCTGCGCGACACCAGGAACCCTGCGATCAGGAACAGGGCGGCCGTCGACAGACCGTGGTTGATCATGTACAGCGTCGAACCGGACTGGCCCTGGCTGGTCATCACGAAGATGCCCAGGATGATGAACCCGAAGTGGGAGATCGACGTGTACGCGATCAACCGCATCACGTCGGTCTGGCCGATCGCGAGGATCGCGCCGTAGACGATGCCGATCACCGCCAGCGTGACGACCAGGGGTTGGAAATACGTTGACGCGTCGGGGAACAACTGCAGGCAGTACCGCAGCATCCCGAAGGTCCCGACCTTGTCCATGACCGCCATCATCAGCACCGCGCTGGCCGGGGTGGCCTCGACGGCCGCGTCGGGCAGCCAGCGGTGGAACGGCCACAACGGCGCCTTGACCGCGAACGCGAACATGAAGCCACCGAACAGCAGGTTCATCACGGCGGGGTTGACGGCGAACTCACCGCTGGACACCGCGGAGACGATCTCGCGGAAGTCGAACGTGCCCGCGGCGAACGCGTCACTCGAGGCGGTCACCACATACAGCCCGATCACCGCGGCCAGCATGATCAGGCCGCCGAACAGGTTGTACAGCAGGAACTTCACCGCCGCCTTGCTCCGGTTCTCGCCGCCGAAGCCGCCGATGAGGAAGTACATCGGAATCAGCATCGCTTCGAAGAACACGTAGAACAGCAGGATGTCGAGCGACACCAGCGACATCAGGACCATGCCCTCGACGGCCAGCGTCAACGCGAGGTAGGTCTGCACCGACCGTCCGCGCAGGCCGGTCTGGCCGTCGGCGTCGTTCCAGCCCGCGATGATCAGCAGCGGCACCAGGACCGCGGTGAGCACTACGATCGCCAGTGCGATGCCGTCGACACCCAGGATGTAGCCGGTGCCGAATGACGGGATCCAGCGGTGGGATTCGACGAACTGGTACTGCTCGCCACCGGGTTGGAAGCCGACCGCCACAACGGCGGTGATCGCCAGGACCGCGATCGAGACGGCCAACGCGAACCATTTCGCCAGCACCCGTTGGGCGGCAGGCAGCAGGATCGTCAGCGCGGCGCCGACGGTCGGCGTCGCCCACAGCACCGTGAGCCAGGGGAAGTTGTTCACCAGAGTTGCACCGCCAGGATCGCCGCGACCACCAGAACCGCACCCGAAAGCATCGAAAGCGCATAAGAGCGGGCATAACCCGTCTGTAGGCGCCGCAGACCCGTCGACAGGCGGCTGACCAGCCCTGCCAACCCGGTGGCCGCGCCGTCGACCGCCTCCTCGTCGATCTCGACGAGCCCGCGGGTCAGCAGTTGGCCGGGCCGCATCAGCGCCGCCTCGTTGAACGCATCGCCGTACAGATCATTGCGCGCCGCGACAGTGAGCGCCGAACCGTCCGGGACGTCTTCTGGCACAGGTTTTCTTCCGTACATGCGGTAGGCGATGAGGACGCCGACGGCGACGACGGTCAGGATCACCGTCGTCACCACCCAGACGGGTGCGACGTGGTGTACCTCGTGTGCGCCGACGACCGGTTCGAGCCAGTGCTCCAGCGTGCCGCCGATCGCGAACGCCGCCCCCGAGCCCACGGAGCCGATGGCCAGCAGGATCATCGGCCAGGTCATCACCGCCGGGGCTTCATGCGGATGCACATTGGGAGCCCAACGCTTCTCGCCGAAGAACGTCATCAGCATCACCCTGGTCATGTAGAACGCGGTGATGCCGGCGCCCAGGATCGTCACGCCGCCCAGGATCAAGCCCTTGACGCCGCCTGCGCCGAGCGCCGCTTCGATGATCCCGTCTTTGGAGAAGAATCCGGCCAGCGGCGGCACCCCGATGATCGCAAGGTAGCCGAGGCCGAATGTGACGAACGTGATCGGCAGCGCTTTACGCAGGCCGCCGTAGCGTCGCATGTCGACCTCGTCGTCCATCGCATGCATCACCGAACCGGCGCCCAGGAACAGGCCGGCCTTGAAGAAGCCGTGGGTGAGCAGGTGCATGATCGCGAACGCGTAGCCGACCGGCCCGAGCCCGGCGGCCAGCACCATGTAGCCGATCTGCGACATCGTCGACGCCGCAAGGGCTTTCTTGATGTCGTCCTTCGCGCAGCCGATGATCGCGCCGAACAACAGGGTGACGGCGCCGACGATGACGACGCCGAGTTGTGCGGTGGGTGCGAGGTCGAACACGGGTCCGGAGCGCACGATGAGGTACACACCCGCGGTCACCATGGTGGCGGCATGGATCAACGCCGAGACCGGTGTCGGACCCTCCATCGCATCGCCCAGCCAGGACTGCAGCGGCACCTGCGCCGACTTACCGCACGCGGCCAGCAGGAGCAGCAGGCCGATCGCGGTCAGCACGCCCTCGCCGGCGTTCGGCGCGGCGGCGAAGACGCCCGCATAGGAAATGGACCCGATGTAGGCGAACATCACCATCATCGCGATGGCCAGCCCCATGTCGCCGACGCGGTTGACGACGAACGCCTTCTTTGCCGCCGTCGCCGCCGACGGTTTGTGCGCCCAGAAACCGATCAGCAGATAGGACGCCAACCCGACGCCCTCCCAGCCAACGTAGAGGCCGAGGTAGTTGTCGGCGAGCACCAGAAGCAGCATCGCCGACAGGAACAGGTTCAGGTACGCGAAAAACCTTCGCCGCCCGGGGTCTTCGGCCATGTAGCCGACCGAGTAGATGTGGATCAGCGAGCCGACACCGGTGATCAGCAACACGAAACACATCGACAGCGGGTCGAGTTGCATGCCGAAGTCCACCTGCAGCCCGCCGACCGGAACCCAGGAGAACAACGCCTCGTGGATCGCGCGCTGTTCGGCGTCACGGCCCAGCATGTCGACGAAGAGCACGGCACCGACGACGAACGACCCGATGGCCGCGGCGCAGCCCAACAGGTGGCCCCAGGCGTCGGTCCGTCGTCCCCCGAGGAGCAGGATCGCCGCGCCGGCCAGCGGCAGCGCGATGGTCAGCCAGACAGGAATCGTCATCGCGCCTCTAGTTCTTCAGAAGGCTTGCGTCGTCGACCGAAGCCGACCGGCGGGTACGGAAGATGCTCATGATGATCGCCAGCCCGACCACCACCTCGCAGGCGGCGACCACCATGGTGAAGAACGCGACCACTTGGCCGTTGAGGTGGCCGTGCATGCGGGAGAACGAGACGAACGCGAGGTTGGCCGCGTTCAACATCAGCTCGACGCACATGAACACCACGATCGCGTTGCGCCGCAACAGCACCCCTGCCGCGCCTATCGTGAACAACAGCGCCGACAGATAGAGATAGTTGTCGGGATTCACTCCCCGCCTCCTCGGCCGTTCGTCACGGTGACGGTCCGCTTCTGCAGGATGGGGCTGACGGACAGCTCTGAACCGGAACCGTCAGGTAGGCGGGCGGCGATGTCGACGGCGTTGTTGCGCGCGAAGACACCGGGATTGGGCAGCGTCGTCGGATAGCCGCCCGGTTTGAACCGTTCTTCGGCGAGTTCGCGCTGGGTCTTGCGGCGTCCGAAGCGTTCCCGGTGCGCCAGCACCATCGCGCCAAGCGCGGCCGTGATCAGCAGCGCGCTGGTCAACTCGAACGCCCACAGGTAGCGCACGAAGATGAGCGCCGCCAAGCCCTCGACGTTGCCGCCCGCGTTCGCCTGCGCCAGGCCGGTGAAGCCGCCGACCGAGACGTTGCCGATGCCCGCGATGAGCAGCAGACCGAAACCGACACCGGTGACGACACCGGCAACCCGTTGCCCGCGAATCGTTTCCACGAGTGAGTCCGACGAGTCGACACCGATGAGCATCAGCACGAACAGGAAGATCATCATGACGGCACCGGTGTAAACCACCACCTGGACCACACCGAGGAACAGCGCGCCCTGGGCGATGTAGAACACCGCCAACACGATCATCGTCATGGCCAGAAACATTGCGGAGTACACCGCTTTCGGTGCGGCGATCACACCGAGCGCACCGACGACCGCCACGATCCCCAACACCCAGAACAGCACGGCCTCGGTGGTCGTGGTCTGCCCCGGGTTGTCGGCGGCCACGGCCGCGAGCAGGTCGAGCCTCATCGAACGTCCCCGGTGACCTTCTGGGTCTCTTGCTCCACGGGTCCGATATTGCCCAGGTAGTAGTCCTCGTCGGTGGCGCCGGGGGCCATCGGATGCGGCGGCGGCAGCATGCCGGACCGCAACGGCGCCAACAACTTGTCCTTACCCCAGATCAGGTCGGCGCGGTTGTCGTCGGCCATCTCGTAGTCGTTGGTCATCGTCAACGCCCGGGTGGGGCAGGCCTCGATGCACAGCCCGCAGCCGATACAGCGCAGATAGTTGATCTGGTAGACGCGCCCGTAGCGCTCACCGGGGGAATACCGTTCGTCCTCGGTGTTGTCGTCGCCCTCGACATAGATGGCGTCGGCGGGGCAGGCCCAGGCGCACAGTTCGCAGCCGATGCACTTCTCCAGGCCGTCGGGGTACCGGTTTAGTTGGTGCCGGCCGTGATAGCGCTTGGCGACGGGTCCCGGCTTCTCCGGATACTCCTCGGTGATCGGCCTTTTGAACATGGTTCCGAAGGTGACCCCGAAACCTTTCAGCGCGTCGAGGAACTTAGGCATCGGCTGGCTCCTTGGTTGCGGTCTGCGTGCTGCCCGGCAGGGGCGGGGTGGGGAAGATCTCCGGATCGAGCTTCTGCCGCGGGATGGCGCGAACGTTGCGTCGGCGCGCCGACCGCCACAGCGCCACGGCGATCAGCAGCACCGCGATGGCGCCGAGGGAGGCCAGCGTCGTCGTCACCTGACTGAAGCCCTCGTTGCGAAGCGCGCGCGCCGTGGCGACGATCATGATCCAGGCCAACGAGAACGGGATGAGCGCTTTCCATCCCAGCCCCATGAACTGGTCGTAGCGCATGCGGGGCAGCGTGGCGCGCAGCCAGAAGAACAGGAACATGAACCCCCACACCTTGGCGACGAACCACAGCAGTGGCCACCAACCGGTGTTCGCGCCATCCCACATGTTGAGGGGCCACGGGGCGTGCCAGCCGCCCAGGAACATCGTGGTCGCCAGCGCGGAGACGGTGGTCATGTTGACGTACTCGGCGAGCATGAACATCGCGAACTTGATCGACGAGTACTCGGTGTGGAAACCGCCGACCAGTTCGCCCTCGGCTTCGGGGAGATCGAAAGGCGCACGGTTCGTTTCGCCCACCATCGAGACCATGTAAACCAGGAACGACGGCAGCAGCAGGAAGATGAACCAGGTGCCGTCCTGGGCGGCGACGATGCCGGAGGTCGACATCGTGCCCGCGTAGATGAACACCGCCACGAACGACAGCGCCATGGCGATCTCATACGAAATCACCTGCGCGCTCGAGCGAATGCCGCCCAGCAGTGGATACGTCGACCCCGACGCCCACCCGGCCAGCACGATCCCGTACACACCGATGGAGGTTGCCGCCAGGATGTACAGGACGGCGACGGGCATGTCCGTCAACTGCAATGCGGTGCGGTGGCCGAAGATCGAGACCTCACCGCCCATCGGGATGACGGCGAAGGCGATGAAGGCGGGCACCGCGGCGATCACCGGTGCCGCAAGGTAGACGAACTTGTCGACTCCGGCGGGGACCAGACCCTCCTTGAGCGCGAGCTTGACGCCGTCCACCAGCGACTGCAGAAGTCCCCTGGGGCCCACGCGGTTAGGTCCGAACCGCATCTGCATGCGGCCCAGCAGTTTGCGCTCGATCAGGATCGCCGCGAGCACCGACAGCATCAGGAACGCGAAGATCGCGAGCGCTTTGGCGAGGGTCAGCCACCACGGGTCATGACCGAAGAGGGTGGGATCGGGATGGATCACGGTTCGGCCCGTCCGATCGACACGACATCCCCGGTGGACACCCCGAGGCTTCGGTGCACCGCTGAACCCGGCGAATTCAGGGGGAGCCAGATCACGCGGTCGCCCATGTCGGTGATGGCCAACGGCAGCGTGATCGTTCCTCGCGGTGTCCTCGCGGTGACCAGATCACCCTCCGCGGCGCCGATTTCGGCCGCGGTGGCGGCGGAAAGCCGTGCCACCGGAGCACGGGCGGTGCCTGCCAGATGCGGTTCGCCGTCTTGTAGGCGGCCTTCGTCGAGCAGCATCCGCCACCCCGCGAGCACGGCTTGCCCCTCGGCCGGCGGCGTCCGCTTCGGCGGAGCAACGTTCGGTGCCTCGGGCCGTCGACCCGCCCACATGCCCAAGCGCGATATCTCGTCCCCGGCGGCCGCTGCGGTCGGCAGGTTCAACGCGACACCGATCTCGTCGGCCAGGAAGGTCAGCACCCGCAGATCGGGGATGGCGTTGGTCTCCAGTGACGGCTGGAAGGGACGAAGTCGGCCTTCCCAGTTCAGGAATGAACCGGCTTTCTCCACTACGGGCGCGATGGGGAAGACGACGTCGGCGACCGCTGTCACCGCGCTCTCCCTCAGTTCGAGACTGACGACGAACGGTGTGGACTCGATCGCGGCCAGTGCCGCTTCGGGATCGGGTAGGTCGTCGACCTCGACGCCGCCGACGAGCAGGGCGCCCAGTTCGCCGCTGCGCGCTGCCTCCAATATCGCGGTGGTGTCGCGACCAGGTTCGGTGGGCAGCTCGCTGACGTGCCATGCCGCCGCGGTCTGCTCGACGGCCGCGCTGTCGACGATCGGCCTGCCACCGGGCAGCAGGTTCGGTAACGCGCCGGCCTCAGCCGCGCCTCGTTCGCCTGCCCGTCTCGGCACCCACGACAGCCGGGCGCCGGTCGCTTCGGCCAATTTGCTTGCCGCAGAGAGCGCTCCGGGTGAGGTGGCCAGACGCTCGCCGACCATGATGATCGCGCCCGGCAGCCGCAGCTGCGGGTCGTCGGCCAGCGCGTCCAGGGCGGCGGCCTCGTCGCCCGGGCCCGCGGTGACAAGGCGGCCTCGCAGCTTGGTCAGGGCGCGGGTGGCGAAGGGGGCGACGGAGATGACCTGCAGCCCCTTGTTGCGCGCGGCCTTGCGCAGCCGCAGGAACACGATCGGGGATTCCTCTTCCGGCTCGAACCCGGCCAGCAGCACCGCCGGCGCATTCTCCAGATCGGTGTAGGTCACCGTCATCGGCTGTCCCGCGACATGGGCGGCCAGGAAGTCGGCCTCCTCGGCGCTGTGCGACCGGGCCCGAAAGTCGATGTCGTTGGTGTTCAGCACGATCCGGGCGAACTTGGAGTACGCGTAGGCGTCCTCGACGGTCATCCGGCCGCCGACCAGCACGCCCGCGCTTCCGGCCGCGGCCGCCAGCCCGGTGCCGGCGACCACGAGAGCCTCCGACCACGAGGCGGGCCGCAACTTGCCGTCCTCGTCGCGGATCATCGGGGTGGTGATGCGGTCACCCTGGGTGGTGTAGGTGAAGGCCCAGCGACCCTTGTCGCAGTTCCATTCCTCGTTGACCTGTGGTTCGTCACCGGCCAAGCGGCGCATGACCTTTCCGCGCCGATGGTCGGTGCGCTGGGCGCATCCCGACGCGCAGTGCTCGCACACGCTGGGACTAGACACCAGGTCGAACGGCCGGGCCCGGAAGCGGTAGGCCGCCCCGGTCAGCGCGCCAACCGGGCAGATCTGCACGGTGTTGCCGGAGAAGTAGGACTCGAACGGTTCATCCGTCGCGATGCCGACCTGTTGCAGTGCACCGCGTTCGAGCAGTTCGATGAACGGATCGCCGGCGATCTGCTCGGAGAACCGGGTGCAGCGCGCGCACAGCACACAGCGCTCGCGATCCAGCAGCACTTGCGATGAGATGTTGATCGGCTTCGGGAAGGTGCGTTTGACGTCTTCGAAGCGAGTTTCGGCGCGGCCGTTGGACATCGCCTGGTTCTGCAGCGGGCACTCGCCACCCTTGTCGCACACCGGGCAGTCCAGCGGATGGTTGATCAGCAGGAATTCCATGATGCCCTGCTGCGCCTTGTCGGCCTCCGGTGAGGTGTACTGCGTGCGCACCACCATGTCCGGCGTGCAGGTCGTCGTGCATGACGCCATAGGTTTGCGCTGGCCCTCGACCTCGACCAGGCACTGCCGGCAGGCCCCCACCGGCTCGAGCAGTGGATGGTCGCAGAATCGCGGGATCTGGATGCCGATCAGTTCCGCGGCCCGAATCACCAACGTGCCCTTCGGAACACTGACGTCGAAGCCGTCGATGGACAACTGGACCATCTCGACTCCGGTGTCTGCCCCGGTGTCAGCGGTCTGCGTCATTGCGCCCCCTCTTCGCCGCGAACGTGCGGCCACTGCAGAAAATCGCCCCCATCAGGCCCCGACCCCTTCCGTCGCCATCAGCGTCGAGGCGTGCGGATCGAACGGGCACCCGCCGTCGAGGTGGGCGATGTACTCGTCGCGGAAGAACTTGATCGACGACATGATGGGTGCCGCCGCGCCGTCACCCAAAGCGCAGAACGCTTTTCCGAAGATGTTGTCGGAGATGTCGAGCAGCTTGTCGATATCGGCCTCGGTGCCCGCGCCCGTCTCCAGACGCTCGTAGATCTGAGCCAGCCAGTAGGTGCCCTCGCGGCACGGCGTGCACTTGCCGCACGACTCGTGGGCGTAGAAGTCGGTCCAGCGGCGCACGGCGCGCACCACGCAGGTGGTCTCGTCGAAGATCTGCAGCGCCTTGGTGCCGAGCATGGTGCCGACGCCGGCCATGCCCTCGTAATCCAGTGGTACGTCGAGGTGTTCATCGGTCAGCAGGGGAGTGGAGGAGCCGCCGGGTGTCCAGAACTTCAACTGGTGCCCGGAACGGATTCCGCCCGCATACTCCAGAAGTTCGCGCAGCGTGATGCCCAGCGGCGCCTCGTACTGTCCGGGGTTGGTGACGTGGCCCGACAGCGAGTACAGCGTGAAGCCCGGCGACTTCTCCGAACCCATCGACCGGAACCAGTCGATGCCGTTGAGCAGGATGGGCGGAACGCTGGCGATCGACTCGACGTTGTTGACCACGGTGGGACAGGCGTACAGCCCTGCGACAGCGGGGAACGGCGGCCGCAACCTCGGTTGTCCGCGTCGGCCTTCGAGCGAGTCCAGCAGCGCGGTTTCCTCACCGCAGATGTAGGCGCCCGCTCCGGCGTGCACGATCAGTTCGAGGTCGAAGCCCGACCCTTGGATGTCGTTGCCGAGAAAACCGGCCTCGTGCGCTTCGGCAACCGCGGCGTGCAGCCTGCGCAGCACCGGCACCACCTCGCCGCGCAGGTAGATGAAGGCGTGATGCGCGCGGATCGCATAGGCCGCGATGATCGCACCCTCGATGAGGAAGTGCGGGGTCGTCAGCATCAGCGGAATGTCTTTGCACGTACCGGGTTCCGACTCGTCGGCGTTGACCACCAGGTAGTGCGGTTTGGCGCCGGCACCGGTGTCGCTCTGCGGGATGAACGACCACTTCGTGCCGGTGGGAAAGCCCGCGCCGCCACGGCCCCGCAAACCGGACTCCTTCACCAGGTTGATGAGGTCGTCCGGGTCCATCGCCAGGGCCTTCTCCAGGGCGCGGTAGCCGCCGTGGCGGCGGTAGGTGTCCATCGACCATGGTTCCGGCTCGTCCCAGAACCGGCTGAACACGGGCGTCAGGTCTGTCATGCGCGGGAATCCGTTGTGTCTGGGTCGGTTTCGACGGTTTCTGACTTCGGCGGGACGGTCGCCGACGGGCCAGGCGCGGACGCGTTCCTGGTGGCCTCGACACCCGCGGTTTCGTCGTCGAGCGTCTCGGTGGAAGCGGCGGAGGCGTCGGCGTCGGGCGCCTGCATGCCGCGTTCGCGCGCCACCCGCAGACCCGCCAACGTGGCGTCGCCGACGTTGTTGCCACCTGAGCGTGGGTCGGGCAGACCCGCGAGTGTGCGCGCGGTCTCCCGGAACGTACACAGCGGCGTCCCCCGCGTGGGTTCGGGAGGTTGACCGTCGCGCAACGCGTCGACGAGGTCGCGCGCCGACGACGTCGTCTGATTGTCGAAGAACTCCCAGTTGACCATCACCACCGGTGCGTAATCACACGCCGCATTGCACTCGATGTGTTCGAGGGTGACGCGTCCGTCCGGGGTCGTCTCGCCGGCATGGACACCCAGATGTTCCTGCAGCGCTTCGAGAATCGCGTCGCCGCCCATCACCGCGCACAGGGTGTTGGTGCACACACCGACGAGGTACTCGCCGGTCGGTGTCCGCCGGTACATCGAGTAGAAGGTCGCCACCGCGGTGACCTCGGCGTCGGTCAGCCCCAACTGCTTGGCGCAGAACGTGATACCGGCGGGGGTCAGGCATCCGTCCTCGGACTGCACGAGGTGCAGCAACGGCAGCAGCGCCGAACGCGCCTGCGGGTAGCGCGAAATGATCAGCTCGGCGTCGGCGGTGAGCCGCGCCACGACGTCATCTGAATATGAGACCGGCCCGTTGATCGGCGGGCCGGGTTCCTCGGGTCGCTGCCCGAGCTCGAGGAATACGCTCACCTGTCCACGCCTCCCATCACCGGGTCGATCGACGCCACCGCGGTGATCAGATCGGCGACCATGCCGCCTTCACACATCGCGGCGACGGCCTGCAGGTTGTTGAAGGACGGGTCCCGGTAGTGCACCCGGTAGGGCCGGGTGCCGCCGTCGGAGACCATGTGCACGCCGAGTTCGCCTCGCGGAGACTCGACCGCGACGTAGACCTGGCCCGCGGGCACCCGGATACCCTCGGTGACGAGCTTGAAGTGGTGGATCAGCCCCTCCATCGAATGACCCATGATCCTGGCGATGTGCTCGGGCGAGTTGCCCAGCCCGTCCGGGCCGACCTTCAGATCGGCCGGCCAACCCAACTTCTTGTCCTCGATCATCACGGGCCCGGGCCGAAGTCGGTCCAGGCACTGCTCGACGATCTTCAGCGACTCGTGCATCTCCTTGACCCGGATCAGATACCGGCCGTAGGAGTCACAGCCCTCGTCGGTGATCACGTCGAAGTCGTATGTCTCGTAACCGCAATACGGTTGGGTTTTGCGCAGGTCGTGCGGCAGCCCCGTGGAACGCAGGCAGGGCCCGGTGATCCCGAGCGCCATGCACCCGGTCAGATCGAGATAACCGACGCCGACCGTGCGGCCCTTCCAGATGTAGTTCTCGTTGAGCAGGTCCTCGAGGTCCTTGAGCCGCTTGGGCATCAGGTCGAGCACCTCACGGATCTGCGGCACTACCTCGTCGGGAAGGTCCACCGCCACCCCGCCCGGACGAACGTACGCACTGTTCATTCGCAGGCCCGTCACCGTCTCGAACACCGACAGGATCTGCTCGCGTTCACGGAATCCGTAGAACATCGCGCTCATCGCGCCCAGTTCCATCCCGCCGGTCGCCAGCGCGACAAGATGTGAGGAGATCCGGTTGAGCTCCATCATCATCACGCGAATGACGCTGGCGCGCTCGGGGATCGCGTCGGTGACACCCAGCAGTTTCTCGACGCCCAGACAGTAGGCCGTCTCGTTGAAGAACGGCGACAGATAGTCCATCCGCGTGACGAACGTGACGCCCTGCGTCCAGTTGCGGAACTCGAGGTTCTTCTCGATTCCGGTGTGCAGGTAGCCGATTCCGCAGCGGGCGGAGATGACCGTCTCACCCTCGATCTCGAGGACCAGCCGAAGCACACCGTGGGTGGAGGGGTGCTGCGGACCCATGTTCACGACGATGCGTTCGCCTGCGTGGGCCGCGGCCGCGTCCTTGGCGGCCTGGACCACTTGGTCCCAATCCTGGCCGCCGACAACGATTACCGTCTCGTTGTTGTCCGATGCGGCAGAGGATGAAGCGCCGCCCTGCGTGGGCGGGACGTGCGAAATGCTCATCAGCTGTAGGCCCTCCGTTGATCGGGCGGAGGAATCTCGGCGCCGTGATACTCCACCGGGATGCCGCCCAACGGGTAGTCCTTGCGCTGCGGGTGCCCCACCCAGTCGTCGGGCATCTCGATCCGGGTCAGGGCGGGATGCCCGTCGAAGATGATGCCGAAGAAGTCGTAGGTCTCGCGTTCGTGCCAGTCGGTGGTGGGATAGACCTCGAACAGCGACGGGATGTGCGGGTCATCGTCGGGTGCGGCGACCTCGATCAAGATCCGCCGGTTGTGGGTGATGGACATCAGCGGATACACCGCGTGCAGTTCGCGCCCGACCTTGTCGGGGTAGTGCACCCCACTGACTCCGAGGCACAACTCGAAACGCAACTGCGGATCGTCCCGCAGCGCACGGGCCACGATAGGCAGCTGGTCGCGCTGCACCTCGAGGGTCAGCTCGTCGCGGTGCACCACGACCCGCTCGATCGATGCCGCGTAACCGTCCTCGCCGAGCACCTCGGCGAGCCGATCGACGATCTCGTCGAAATAGCGGCCGTAGGGACGTGGTGAGCTGCCGGGCAGCGCGACGGGTCGCACCAGGCGCCCGTAGCCGGAGGTGTCACCCGACCCCTTAACCCCGAACATTCCGCGGCGGACACCGATGATCTTCGGTGCGCCCGCTTCGGCGCCGTTGCCGTTCGTCGCGTTCTGCTTCTCATCCGGGCCGGCGGTCATCGCAGCAGCCCCTTGAGCTCGATGGTCGGCGTGACGGCCAGCGCGGCCTGCTCGGCCTCGCGGATCGCCTCTTCGCGGTGCACGCCGAGCGGCATCTCCTGAATCTTGTCGTGCAGCTTCAGGATCGCGTGCAGCAGCATCTCCGGGCGCGGCGGGCAACCGGGCAGGTAGATGTCCACCGGGACGACGTGATCGACACCCTGGACGATCGCGTAGTTGTTGAACATCCCGCCCGAGGATGCGCACACTCCCATCGCCAGAACCCACTTCGGCTCGGCCATCTGGTCGTAGATCTGCCGCAGCACCGGCGCCATCTTCTGGCTGACCCGCCCCGCGACGATCATCAGGTCGGCCTGGCGGGGCGTGGCCGAGAACCTCTCCATGCCGAACCGTGAGATGTCGAACCGCGGGCCTGCCGTGGCCATCATCTCGATCGCGCAGCACGCCAGCCCGAACGTCGCGGGCCACAGCGAGCCCTTGCGGATGTAACCCGCCACTTTCTCGACCGTGGACAGTAGGATCCCGCCCGGCAACTTCTCCTCTAGTCCCATGCCAGACCTCCCCGTCGCCACACATAGGCGTAGGCGACGAACACCGTCGCCATGAACAGCAGCATCTCTATCAGCGCAAACAGCCCAAGATTGTCGAAAGCAACCGCCCACGGGTACAGGAAGACGATCTCGATGTCGAAGATGATGAACAACATCGCGGTCAGGTAGTACTTGATCGGAAACCGCTGGCCGGTCGGCTGACCGGACGCACCCCCGTGCGGCACCGGCTCGATGCCGCATTCGTAGGCCTCGAGCTTGGCCCTGTTGTAGCGACGCGGGCCGACCAGCAGAGCAATGGCAACCGAGCCGACCGCGAACGCCGCCGCAATAGCGCCAAGCACCAGGATTGGCGTGTACAAATCCATACCGAGCAAACGCTCCCTCGTGGGCTGTTCGATGTGAGCTTACCCACACCCTAGCGCCCTTTGGGATGCGCGCCACACCTTTTGGTTAGTATCGCTATTGGCAACGCGTGGCTATGTCGTCATGCCTCGAATAGGCAAGTGCGACAGCGGTTTACGTGTTTTCTGGCTATTGCACCAGGGTGCGCAGCAGCGAGGCCACGGCGTCGCCGAGCCGGATCGGATCGATCGGGTGGGGAACCGCGGCTTCGGCGCGCGACCAGCGGGCCAGCCACGCGTCATCGGGACGGCCGGTGAGCACCAGGATCGGCGGGCAATCCTCGATCTCGTCCTTGAGCTGCTTGGCGATTCCCATCCCGCCGACGGGGGTGGCCTCGCCGTCGAGGATCACCAGATCGAACCCACCTTCATCCATCTGGCGAATGACCATGGGGCCGGTCGCCACCTCGACGTAGGTCAGCTCTGGCAACTCCGGATGCACCCGCTTACCGAGCGCGAGTTGTACCTCTTCGCGGGTCCTGGGGTTGTCGCTGTAGACGAGGACCCGCAGCGGACGCGATGACTCGGCCATGCCGTGATCGTACGGCTAGCGGGTGTGCCGGAACACCAAGTCGCCGGAGATCGTCGACTTGTCACCGATCATGCCCACCAGGTTGCCGTCGACGCCGAACTCTCGCCGGCTGACGGTGGCCTCGGTGACCAGCCGCATCCCGCCGTCGCCGACCGGTGTGACCTTGGTTCGCAGCGTCAGGGGTTTGGTCGTGCCCTTGATGGTCAGTTCGGCGCGCAGGTCGATGGTGTCGCCGTCGATCGCGTCGGCTCCGGTGATGAGCACGCTGATCTCCGGATGGGTTTCTGCGCCAAAGAAATCGGCGGAGTGCAGATGTTCGTCACGCTTGCGGATACCGGTGCGCAGCGACGCGGCGTTGATCTCGATGTGTCCGGAAACCGTTTGCGGAGACGATAATTGGCCGTCACCGCTGAACTCGGTGAACCGGCCCTTGACGGGTACCAGGCCCCACATCGACTTGCTGCGCACCCCGATCGTGGACTGAGCCGGGTCCAGCGTCCATGTTCCTGTCGAGGCGGGATCGCTGAAAAGCTCACTCAGGCTTACCATGTGGTCTCCTAGCTCAGTTTGTCGGATGCTTGTGACCGGTGTCGTCGGCCGGGTCACGTAGTGGGCTCGAGCAACGGAGCGATCTCCGCTGGGTCGAAGTACTCGTCGATCCGGCTGATCCGCCCGTCGACGCCCAGTTTGATGATGATGCCCACGCGCATCGCGATGACGCCGCCGTTGTGTCCGGTCGCGTGCAGGATGTGCTGCTGGACCAGCCCTCCGTCGAACAGCTGACGATCGATGACCTGGTATCGGCGTTGTGAGGTGGTGTCGATGAACCAGTGCAGGACTCGAAGCGCCCGGTCCTTGTCACGGTCGCGGTCGGCGACCTTCCAGACCACGATGTCGTCGTGCCACAGCCGCGAAATGGCGTCGCGGTCGCCGGCCTCGATAGCCGCGAACAAGCGATCCGCCACGTCGGTGACAACGTCGTGGGCAACGGTCACGTGATCCTCCTTGACCTCAACACCGATTGAGGTTGAACACTGGCGGGCATGGATGTGACACCTACTCTCTCGCTATTCGACGACGCCTACAAGAGCGGAACCGCACCGTGGGTGATCGGCGAGCCGCAGCCGGCGATCGTCGGCCTGGAACGCGCGGGCCTGATCCGGGGCGCGGTGCTCGACGTCGGCTGTGGCGCCGGTGAGCACACGATCCTGCTCGCCGGCCTCGGCTACGACGTGCTCGGCGTCGACTACGCGCCATCGGCGGTCGAGCACGCCCGCAGAAACGCCGAGGTCAAGCGCGTCGAGGCGCGTTTCGAGGTCGCCGATGCGATGGATCTCGGGGAGGCCGCCTACGGCACCATCGTCGACAGCGCGCTGTTCCACATCTTCGACCAGACCGACCGCACCAGGTACGTGCGCAGTCTGCACGCGGCGTGCCGGCCGGGCGGCCAGGTCCATGTGCTCGCGCTCTCCGACCGCGGCCGCGGATTCGGCCCGCAGGTCAGCGAATCCGACATCGGCGACGCGTTCGGCGACGGGTGGGTCCTCGAGTCGCTGGAGGAGACCACCTACCGCGGCATCGTTCAGCCCGCCCAGGCCGACGCGATCGGATCGGCGCCCGGAACTCTCGTCGACGAACCGGCATGGCTGGCCCGAATCCGCCGCCCCTGACGCGATTTGTGCACGATCGGGAGCGCTCACCGCTCCTCGATGTGCACAAATCGCGTCAGTAGCCGGGGTGGTTGACGTCCAGGCGGTGCCGGACGATCGTCCGCAGCACCGGCAACAGCTCTGCGGAACGGCCGTCGAGCTCACCCGAGCGGATCGCCGCGGCCAGTTCGGGTTCGTCGTGGTAACCGATCTCGCGCAGGGCGTCGGTGACCTCCCCGGACGACGTGTCGAGTAGTTCGCGTTCGACGATGCGCAACACATTTGCCGCGACGCGGGCGTGGAAGTTGACCTGGCCCACCTCGGCGAGCAGGCTGTCGGGACCGGTCACGCTGCGGACGTCGTTCTCGAGGAAGCCGGCGACGGCGGCGACCAGTTCAGCCGCCGTCGGGCGGCCGTACAGCCAGGTCATCGCGGTCCACCTCCTTCGAGCAGATCCAAAACGTCCCATTCGGTTTCGCTGACGCGCCGTCCGATCGCGGCCAGCTCGACCGACTCCGTCTGCCCCGACAGATGACGTTCGGCCTGATATCGGCAGATGACGCCCCACCGCAGCGTGGCCACTGTCAACCACCACCGGAACGCCGCCCGATCGAGCGTCGTGTTCGCGGCAGATTCGTAGGCGGCCAGGAAGTCCTCGACGCTGCCCAACCCGCCGGCACCGTGATGCTCCGGCGCGCCGAAACGCCATGCCCGGATACAGAACCAGGCCAAATCTTCGTAGACCTCGCCGATGTGCACGAGCTCCCAGTCCAGCACCGCGGCCAGCCCGTTGTCGTCGACGATCAGGTTGCCCATCCGGAAGTCGCCGTGCACCAGAACCTGCGGCGACGGAGGCGGCCGGTTGGCCTCAAGCCAGCGGAATGCCCACTCGAATGTCGCTGTGGTGTCGCCCATTTCGTCGAGCCGGGCCCGCCACTCAGACAGCTGGTCCGACGGTGGCACGTCGATGCCCTGATGCTCCGCACGGTGAATGGCGGCCAGCGCCTCGGCGCACTGGTGCAGCAACCGTTGGCGGCCGGAGTCGTCCAGCGAGCGATAGATCCGCCGCACGATGGTCTCGCCACCGATGGCGTCGCAGATCAGGTACGGATTGCCCAGCGCCGCGGGGGAGTTGTCGGCTGCCAGGATGTGGGGCACGGGCGCCCCCGCGGCGGCCGCCCGCTGCTGTACGGCGGCTTCCAATTCCATGCTCGCGTGGACGTCGTCGGGCGGGCCCGTACGCAGGATCAGGGCGCGACGCGTGTCGGTGACCGCATCGAAGGCCCACGTCGTGCGGCTCGCGCCGCCGGTCAGCGCGTGCAGATTCTCGACGGCGACACCCTCGCCGAGCACCGGCCCGAGGACGCCGGTGAGGCCTTCGGCGAGTTCGCGGTTCAACGCTTGCCGAACCCGAACAGCCGCTGGGCCACCCGCCGGATCTGAATCTCCTCGGCTCCCTCGGTGATCCGGTAGCGCCGGTGATGCCGGTAGATGTGTTCGAACGGTTCGTGCCGGCTGTAGCCGACGCCCCCGAACACCTGCATCGCGCGGTCGGCGGCATCACAGACCAGCCGGTTCGCGCGATAGTTCGCCATCGACACCTTGTCCGAAACCTCCATGTGGTGGTTGCGGTCCAACTCCGTTGCCGCGTAATACACCAGCAGCCTCACCATCTGGGCCTCGGTCTGCAACTCCACCAACGGCCACTGCACAGCCTGGTTCACCGCCAGCGGCTTGCCGAAGACCTTGCGGTCGTTCGCGTACTGAACGGCGCGGTCGATGCAATACTGCGCGGCGCCGAGGCTGCTGGCGGCCTGGCGGATCCTGTTCTCGTGCAGGAAGGTCTGGCCCACCTCCAGACCGCGGTCGATCTCGCCGAGCACCGCGTCGGCGGGCACCCGGACATCCTTCAGCTCGACCTCGCCGTGGTCGGTCGGCATATTGAAGGACCACCAGTAGTACGGCACGGTGAATCCGGGGGCGTCGGTGGGCACCAGGAATGCGGTGATGCCGCGGGCCTGGCCGGCTTCGCCGGAGGTGCGGGCGAACACCAGATCGTGGGTGGCGCGGTGCACGCCGGTGTTGAATCGTTTGGCGCCGTTGATGACCCACTCGTCACCGTCGCGCACGGCGGTGGTCTCCATCCAGGTGGCGTCCGAACCGTGTGCGGGTTCGGTGAGGCCGAAGGCCATCGACCGTTTGCCGGTGATCAACGCCTCGGTCCACTCGGCCTTCTGCGCGTCGGTGCCGAATCGGTCCATCATGATGACCTGCGGGAAGTTGCCGACGATCGACGACTCGTTCTGCAGGTCGTTGTGCAGCCCGAGACCCTTGTGCGCCAGATGTTCGCGGATGACGGCCATGTCGATGTTGCTGCCGTCGCGGCCGCCGAACCGGGACGGCAGCCCATAGCGCAGCCAGCCCGCCGCGTCCGCGCGCCTGCGCATCTCGTCGAGCAGGTCCTCCCACTCCCGCCGGGGGATCCCGTCATTGTCCCAGTCCGTACGGGCATGTTCGCGACGCTTGTCGAAGTACTGGATGTTCTCGCGTTCCAGCGGTTTGATCTCCGTCTCGATGAAGGCGTCCATCTCGGCGAGGAGTGCAGGCAGATGGTCGGGCAGGGCGAAATCCACGTTGATTTCCTTTCCAGGGTTCAGAAACCGTACAGCGTCTTCTTCCAGATCCTCGACAGCGTCGCGATCGCATCCTCGTCGGTCAGCTCGATGCCCAGGCCCGATGTTCCGACGAAGACGGTGGTGAAGTTCTCGAACAGCAGCGCGATGGCCGCCGCGGTGTGCTCGGGATTGAGGTCGGCGCCGTAGCCCTGCTCTTGTGCGCGGCGCACCGAGGCCGCGAAGATGTCCATGCCGAACCGACGGAATTCGTTCTGCACGGCGGCGAATCGCGGTTGGGTCGTGGCCAGTTGCGCGACGGCGATCATGATCCCGATGTTCTGCTTGAACATGTCCCAGTAACCGGTGACCACGGTGCGGAAGAACCCGTCGTCATCCGGCGACTCGGGTAGGTCGAGTGCTCCGCCGGACGGTGCCACCACCTCGCGCAGAAACGACTGCGCGAGCACCGCCAACAGGTCTTCCTTGTCCGCGAAATAGCGGTAGAACGAAGCAGGCGACTTACCGGCCGCAGAAGTGATGTCGCCGAGCGTCGTACCGTGGAAACCACGTTCTGCGAACAGTTTCCGGGCGGCCATCTCGATGGCCTCGCGGGTCTGGCGGCCCTTGGCGCTCAGTGTCGGCGACGGTCCGGTGGGCACGTCTGCTCAGTTCAGGATTCGGTCGCCGGCGCGCAGCAGCGCACTCGGAAGATCGTGTCCGACCAGACGCTGCGCCACGCGCGCCGCCTCGATCGCGGCGTCCAGGTCCACGTCGACCCCGATCCCGCTGTCGCGCAACAGGTACACCAGGTCCTCGGTGGCGATGTTGCCGCTCGCACCGGGCGCGAACGGGCAGCCGCCCAGCCCGCCCACCGACGCGTCCAGCCGGGTGACGCCCGCCGTGACCGCCGCATAAGCGCTGGCCAACCCGGCGCCGCGGGTGTTGTGGAAGTGGGCGCCCAGCGGGATTTCATCGACCAGCGGGCGCAGCGCCTCGATCGTCTCGGTAACCCGCCGCGGGGTGGCGGTGCCGATGGTGTCGGCGATCGCCAACCGGTCGACCTCGCTCGACAACGCGGTCGTCATCACATCGACGACGCGCTGGTGGGGTGTCGGTCCGTCGAACGGGCAGTCCCATGTGGTGGCGACGATGACCTCGACGCTGGCCCCGCTGTCGTGCGCGATCGAGATGATCTCCGGAATCAACGCCGTCGCCTCTGCGGCGGTGCGGCCCACATTGGCCCGGCTGTGACCGTCGGCGGCCGAGACCACGTACTCGATCGACGACAACCCCGCCGCGATCGCGCGTTTGGCGCCGTTCGGACTGGCCACCAGCGCGGAGAACTCGATGCCGTGTGAGTCGCGGTACTCCTGCAGATGCGTGGCGAGGTCGGGGGCGTCGGCCAGGGCGGGCACCTTCGACGGCGAGACGAACGCCGTCGCCTCCATCTCCCGAACCCCGGTGGCAGCGACGGCGGCCAACAGTTCGAGCTTGGCCGACAACGGAATCGGGTCCTCGATCTGCAGTCCGTCACGCAGCGAAACATCGCGTATCTGCACGTGTTCCTGGTTCACAGCACTCCCTCCGCCCTCAGCGCGTCGAGTTCGGTCGAGCTCCTGCCGAGCAGGCCGCAGTAAACCTCGTCGTTGTGCTGACCGGGTGCGGCGGGCCCGGCGTAGCGCACGGTCCCGGGCGTCTCCGAGAGCACCGGCACGACGCCGGGACCCAGGACGGACCGTCCGACCCGCTCGTCCCAGTGCTCGACCAACATGTCACGGGCCCGCAGCTGCGGATCTTCGACGACCTCGGCGACGGTGTTGATCGGCCCGGCGATCACGCCTGCGGCACTGAGGGTTTCGATGATGTCATCGGGTTGGCGTTCGGCGGCCCAGTCGCCGATGATCTTGTCCAGTTCGTCCTGATTACGCCCGCGCGCAACGTGATTGGCGAACCGGTCGTCGGTGGCCAGTTCGGGTCGGCCCATCGCCTCACACAGCCGGCGGAAAACGGTGTCCTGGTTGGCCGCGATCACCACCCAGCTGCCGTCGGCGCTGCGGTAGATGTTCGACGGGGCGATGCCCTCCAGTCGCGTCCCCGACGGGCCGCGTACCACACCTCCGACGTCGTAGTCGGGGATCGTGGATTCCTGGACCGCCAGGCAGGCCTCGGTGAGCGCCGCGTCGACAACCTGGCCATCCCCGGTCACCGAGCGGCGGTACAGCGCCGCCAACGCGCCCTGGGCAGCGAACATGCCCGCGAGGCTGTCGCCCAGCGACAAGGCCAGCCGAGGCGGCGGGCCGCCGGGAAAACCGTTCATGTGCCGCAGGCCGCTGGCGGCCTCGGCGACCGAGGCATAGCCCGCCTTGTGCGCCTCGGGCCCGGTCTGCCCGTAACCCGAGACGCGGACCAGGATGATGCCCCGATTGCGTTCGCGCAGCACGTCGTAGCCCAGATTCCACTTCTCCAACGTGCCCGGTCGGAAGTTCTCGACGATGATGTCGGAGCGCTCGACGAGGTCGAGAAGCAGCGCCCGTCCACCTTCGGTCCGCAGGTTCAGCGTGACGGCTTTCTTGTTGCGTGCGTGCACGGTCCAGAAGAAGTGATGCCCGTCGAGCTCGGCCTGCCCCCATGTGCGCAGCGGATCCGGGGCGCCCGGCGGCTCGATCTTGATCACTTCGGCGCCCATGTCGCCGAGCAGGCGTCCGGCGAACGGCCCGGAGATCAGCGTGCCGACCTCGATGACGCGGACGCCGTCCAGCGGACCCGTCACGCTCACTGTGTTGAACCCCGGGTCGCTTCGCTCCAGCCCGCCGATGAGAATCCGTGCCTGTGCAGCCAGTCGGTGACGACGCCGACGGCTTCGCGCAGCTTGTCGCGCTGGTCGGCGCCGGCGTAATAGTGGTTCGCGCCCGGAATCTCGTGCATCTCCTTGTCATGATGCCCGATCGCCTCGTACAGCCTGCGCGTGTGGCTCGGTGTGCACGCGTCGTCGGCGAGGTTGCCGATCACCAGGGTCGGCACCGCGATGTCCGGGCCGCACGCCACCGCGTCGCCGTTGGCGTCGTCGTAGCTCCACTGCGACAGCCAGCTGCGCAGTGTGCAGAACCGGGCCAGCCCGACCGGGCTGTTGTTCACCACCTGAGGGTCACCCAGGTAACAGGTCCCCGGGGTGCGTTCGTTCGGGTCGACGGCGGGGTCGAGCCAGCGGGGGTCGGCCATCGTGCCGTGCACGACGAACGCGAACTCGTCCTCGGGCCGCCCCGCGGCCTTCAGCTCGTCCAGTTTTCCCTTGACCCACTTGGTGATTCGTCGGTTGCGGTCGATCTGCGCCTTGCGGTAGCGGTCGAGGAACTCCTGCGAGTAGGGCGGCTGGTTGGGGTTCTCCGGGTTGTACAGATCCAGTTCCGGATCGCGCTTAGTCGGATCGGACTCGTCGAGGATCGACGCGTCGAGCCACTCGGTCAGGGTGCCGTGGCGGCTGATGTGGGCGGCCAGCAGCATCAGGCCGTCGGCGGGGATGAGGCCGAGCTTGGTCAGATCCGGCCCGTCACCCGACGGGCTGGCGGTGATCGTGGGGTGCTGGGCCTGCTGCTGGTAGAACGCCGACAGCGAGCCGCCGCCGCTCCATCCGGCCAGCACCACCTTCGAATAGCCCAAGCGGTTCTTGGCGTCCTTGATGCATTCGCCGAGGTCCTCGACGACCTTCTCCATCAGCAGCGCGGAGTCGGTGCCGCGAAACCGGCTGTTGCAGTAGATGACATGGTGTCCGGCTCGCGCGAGCCCGTTCATCATCGGCAGGTATGCGCCGCCGCCGATCGGATGCATGAACACCAGCACGGTATCGGAGGGTTTGTCCTTGGGCCGCAGCAGGTGGCTTTCGAGCACCACCAGCTCGGCTACCCCGCCGTAGACGTCGCGCACGCCCGAAGTGTTCTGGTAGGCAACGAGATAGGGGATGCGGTCGTATTCGTAGCGCACCGGCGCCTCGGTCGTCTGGGTCATGCGTGCTGGCCCAAATCGTTGGCGAGCACCTCGGCCGACGGCGTCAGCCGCCGCGTCGTGTCGACGGAGATGACGTACCAACCGACGCGGTCCTGTTCGTCGAACTTGCGCCGCGCGCGTTCGCGGGCCTTCTCCGGTGCGCCGTGGTGCACACCCTGCGGGGCGTGGCTGACCAACCCGGGCGGCATCGGGATACCGAACAGGTCGCCGCCGTGGAAGAAGGAGACCTCGTCGTAGTCGACATTGCGGTGGTACCAGGGCGGACGTTCGGTGCCGGGGACGCTCTCGGCGGGCCGGGGCAGGAAGTTCATCACCGCCACACCCGTCGCCTGCATGAACAGGTGCACGGTCGGCGGCAGGTGCACGCTCTCGCTGGCGATCACGTTGTAGTCGGCGATGTTGAAGGTGAACGGGAAGTTGTCGCCGCGCCAACCTTCGACATCGATCGGATTGTGTTGGTAGAACAGCGATGTCGGCCCACCCTCGTGGACGAGGCGGACTTCGTATTCGGATCGCCCGTCGTCGTCGATCGGCTCCGGCTCGGGGACCGTCGTCTGTGACGGGTCGAACGGGAAGTGCCTGCCGAGCGGCCCGGGCGGTGGGACGCGGAACTCGGCGGTGGCCTCGATCATCAGCAGCGTCGTTTCCTCGTCGGGAACCTGGCGCCACGTCGTCGCCTTCGGCACGTAGACCCAGTCACCCTCGCGGTAGCGCAGCGGTCCGAACTCTGTCTCGAGCCGACCAGAACCCCGGTGCACGAACGACAGCAGGTCCCCGTCGACGTGCCGCACGTAGAACGGCATCTCCTCGCTGCGCCGGCTCAGCGAGATTCGGCAGTCGGAGTTGCTGAACAACAGCAGCGGCGCGCCCGCGGCATCGGTGGCGTCGCTGGGCTTGAGCTCGCTGGTCATCACGTCGACCGGCCGCAGCGGTCCCGACGCCCGGTATGCGGTGGGGTCGTGGCGGCGGTAGATGTTGGCGGTGCGGCCGACGAATCCGCCACGGCCGAGTTCGTCGTCCTTGAGGCCGTCGAGGTCGGCGTGCAAGCGCTTGGGAGTGCGGCCTTTGCGCAGGTGGACAAACGATTCCATGATTGGCTCCATCGACGATGACGGCGGGGCGCGGGGGACACCCGCGACCAAGAACTAAAACTGACTTTAGTTTTACTTACGCCGCGAGTCAATCCTCGAGATCGACCCGGATGGTGAGCAGGTTCGTGCCGAAGGTCCGCACGCCGAAGCTGTTGAACTGCGGCAGCGAGCGCAACCGCTCACGCGCGTCATCGTCGGCCACGATGTGCGCGGTTCCCTTGTGCCACTTGCCGTTCAAGCGGACTCGCACGGCGGGATCGGCCTGGATGTTCTTGACGTATTGCGACTTCTCGCCGAACTCGGAGACGAACCAGAACTCATTGCCCACCCGCCGCCCGCCCAGCGGAGTGCGACGAGGTTGGCCGCTCTTGCGACCCGTCGTCTCAAGCAACGTCTGAAACGGCAGGAGCCGCATCATCGGGTTCATGACGTTCTTCTGGAACATCTTGGTGACTTGGTCGCGCAAGTCTTCGGCCATGGGTTCCCTCCGATCACACCATCGCGGTTCGTGACACTTTCATTCCCAATCTCAGGGCTCCGGCGAGCTCTCGGCTCGTGTCGTAGTCGAAGACGACGTGCCCGGCCACCACGTCGACGTCGCGCTTGATCCGTTGCAGCGGGTTGTCGACGAAATGCGCGCTGGCACCCGACGCCTCGAGCAACAACCCGATCACGTGTCGCGACTCGTGGACGATGTGTGCCGCAGCCATCCGGGCCGCCCCGCGCACCGGTCTCGGTACCGCATCACCGGTCGCGACGATGGCCTCGATCTCTGCGATGGTGTCTGCCAGAAGGCCGCGCAGCGCCCGCAGGCGTACCTCGGCCTCTCCGAGGCGGGCCTGCGCGATCGGCTTGTCCTTTTGCATGACGCCCTCATACGCCAGCACTCGCTCCGACAACCGCTCGGCGTAGATCTCGGCGACACGTTCGGCGCCGCCGAGTGCCGGCATCGCCGCCAACAGCGCCAGGGCGGGCACCATCGGCCAGCGGTAGGTGTCGGCATCGTGCAGTGCCGCGCCGGGCGCGGTACCGGTGTAGATGTCGACGACGCGGACCAAACGGTGTTCCGGGACGAACGCGTCGTTGACCACGACGTCGTTGGAGCCGGTGGCGCGCATGCCGTCGGTGTGCCACACGTCCTCGATCGCGACGTCTTCGATGGGCAGCAGCGCGAGCGCCGGGAAGATCGCGTCGTCGGGGCCGCACAGCGCACCGACCATGATCCAGTTGCCGTGCATCACGCCGGTGGCCCACGACCAGCGGCCGCTCAGTCGTATCCCGCCGTCGGTGGGCAGCCCTCGGCCGGTCGGCGCCAGGGGAGCGGGGGCGAGAAATGGGCGGGCCGCGAAGGCCTCTTCCTGGGCCCGCTCGTCGAACAACGCCAGGATCCAGTTGTGCAGGACATAGAAGCCGATGGTCCACGCGCTCGACGCGCAGCCGTGTGCCATTCGCCGGACCGGATCGAAGATTGCCGGCAGCGGTGCCTGCATGCCGCCGTATCGCGCGGGCACCAGCAGGTCGGTGAGCCCCGATGCGGTCAGTTCATCGACCGTCGCGTCCGGCAACTGGCGCAGCCGCTCGGCCTCGGCGGCCCGTCCGGCGAGCCGAGCGACGAAATCGGCGTCGACAAGGGGGAGAGCCGAAGCGGCCGTCATGGTCCGAACGCTACCATACTTTTTTGTATGGAACGCCCCCGGCCCTGAGCGGCCGAGCGGGCATGTCTGCAGCCGACACGCCGCCGAATCGCGACGTCATGCGCACCGTCGTCGCGCACCGAGCGTGCGCGAACTACCGCGTGAGCATGATGTCGAGGAACCGTTCCCGCCGCGCCGCAGCCTTGCTGCTGGCTTTCGCGCCGGACAGATGCAAGAAACCGATCCCCGCCGCGAAGGTGGCGTTCGCGCGCAGATCGGCCTCATCGGGGTCGAAGCCGTCCTCGACGAACGCCTGGCGCACGGCCTCGAGAACCCGCCGATCCGACGCCCGTACCCCCGCGGCGACCTCTTCGTCGGTTCGCGCCCACTCCCGCATCGCCCGTTCCAGCGTCCGATGTCGGGCATCCACCAGCGCACTCATCATTTGCGAGAGCCGCTCGCGCGGTGGCAGGTCGCTCAGCGCCGCAAAATGACGCCGGTCGTCGTCGCGCACCTCGCCCCACGCCCGGACCAGCGCGGATCGGTAGCCGGCCATATCTGGGAAGTGCCAGTAGAAACTGCCCTTGGTGGCGCCGACGCGCTCGCACAGCGCGTCCAGCTTGAGCGCCTTGATGCCCTGCTCGGCGAGGATCTCGTATCCGGCCTGAATCCAGTCGTCGACCGACAGTCGCGGCGTGCGGGCCGGTGCCATGACCGCAGCCTACGGGTGCCGCGATCGGCCCACCGATGCCCGGTCGAAGCCTTTTTCGACCGTTGCGTCAGTGGTAACTTGCTCGCAAAATCCGGCGCGCCAGGCGGCCCTGGGTTTCTCCTGCGCTGATCATCGTGTTTTACTGCACACGCGACAACTGAAATTTTCTCGGTCCGCTCGACGGCCCCGGGCTCAGTCGAGCGGGCATGACAACGCAGTGCACACATTGCTGCGGTGTCGATGGCGATCGCTCGATCGCAGACGGAACGGCCTCCAAAGTGGCAAACCGGAAGATGGATGGACTTGCAGTATGAGCTTGATTGACAAGATTCGCGGCCCATGGGCGCGGCGCTTCGCGGTGGCGGCCATCGCGGCGGCCCTGCTACCGGGATTCGTGAGCCTGGCCGGCCAGTCAGCCACCGCTGGGGCGTTCTCCCGGCCCGGCCTGCCGGTTGAGTACCTGATGGTGCCGTCGCCGTCGATGGGACGCGACATCAAGGTGCAGTTCCAGAAGGGCACCGGCTCCAAGGCGGTGTACCTGCTCGACGGACTGCGCGCTCGCGAGGACTACAACGGGTGGGACCTGGAGACCCAGGCGTTCGAGTGGTTCTTCGAGACGCCGCTGTCGCTGGTCCTGCCGGTCGGCGGCCAGTCGAGTTTCTACTCCGACTGGTATGCGCCGGCGTGCGGTAAGGCCGGATGCCAGACCTACAAGTGGGAGACGTTCCTGACCAGCGAACTGCCGCAGTGGCTGTCCGCCAACAGGGGCGTGTCAACGACGGGCAACGCCGCGGTCGGCCTCTCGATGTCGGGTAACTCCGCGCTGATCCTGTCGGTGTACCACCCCGACCAGTTCATCTATGCCGGGGCACTGTCGGCGTTCCTCAACCCGTCCGAGGGCCAGTGGCCGTTCCTGATCAACATGGCCATGGGTGACGCGGGCGGTTTCGACGCCAACGACATGTGGGGCCGCACCGAGGACCCGAACAGCGCGTGGAAGCGCAACGACCCGATGGTGCAGATTCCGCAGATCGTTGCCAACGGCACCCGGATCTGGATCTACTGCGGTAACGGCACGCCCAACGAGCTCGGCGGCGCGAACCTGCCCGCCGAATTCCTCGAGGGCCTGACGATCCGCACGAACATCACGTTCCGTGACAACTACATCGCCGCCGGCGGCACCAACGGGGTGTTCAACTTCCCGCCGTACGGCACGCACAGCTGGGAGTACTGGGGTGCTCAGTTGCAGGAGATGAAGCCTGACCTGATCTCGCATCTCGGTTCGTAAGACAAGTCAGGAGTCCCCGGACGCGACATGCGTCCGGGGACTCTTGCGTTCCCCGGCTTGCGCGTGGGCCCAGGTGAACAATGGACGTCATGAGCGCAGTCAACGCCTTGGTCGCACATCAGGACGCCGAAGGAGAAATCACCCTCCGGCACGAAGTCGTCGACGACACTTTCCTGCCGGAGGGTGACGTCACGATCTCCGTCGAGTACTCGGGGATCAACTACAAGGACGCCCTCGCCGTGACGCCCAAAGGCGGTGTGGCCCGGTCGTATCCGCTCATCCCGGGCATCGACGCGGCCGGTACGGTCACGGCATCGTCGTCATCGGAGTTCGCCGTCGGAGACCGGGTCGTCGCCCACGGCTACGACATCGGCACCGGCAGGCACGGTGGGTACGCCGACAGTGCCCGGTTGCCGGCCGAGTACCTGGTCAAGCTCGACGGGTTGACGACGGGAGAGGCCGCCGCAATCGGCACAGCCGGCTTCACCGCGGCCATGAGCGTCAACGCAATTCGCGACCACGGCGTGCGGCCGCAGGACGGGCCCGTACTGGTCACCGGTGCGACCGGAGGCGTCGGCAGCATCAGCGTCGACCTGCTGGCCGGTCTGGGCTACGAGGTGATCGCATCCACCGGGAAGGCCGAGGCGCACGACTATCTCATGGGCCTGGGCGCCTACCGGGTGATCGGACGCCTACCCGAGGAAGGGGAGAAGGTCCGCCCGCTGGGTAAGTCGAAATGGGCCGGGGTCGTCGACAGCGTCGGCGGCGACACCCTCGCGTACGCGCTGAGCACCCTCAATTACGCGGGTGTCGCGGCGATTTCGGGGTTGGCCAGGTCGGCCGACCTGGCCACAACCGTGATGCCGTTCATCCTGCGCGGCATCACCCTGGCGGGCATCGACTCCGTACAGCTCGCGATCGGTCCGCGTCGCGACATCTGGAAGCAGATCGAGGGCGAGCTCAAGCCGAATCATCTCACCGACATCACCAGGGACGTTCCGGTGCTCGAGGCGCCGCACACCTTGCGCACGATCATCGGCGGCGGCGTCACCGGCCGCACCCGGGTGGTCGTGCACGACGGGTTCTAACGAGTCATGCGCCAATTGTGAAATCAGCGACGCTTTTTCGGGATTTCCGTCGTCAGGTTCACAAACGGTGCACCAGCCCGGCCTACTTGAGTTCTGCCGACGACAAGCCGAGCAGCCGGCGCGCCACCACCAACAGCTGAATCTGCTGGGTGCCCTCGAAGATGTCGAGGATCTTGCTGTCGCGGGCCCACTTCTCCAGCAGGGTGACCTCCGAGTACCCGACGGTGCCGGCCAGTTCGACCGCCTTCAGCGTGATGTCGCTGGCCACCCGGCCGGCCTTCGCCTTGCCCATCGACGCTTCCTTCGAGTTCGGAATGTCGTTGTCGGCCTGCCACGCCGAGCGCACCATCAGTAGATACGCGGCCTCCCAATCGGATTCCATCCGCAGGAACTCCGCCGCGGGTGCGCTCTGTGCGTGTGACGGCTTGTCGTAGGAGATCTCGATGCCGGCCTCGGTAAGAATCTTGCGCAGCTCCTCGAGGGCGGCGCGGGCAATGCCGACGGCCATCGCGGCGACCACGGGCCGGGTGTTGTCGAAGGTCTCCATGACCCCGGCAAAACCCTTCTCCACGTGGATCTCCGGACTGCCCAACAGGTTGTCCTTGGGGATCCGGGCATTGTCGAATCGGATCACCGCGGTGTCGGAGGCCTTGATGCCGAGCTTGTCCTCGAGTCGCTCGACCGTCACCCCTGGATGTTCGCGCGGAACGATGAACGACTTGATCGCCGCGCGGCCCAGCGACTTGTCCAGCGTCGCCCACACCACGATGTGGGTGGCGCGGGATCCGGCCGTGACGAAGATCTTCTCGCCGTTGATGACGTACTCGTCGCCGTCCAGCCTCGCCGTCGTTGACACCGCCGCCGAGTCGGAGCCGAAGTCCGCTTCGGTGATCGCCATCGCGGCCCACACGTCCTTGCCGAGACGCTCGAGCTGTTCGGGCGTGGCCACGCTGGAGATCGCCGCGTTACCGAGCCCCTGGCGCGGCACCGACAGCATCAAAGCCACGTCCCCCCAACTGATCTCCATCACGTTGAGTACGGCCGACATGTTCGCGCCGTTGTGGTTGGCGTCCCTGGGCTCGTCACCGCCCGCGAACGCCTCGGCGCCTGCGAACGCGAACGCCTTGGCGTCCTGGATGCCCTCGAACAGGGTGGCCAGGGTGTCCAGCTCCACCGGATACTCGTGCTCGCGCAGATCCCACTTTCGAGAGATTGGGCGCAGCATCTCCGCGGCCCCCTGATGGGCCTTCTCGATGACTGCCTCGAGCTTACGCGGCAGCTCCAAATTGATTGCCATGATTCGACTTTCGCTCGTGAGACTAGATAACTACGACACCCTCGGCGACGCCGATGGCGCGCAGATCGCGATACCACCGCTCGACGGGATGTTCCTTGGTGTAGCCGTGGCCGCCGAGCAGCTGCACACCGTCCAGGCCGATCTGCATGCCCTTGTCGGTGCCCAGCCGTTTGGCCAGCGCGGCCTCGCGGGCGAACGGCAGACCCTGATCGGCCCGCGACGCGCCGCGCCACGTGATCAGGCGCAGACCGTCGAACTCGATCGCCATGTTGGCGCACATGAACGCGACCGCCTGTCGGTGCGCGATCGGTTCACCGAAGGCTTTCCGTTCCTTGACATATGGGACGACGTAGTCGAGCACCGCGTGAGCGGTGCCGACGGCGAGCGCCGCCCAGCCGAGCCGTGACAGCGCGAGCGCCTCCGAGTAGTCCTCGTCAGTTGCGCCGTCCTCGCCGAGGCGCGCCGACAGCGGCACCGTGACCCCGTCGAGTGCGACCTGGCCGATCGCCGCTCCACGAATGCCCATACCCGGGTCGGGCGTGATGCTCAGGCCCTTCGACGACGACTCGACGATGAAAAGCGTGGGCTTGCCGATGAGTTGCGCTCCGACGATGAACAGTTCGGCATTGGCGGCGGCCGGCACAAGCGACTTGACCCCGTCGAGGCGGTACCCGCTCGGGGTCCGGACCGCGGTGGTCTTCAACGCGGTGGGATCGAACAGCGCTCGCGGTTCGGCGATCGCCACGCAGGATTGCGGAACATTCTCGCCCGCAAACTCTTTCAGATAGGTGGCCTGCTGATCGGCGCTGCCCCAGTGTGTGAGCGCTGACGCGACACCCGCGGGGGCCAGGATGGGCAACGCGAGGCCCATGTCGCCGTAAGCCAGCGCCTCGGCGACCAACACGTTGGTGACCGCTGCGCGGTGCGCGGCGATGCCCTCGAAGTCCTCGGGCACGTTGATCGCGGTGATGCCGAGTTCGGATGCCTTTGCGACGAGGTCGACGGGGTAGTCGGCGGACTCGTCGGCCTCGCGCGCCGCGGGCCGGATGACCTCCTCGGCGAACTCACTGACCGTCTCGACGATCATCTGCTGTTCGTCGTCGGGGGTGAGGTCGAAGTAGTCCGAACCGCTCTTCTTCAACCGCGTCGGCCCGCTCTGGTTACCCGACACCCGCTTGAACTGCCTGCTGGCAGCGCCCGCGAACGAGAACACCTGCTTGACGCCGTACTTCAATCCGCGGTTGAGCGGATCGCGCAGGTTGTAGCGGTCCAGGAACTCCTGGCCGACCAGGGGAGTGACCAACGCCAGACCGAGATCGGTCGCCGACCGCTTGTGCTTTTTCAGGCCGACCGCGCTTTCTTTGTCGCTTCGCTTCGACTTGGATCCGTTTTTCGACGGCAGGGCTTTACTCATTTCGACTGCCTCGCTTCGATTTGTGACGTCCGACTCGTCGAACTGACTCCAGAGTAAGGTATCGGATCTGACTCATCGGTAAGGTGTTGTCGAACTCACAACCCAGGTGCCGACAGGCTGCGCAGCACCGCGTCGTGCAGCAGCCCGTTGGTCGCGACCGCGCTGCCGCCGTGCGGGCCGGCCTCACCCGCGAGGTTGGTGAAGCGGCCGCCGGCCTCGCGCACCAGGACGTCGAGCGGCGCCAGGTCCCACGTCGAGACTTCCGGCTCCATCGCGATGTCGACGGCCCCCTCGGCCACCAGGCAGTAGTTGTAGAAGTCGCCGTAGCCGCGCACCCGCCACACCGCGTCGGTCAGCGCGACGAACCGGTCGCGGATGCCGCGGTCGGCCCACCCCGAGAGGCTGGAGAACGCCAGGCTCGCCGAGCCGAGGTCCTCGACCTTCGACACGCTCAGCCGTCGCTCCGCCTGCCCGGACACCTGCGCGTACGCACCCCGTCCGGTCACCGCCCACCATCGCCGGTGCAGCGCGGGTGCGCTCACCACGCCGAGCACGGGTACGCCGTCGTGCAGCAACGCGATCAGCGTCGCCCACACGGGTACCCCGCGCACGAAGTTCTTGGTGCCGTCGATCGGGTCGATGACCCACTGCCTGCCCGCGAACTCCCTCGTGCCGCCGAACTCCTCGCCGAACACCGAATCGGCCGGGCGCTGCTCGCCGAGTCGTTGCCGGATCATCGATTCGACTTCGAGGTCGGCATCGGTGGCCGGGGTCAGGTCGGGTTTGGTCTCGACGATGAGGTCGACCGCGCCGAAGCGGGCCGTGGTCCGAGCATCGGCTTCGTCGGCCAGAGCGAGCGCCAATGCCAGATCGTCCGCGTCGGGATCCATGCCTGTCGTCCTACCATGTCGGGATGTGGGAATTCGCGGTGATACTGCTGATCGTCGGTGCGCTGGTGCTGCTGGCCCGACCGATGCTGATGCGCCGTCGCGGCACACCCAATGACTGGCCGTCGGGTCAACTTCTGGTCACCGGGGTCAGCCCGCGACCAGCCGAGGTCACCGGGCCGCAGTACGTCACGATCACCGGCGTCATCAACGGGCCCACGGTCAACGAGCATGTCGTGTACCAGCGGCTCGAGGTCGACGTCGACGACTGGCCGACGATGGGTCAATTGTTTCCCGTCGTCTACTCGCCGAAGAATCCGGACAATTGGCGATTCGCGCCGCAGGCCCCGCCACCCGAGGCGCCGCCACCGCCCTACTCCTGAGGCTTCAAGCCTGGTGCACGACGAGCCGATGCTCAGCCGTGCCCGATCCTCAACATCGCGGCCACAGTGGTCAGCTTCACGCGCGGACGGCCGTGCGGTTCGCCCGCTGACCGCTCGTACTCGTCGATCAGCCGCCAGTGGTCATCGGTGATCACCTTCGGCTGCCGCTCGACCAACCATTCGGCCAGCCGCCGCGAATGGTCCTCGGCGAAGTCGGCGAGTTGCGCTGCCGACAGGTCGGCGATCAGCGTGTCCACGGTCTCCTGCGAATCGCTCTTGTTGCTGCCGATGACACCCGTCGGACCACGCTTGATCCAGCCGACGACGTACTCGTTGCGGCTGCCCTCGACGCGCCCGTGGGTGTGCGGGATCGTGCCGCTGCGCTCGTCGAACGGCAGGCCGGGTGTCGGAACCCCGCGATAGCCGACGGCGCGCACCACGAGCTGGGCCGGCACCTCCTCGCGTTCACCGGTGTCCTTGGCCACGATGCGGCCGTTCTCCTCGACCAGCTCGTTGCGGCCGAGCACGATCGATTCGACGCGACCGTCCCCCTTGATCTCGATCGGGGAGGTTCGGAAGCGGAAGACGATGCGCCGCTTGGCGTTCTTCGGTGTCTGTTCCCCATAACCGCGCAGCACCTTGATGTTGTTGCGCACGGTCTTGCCCGCCGCTTCGAGGTCGTCGTCGGTGATGTCGGCGAAGTCGGCGGGATCGATGATGACGTCGACGTCGCCGAGCCCCTCGAGGTGCCCGAGCTCGCGCAACTCCAATGTGGTGAACGGCGCCTGCAACGGCCCCCGTCTCCCGACGACGAGGACCTCCTCCACGCCGCGGTCGTGCAGTGACTTCAACGCGTGGTCGGCGATGTCCGTCGCGGCCAGTACGTCGGGATCGGTGACGAGAATCCGCGCCACGTCCAAGGCGACGTTGCCGTTGCCGATCACCACGGCGCGACCGCTGGAGATGTCGGGTGCGATCTCCTCGAAATGCGGGTGGGCGTTGTACCAGCCGACGAAATCGACGGCGGCGACGCTGCCGGGCAGGTCCTCACCGGGGATCCCCAGCGCCCGGTCGGACTGGGCGCCGACGGCGTAGACCACCGCGTCGTACTGTTCGGCCAACTCGGCGGGGTGCACGTGCTCGCCGACCGCGACGTTGCCGAAGAAGCGGAACCGCGGATCCAACGCGGTCTTCTCGAACTGGGCGCTGATCGACTTGATCTTCGGATGGTCAGGTGCCACACCCGAGCGCACCAGGCCCCACGGGGTCGGCAACATCTCGAGCATGTCGACGCGTACGTCGGCGTCGTCCTGGGAATCGGCGAACTTGAGTAATGACGCCGCGGCAAAGTAGCCCGAAGGCCCTGAGCCGACGATCGCCACGTGATAGGGGCGCATGGACACCTTTTGTCGAAGCTTCCTTCTCGCTGCCCGGCCTCGCGCAAGGGGCTGTCGCGTCGAAGCCGACTGGTTACGCATCCGATGCTAGAACGCGGACGGGCCTTGTTGCCGCCAGTCGCGAGAACCGGCGCGTGTCGGCTCACGGGTAACCTGAACTCCCGTGGATCCTGACCGTCAAGCCGACCTCGCTGCCCTCGACGCCACCCTGACCACGGTGGAGCGGGTGCTCGACGTCGAAGGCCTCCGCGGTCGCATCGAGAAGCTCGAGCACGAGGCCTCCGACCCGAACCTGTGGGACGACCAGACGCGCGCTCAGAAGGTCACCAGTGAGCTGTCGCACACCCAGGGCGAGCTGCGGCGCGTCGAGGAACTCCGGCAGCGCCTCGACGACCTGCCGGTGATGTACGAACTGGCCGCCGAGGACGGCGGCGAGGAGGAACTCGCGGAAGCCGACGCCGAGCGGGCCAAGCTGCGCGAGGACATCGAGGCGATGGAGGTGCGCACCCTGCTGTCCGGCGAGTACGACGAGCGCGAGGCCGTCGTCACGATCCGTTCGGGCGCCGGCGGGGTGGACGCCGCGGACTGGGCCGAGATGCTGATGCGCATGTACATCCGCTGGGCCGAACAGCACGACTATCCCGTGGAAGTCTTTGACATCTCCTACGCCGAAGAGGCGGGCATCAAGAGCGCGACGTTCGCGGTGCACGCACCGTTCGCCTACGGAACCCTGTCGGTCGAGCAGGGCACCCATCGCCTCGTGCGCATCAGCCCGTTCGACAACCAGAGCCGCAGGCAGACATCGTTCGCCGACGTCGAGGTGCTGCCGGTGGTGGAGACCACCGACCACATCGATATCCCGGAAAGCGATGTGCGCGTTGATGTCTACCGCTCCAGTGGCCCAGGTGGCCAGTCGGTCAACACCACCGACTCGGCGGTCCGGCTGACCCACATCCCGACAGGCATCGTGGTGACCTGTCAGAACGAGAAGTCGCAGTTGCAGAACAAGGTTTCGGCGATGCGGGTCTTGCAGGCAAAGTTGTTGGAACGCAAACGTTTAGAAGAGCGTGCCGAGATGGACGCCCTCAAGGGTGACGGCGGCAGCTCGTGGGGCAACCAGATGCGGTCCTACGTGCTGCACCCCTACCAGATGGTCAAGGATCTGCGCACCGAGTACGAGGTCGGCAACCCCGCCGCGGTGCTGGACGGCGACCTCGACGGATTCCTCGAGGCGGGCATTCGTTGGCGCAAGAGTCAAGACGATGGATAACAGTCTGATCGCACTGTCCCTCGGGGAGCGCTGGGAAGGCTTCTGGAAGGGCAGCATCGGCAACTGGATTCTCGACCGCGGTGTGACGATCGCGCTGCTGTTGATCGGCGGACTGCTGGCAGCGCGTTTCATCAACTGGGCAGCGCAGCGGATCGTGAGCCGCATCGACGCCGAATACCTGGAAAGCGATCAGCTGGTGCGTTCGGAGAGCGCCAAGCACCGCCAGGCCGTCGCTTCGGTGATCTCGTGGGTGACGGTGGCCTTGTTGTTCATCATCGTGGCGGTGCAGATCACCGACACGCTCGCGATCCCGATCGGGTCGCTGGTCGCGCCCGCCGCGGTGCTGGGCGCCGCGCTGGGCTTCGGTGCGCAGAAGGTGGTCCAGGACCTGCTGGCCGGTTTCTTCATCATCACCGAAAAGCAGTACGGCTTCGGCGATCTGGTGCAGCTCAGCATGGTCGGTGCACCCGAGGAGTCGCTCGGAACGGTCGAGGAGGTGACGTTGCGGGTGACCAAGCTGCGCACCGCCGAAGGTGAGATGTACACCATCCCGAACGGCAACATCGTTCGATCGCTCAACCTGTCGAAGGACTGGGCGCGCGCCGTCATCGACATTCCGGTGCCGACGGGGTCGGACCTCAACGAGGTCAACGAGCTTCTGCACACCGTCGCGCGCAAGGCAACAGACGATCCGCAACTCAGCGCACTCATGCTCGATGCGCCCCAGCTGATGGGTGTCGAAAGCATCGGGCTCGAGACGGTGAACCTGCGGATGGTCGCGCGCACACTTCCCGGTAAGCAGTTCGAGGTCGGCCGGCGCATCCGCGTGTTGGTGATCGCCGAGCTACGCCGCGCCGGGATCGTGTCGCCGACCGACAGTGTGACACCGACGGTGGGCGCCATCGTCCACCCGGCGACGGACGGCGGCGCGGGAAATGAGACGCAGGGCTCGGCGGAGCAGAAGAAGTGAGGAACTGGCTGAGCGCCCGTTTCGGGCGGATGCGGGTGTCGACGGTGGTGCTCATCGCGGCGTTCGTGGCGCTGTTCTGGGTGAACCAGACGTTCGAGCCCAAACCCCCCGAACCGCCCGCGCCCGCTCCTGCGGTGGTCCCGCCGGGGTTCGTGCCGGACCCGAACTACACGTGGGTGCCGCGCACCAACGTGCGTCGGACCACCGAACCACCGACCACGACCACCACGAGCCCGACCGAAACCACGACGACCACCACGACGAGTCCGACCGAGACCTCGCCGACCAGCCCGACGACGCCGGAGATCGGGCCCGAGGGAACGCCCACAACGACGGATACGCCGCTGGTGCCCCCGGTCCCGCAACTGCTGCCACCACCGACGACGACTCCGCCCAGCTAGGGCGGCACTGTTTCACCGCTACACTGGCGACCCGTGATGATCACCCTCAACAACGTGACCAAGCAGTACAAGTCGTCAGCGCGGCCCGCGCTCGACAACGTCTCGGTCAAGATCGACAAGGGTGAGTTCGTCTTCCTCATCGGGCCGTCGGGGTCGGGCAAGTCGACGTTCATGCGGCTGCTCCTGGCCGAGGAGGCGCCGACCCACGGCGACATCCAGGTGTCGAAGTTCCACGTCAACAAGCTGCCCGGGCGCCACATCCCCAGCCTGCGCCAGGTGATCGGCTGTGTGTTCCAGGACTTCCGGCTGCTGCAGCAGAAGACCGTCTTCGAAAACGTCGCATTCGCGCTCGAGGTCATCGGCAAGCGCGCCGAGACCATCAACCGGGTGGTGCCCGACGTGCTGGAGATGGTCGGCCTGTCGGGCAAGGCCAACCGGTTGCCCGCCGAACTGTCCGGTGGCGAACAGCAGCGCGTCGCAATCGCGCGCGCATTCGTCAACCGGCCGCTGGTGCTGCTCGCCGACGAGCCCACGGGCAACCTGGACCCGGAGACCAGCAAGGACATCATGGATCTGCTCGAGCGGATCAACCGCACCGGGACCACAGTTTTGATGGCCACCCACGACCACCACATCGTCGACTCAATGCGCCAGCGGGTCGTCGAACTCGAACTCGGCCGGCTGATTCGCGACGAGCAGCGCGGCGTCTACGGAATGGATCGCTAGTGCGCTTCGGCTTCCTTATCAACGAGGTCCTCACCGGATTTCGTCGCAACGTCACCATGACCGTGGCGATGATCCTGACGACCGCCATCTCGATCGGCCTGTTCGGCGGCGGCTTGCTCGTCGTCCGGCTCGCCGACCAGTCCCGCAACATCTACCTGGACCGCGTCGAAAGCCAGGTCTTCTTGACCAACGACGTCTCGGCCAACGACCCGTCGTGTGACGCCGACCCGTGCAAGGCGCTGCGCCAGCAGATCGAGGACCGCGACGACGTGCGCTCGGTGCGGTTCCTCAATCGCGACGAGGCCTACGAGGACGCGATCACGAAGTTCCCGCAATACAAGGACGTCGCGGGCCGTGACGCGTTTCCGGCCTCGTTCATCGTCAAGCTCGACGACCCCGAGCAGCACAAGGAATTCGACGAGGCGATGGTCGGCCAGCCAGGCGTACTCAACGTGCTCAACCAGAAGGAGCTGATCGACCGCCTGTTCGCGGTGCTCGACGGCATCAGCAACGCCGCGTTCGCGGTGGCGTTGGTTCAGGCGGTGGGCGCGGTCCTGTTGATAGCCAATATGGTCCAAGTCGCGGCGTACACCAGACGCACCGAGATCGGCATCATGCGCCTGGTCGGGGCCAGCCGCTGGTACACCCAGTTGCCGTTCCTGGTCGAGGCGATGCTTGCCGCCCTGATCGGTGTGGTCATCGCGATCATCGGGTTGATCGTGGTGCGGGCGCTTTTCTTGGAGAACGCGCTCAACCAGTTCTATCAAGCGAATCTGATCGCCAAGGTCGACTACGCCGACGTGCTGTACTTCAGCGCTCCGCTGATGCTGTTCTTGGGGTTGGCGATGTCGGGTATCACCGCTTACGTGACACTGCGGCTTTACATACGAAGGTAGCCATGGCAAAACAGGGCGCCAAGAAAGCCGACCCGTCCCGGTCCAGCAATAACAAGGTCGTCGCGACCAATCGCAAAGCACGACACAACTATTCGATCCTGGAGACGTTCGAGGCGGGTATCCAGCTCGTCGGCACGGAGGTGAAGAGCCTGCGCGACGGACAGGCGTCGCTGGCCGACGCCTTCGCCACCGTCGACGACGGCGAGGTGTGGCTGCGCAACCTGCACATCCCCGAGTATCACCACGGCAGCTGGACCAACCACGTGCCGCGGCGCAACCGGAAGCTGTTGTTGCACCGCAAGCAGATCGATCAGCTGATCGGCCGCATCCGCGACGGCAACCTCACGCTCGTGCCTCTGTCCCTGTACTTCACCGACGGGAAGGTGAAGGTGGAACTGGCGCTCGCCCGCGGTAAAGAGGCCCGCGACAAGCGGCAGGACCTGGCGCGTCGTGACGCGCAGCGCGAGATCACCCGCGAGCTGGGGCGCCGCGCCAAGGGCATGACCTGATCGGAGTCGCGCTCGCGCTGGCGTCGGCGCTGGGCTACGGGATCAGCGACTTCGTCGGCGGGCTGGCCTCGCGCCGCGTCGCCGCGTTGCGCGTCGTGTTGGTCTCCTATCCGATCGCGTTGGTGGTGCTCGCAGTACTGGCGGTCCCGATCGGCGGGGACGTCTCGCACGGCGCAGTGGTCTGGGGCGTGCTGTGCGGGGTCGCGCAGGCGTTCGGTGTCTGGTGGTTCTACGCCGCGTTGGGTTCCGGGCCGATCTCGGTGGTGTCCCCGCTGACCGCGATCCTGGTGGCGGGCATCCCGGTGGGTGTCGGGCTGGCGCTGGGGGAGCGGCCCGGGCTGATCGCCGGCGTGGGCGTGGCGCTGGCGTTGGTGGCGGTGGTGCTGGTCAGCCGGGAGGCGTCCGACGAGGACGTCAAGGAGCACAGGTTCACCCCGACGGTGGCGTGGTTGACGGTCGGGTCGGGCGTGGCGTTCGGGTTGAACTTCGTGCTGATCGATCAGGCGCCGGTGGACGCAAAGCTGTGGCCGCTGGTGTTCGCCCGCGCATCGGCCACGGCGCTGGTGGTCCTCATCGCGCTAGTGAGCCGCAACCTGCGACCGCCGTCGGGCGCCCCGCTGAGGTTGGCGGTGCTCGCGGCATTCATCGACGTCGGCGCCAACATCGCGATGCTGCTGGCACTTCAGGCGGCGCTGCTGTCGCTGGCGGGCGTGCTCATGTCGCTGTACCCGGCAGCGACGGTGTTGCTCGCGATCGTGGTGCTGCGCGAGCGGGTCACACGCTGGCAGGTGCTCGGCATGGTGTTGGCGCTGGCTGCGGTGGCCATGATCGCCGCAGGCTGACGACACGACTATTTGGGCCGAGCCGACGAAAGCACTTCATTGAATAAGGCATCATGACGAACGGAAAGGCGGGGAAGGCGTGTTGCTCAGGGGTCATCGCTGGCGTTACGGCGTCGTCGTGGCCCTGCTTCTCTTAGTCGTGGTGAATGCGCTGGCACCGTGGGGATACGACCGCGCCGAGGCGGGGATGATCGCGGTGCAGGCGATCCTGGGCGCCGTGATCGTCGTCCGCGGCTTCGTGGTCGCTCGGAAGGTTGACGGCACAGCTCGATGGTGGCGGGTCCTGATCGCTGCCTCGTGCTTGAGCTGGCTCATCGGTGAACTGCTGTGGTGGACGGGCGGAGGTTCCGACGACGGTCGAGTGGCCGGTGCGAGAGAGACCGTGGCGTATCTGCTGCCCGCGGTGCTCATCTTCTCGGCAGTGGTCGTGCTCGGGCGCGTGGGCGTCGGGCGCACCAAAACCCCCGACCCCGTGCACCACTACTCGCTCGTCGCCTCCGTGCTCGACGCGATCGTGGCGGCCATCTCGTTTTCGCTGCTGTCCTACATGGCCGGATACGGTGCACTGGCCGCAGCGGCGTTCCCCCGGTCGGACAACCCGCCCATCCTGGTGACCTATTCGCTGCTCCAGCTGTGCGCGGTGGTGGCGGGGGTGTTCTTCGCCAGTCTCTATCGGCCAGGCCGGCCATATCGGGCGGACTGCCTGCTGTTGACCGGCGGGGTCATGTTGCTCGCGTGCGCCGACCGGTTGGTGGCCTACTTCCGGACCGTCGGCTTGCAGAACGGTGACTTGTGGGGCGGCGGCGCGTTCATCATCGGACTCATACTGGTGATCTACGCACTCGCCACACCGACGCCGCAGTCAGAAGCCGCCGCGCAAAGCAGCGATCGGCTGATGGACTGGGTGCAATTGGTCCTGCCGTTCGCCGGATTCGCCGGAATTGCAATGCTTTACGGCTACCACGTGATGATCGGCAAGGAGATCGACGGGGTGCTGGTTGTCGGAGCGGTGCTGATGGTTTTGCTCGTCGCCACGCGCCAGGCCTTCGCGATGCGCGCGCAGCACAGGTTGACGGTGCGGCTGCTCGACGCCCAGCGCCGGCTCGCGCACCAGGTTCATCACGACGCCTTGACCGGGCTGCCGAACAGGCTGCTGTTCGGCAAGGAGCTCGAAACCGCGGCAACCAGAGGCGGTTTCGTGCTGATCTTCGTCGACCTCGACGACTTCAAGGTCGTCAACGACCGGTTCGGGCACGCCGGCGGTGACGAGCTGCTGCGGGCCGTGGGCGAACGCCTCCGACGATGCGTGCGGGAATCGGACACCCTGGCACGCATCGGCGGTGACGAGTTCGCGATTCTGATCAACAGCGACGTGGCCGCACCTGAAGTCGTCGCCGACCGCGTCCGGGCCGCGCTTCGCGAGCCGTTCGCGGTTCACGGCTCGAGCGTGCGGGTCCGCGCGAGCATGGGCCTGGTGCGGCCGCATGCCGGTGACGACAGCCAGACGCCCGACGATCTGCTGCGTAAGGCCGACCACTCGATGTATGAGGGTAAACGCCTGGGAAAAGACATCGTCGTCGTCTACCCGTCGATGATCGGCCGGGCAGTGGACTTTCCCGCCGCGTTGCGTCACGCCGACGGCGAGCCGCCGGCCGGGTTCAGCCTCGTCTATCAGCCCATCGTTCGGTTACCGGAGGAGGTTCCGGTCGCCATCGAGGCGCTGGCGAGGTGGATCGCACCCGACGGCACGCAGATACCGCCCGAGACGTTCGTGGCCGCCGCCGAGGCCGCGGGGCTCGGCGATGCCTTCGACGCGATGGTGCTCGACCAGAGTTGCCGGGAAGTCACCGCGGCCGGTTCGGGTATCGATTTGCAGGTCAACATCGGGGCGGGACGCTTGCGCGACGGCGGATTCCGCGACGTGGTGGCCGGGACGCTGGCGCGCTACGGCATGGAACCCAGCCGGCTGACGTTGGAGATCACCGAGACCGTGCCGGTCGTCGATCTCGACGAGGCAGCCGCACAAATACGGCGGCTCAGGTCTATTGGCGTCAAGGTGGCCCTGGACGATTTCGGTGCCGGGTACAACTCGCTGACTTATCTGCACGCGTTACCCATCCAGATCGTCAAGCTCGACCGCAGCCTGTTGGCCGGACCCGAACCCGCGCAGGCCGCCACGCTGTACCGATCGGTGATCGCGGTGTGCGATCCGTTGGGCCTGGAAGTGATCGCCGAGGGCATCGAGACGGTGGAGCAGGCCGAGATGGTGTTCCTCGCGGGCTGCTCGCTGGCTCAGGGGTATCTGTTCGGGTCGCCCACTGCGATCACCGATCTGCCGCCGAACCTCATGCGGCCGACACACCGTAGCGTCGCGGGTTCCTAGCACGATCATCGGTGACGAGCGGTACGGTCGGGCGGTGAGCAGCCCCTCGCGTCCGGTCACCCAGCTCGACAAGACTGCGGTCGTCGAAGCATTGTTCGCCGAATGGCACACGATTGGTGACCTGTTGGCGGGCCTGGGCGAATCGGACTGGCAGGCCGCGACGTCGCTGCCCGGTTGGACGGTGCACGACGTGACGGCCCACATGGTCGGAACCGAGTCGATGTTGGCGGGCATGGACATGCCGCAGCCGGATGTCGATGTGTCGGTGTTCGAGCACGTGCGCAACGACATCGGTGTGCTCAACGAGCGGTGGGTGCTCGAGTTGCGGACAATCAGCGGCGCGGAGTTGAGGGACCGTTTCCAGGCCGTCACCGCCGAGCGTCGTGCGGCGCTGACCGCGATGGGCGACGACGAGTGGAACCAGGTGACCGCGACGCCGGCCGGCCCGGACAGCTACGGCCGGTTCATGCGGGTCCGGATCTTCGACTGCTGGATGCATGAGCACGACATCCGCGATGCGCTCGGGCGGCCGGCGTCGGACCCGACGGGCGCGCCCGCGATGCTGGCGCTCGACGAGATGGCGGCCAGTATGGGTTTTGTCGTGGGCAAACTGGGTGGGGCGCCCGACGGGTCGCGGGTGTCGATCGTGTTGACGGGACCGCTGGGCAGGACGATTAACGTCGCGGTCGAGGGCCGGGGCAAGGTCGTCGAGGACTTCGGCGATGCGGAACCGACGGCGACGATCACGCTCGATGCGCTGCTGTTCGCGCGGCTGGCCGGTGGGCGGGTCGCGTTGGCCGAGCACGCCGACGAGATTGGCTTCGGCGGCGACGGGGAGGTCGCCAGGCGTGTCGTCGATCACCTCAACTACGTGATCTGACCAGGGGCTTTGGGCCGGCGCGGGCATAAATACGTAGTGCCGGGCGTTGTAGGTCGCGTACCATGGAATGTCCTGCCGTAGATCGGCGGGCGCGTTGTTAGACAACTACACAGGGGCTGAACGGTTTCGACTTCGAGTGTCGAATCAAGGGAAGCGTGCCGGTGCAGGCAAGAGACCACCGTTAAGCGTCGTTGCAACCAATTAAGCGCCGATTCCAATCAGCGCGACTACGCTCTCGCTGCCTAAGCGACAGCTAGTCTGTCAGCCCGGGAGAGCCCTCGACCCGGTGCCTGGCATCAGCTAGAGGGATAAACCGGTGAGTTCGGTCGCGGGACTCATCGGGACATCAAACAGCGACTGGGATCGTCATCCTGACTTGTTCGCGTGATCAGGAGATCCGAGTAGAGGCATAGCGAACTGCGCACGGAGAAGCCTTGAGGGAACGCCGTAGGACCCGGGTTCGATTCCCGGCAGCTCCACCGAATAGAAGCTGGTCAGAGCTCTAAGGCTCTGGCCAGTTTTCTTTTCCATCAACATCTCATCAACATCGCGGTCTATAGTCGCCGCCATGGCATCGCTGAGACCATGCACCCGCAAGGACGGCAGCACCTTCGTCCAGGTCCTCTACCGCCTTGGCGGCAAGCAGACCTCGACCAGCTTCGAGGATCTCGTCGCGGCCACCAAGTTCAAGGGCCTCGTCGAGAAGTTCGGACCCGAGCAGGCACTGGCGGCTCTGGCCGCCGACTCGGCTGGTTCGACGACGACGGTGGCGGAGTGGGTCGAGCACCACATCGACCATCTGACTGGTCTGCGGAAGTCGACGCTCTGGGACTACCGGTCTTACTTAAAGAAGGACATCGGACCGTCGCTAGGGGAGCTGCCACTGACTGCGCTCACCCGCGAGCATGTGGCGAAGTGGACCCAGGATCTCGCCGCTGCCGGAGCCTCGGGCAAGACCATCAGCAACAAGCACGGCTTCCTGTCCTCGGCTCTCAACGCCGCCGTCCGCGACGGTCGCATCCCGAGCAACCCGGCACTGGGCCAGCGTCTGCCGACGACCGAGCGAGCAGACATGATCTGCCTCAGCCATCAAGACTTCGCCCGGTTGCTGGAGAACGTCAGCGAGTACTGGCGACCGATGGTGGAGTTCCTGGTCGCCTCCGGTGCCAGGTGGGGCGAAGCCGCCGCACTCAAGCCCTCGGACATCGACCTCAAGACAGGCACTGTGAGGATCACCAAGGCCTGGAAGCGGACCTACGATCGAGGCGGATACGAGATCGGTCCGCCGAAGACCAAGAAGTCGGTGCGGACGATCAACGTCCCGAAGGCCACCCTGGAGAAGCTCGACGTCACAAGTGAGTGGGTCTTCTTGAATAAGGCCGGAACCTTCGTGAAGTCGAACGGCTTCCACGACCGGGTCTGGTCCCCGGCGGTGGCCAGGACCTGGCCGTCGACCGACGCCGACGGCAACCCGATCACCGACAAGTCCGTCCCGATCCTCCGGCCCCGGATCCACGACCTCCGCCACACCTGTGCCTCTTGGATGGTGCTGGCCGGTGTCCCGCTGCCGGTGATCCAGCAGCACCTCGGCCATGAGTCGATCAACACGACCATCGGTCTGTACGCCCACATCGACCGCCGGTCCATGTCGGCAGCAGCAGACGCCATCGGCGCTGCTCTTGGTGTCTAAGCATTTCTAGTAGCTAGCAGGATATTGTGGCCCGCAAGGCATTTCGATCTGCTGAGCGTCGCTTATGCGTTCCCTCAAGGTTTTTCGTGTCTGCTACCGTTGTTTCGAGACCTGCCCCGCAGGATGTGCCGAAGGAGACCCCAAGGGTCTGATCAGTTCGATCAGAAGGGGTCCTTCGTGTCCACGACCAATCTCACCTACTCCAGCGCCGACGCTGCCGACAAGATGGGCGCACCATCCGAACGGTGGCTGATCGAGAAGCTGCGTTCCGGCGTGTTCCCAGGCCGCAAGGTTGGGCGGCACTGGCGGATGACGGAAGAGGACATCGCTGATGCCCTCACAGCCTGCTCCAACGAAGTACGTCGGATTCCGGCGGAGGCGATGCCTTCGCCGTCCGGCTTGACACTCACGTCACGCAAGCGGGTGATGGGCCTGTGACCGTCGATACGCCTCGGGTGAAGTCGTACTGCATGCCCTGCCGTGAGCAGGTGGACCGGGATCTGCTTGAGGACAACCTGAGCGACTCCGACCACCGCATCGGTGGCGGGCCTCACGCCCTCGACGAGATCGAGGTGTCGGCGCAATGACCGAAACGGAGAACCGGTCCGATGCGCGAAACATCGGACCGGCCCGAAACACTCACGCGACCAACGGAGCTGACAGCCAGGATACCCCCGTTCGGTATGGCCTGACTCTGCTCGACGACGACGAACGCCAGTTTCTTAAAGACCTCGATTCGCTTCGGTGCGCGGTCTGGACCAGCGGACCCCGCCGTGATGACGAGGCCGAGTTCTACCGGCCCCGCGGATGGCAAGCCGCCGACGATCTCTGGAACTCCGCCAGGTACGGGTCATTTAGCATGGGTGACTGCCTGTGCGCTAACACCGGCGGGCGCGTGATCGTGGTGGACGTGGACCCGCGCAACGGTGGTGACATCGACGCGGTGCGCCAGTGGCTTGGCGGTCTGAACGTGAGGATCTTCGCGGACGTCATTACGCCGTCAGGTGGCCGTCACTTCTACATCGACGGGGCTTGGCGCGAGGACATCAACACCGTGCACGGCAAGCTTCCCGGGTTGCCGGGGGTGGACCTGCAAGCCAAGGGTGCCAACGTGTTTCTTCCCGGTACTCGACGCCCGAAGTACGACGGCAAGGGCTACGAGATCGTGTTCAACGATTTGGCGAGCATGCGCATCGAGGGAGACGAGGCAGGCGCAGCCGCATTGGCCGCTTGGCTCGACGAACACCTGCGGAAGGCCGTGCCCGCCGTAGATGGCCAGCCGTGGGACGGGACACCTCCCGACGCCCGCCAGCGCGCCTACCTCAAAGCCGTGCTGACCAACTCCACCAAGGAGGTGGCCGAAGCCGCCGAGGGTCGCAGGAACGACACCCTGAATCGGGCCGCGTTCACGCTCGGTCAGTACGTGACGGGTGCGGGCCTGGACTGCGGACGCGCCGAAACCGCGCTACTGGAGGCGGCAGAGCGGTGCGGCCTGCCCCGTGAAGAAGCGGAGACCACCGTCACCAGCGGCATGACCGCAGGCCTAGACAATCCACGCGCGGTGCCCGAGCGTGACGACCCCGATCCGCGAGAATCGTTCGTTACCAGCCGCGAATGTGCAACCTCGGGATCGTCTACGCCGCCGGCGGACACACCTGTCCTTGATGGTCGAGATTTGCTCACCGAGCTACTTGACACTCTGCGCCGCTATGTGTGGTTCCCGGACGACCATGCCGCCGTCGCTGTGGCGCTGTGGGTAGCCGCAACCCACGCCATCGAGGCGTGGAACGCTGCGCCTCGACTTGTGCTGAACAGCCCGCAGAAGCGGTGTGGAAAGTCCCGCGCCCTCGATGTCATCAGCGGCATGTGCCACGCTCCGCTCATCACAGTCAACGCCTCGGTGTCGGCAGTCTTCCGCTCGCTTAACAGCGACCGACCGCCGACGCTCATCATCGACGAGGCGGACACGATCTTCGGCAACAGGAGGAGCGCGGAGAACAACGAGGATCTGCGCGGTCTGCTCAACGCCGGCCATCAGCGCAACCGGCCAGCACTGCGCTGCGTCGGGCCGCAGTTGGTTCCGACGGAGTTCCCCACGTTCGCCATGGTGGCGTTGGCAGGCATCGGTGCCATGCCTGACACCATCACCGACCGTGCGATCAACATCACGATGCGTCGTCGCACCAGTGACGAGCGCGTAGCGCAGTTCCGGTGTCGCCGGGACGAGCCGGTACTGCATCGGTTGCGGGACCGACTGGCTGTTTGGGCACATGTCCACGTCGACGAACTCACCGACGCCGTGCCCGACATGCCAGTTGAGGATCGCGCCGCCGACACCTGGGAGCCACTGGTGGCCGTTGCCGACATCGCCGGAGGCGACTGGCCCGCCAAGGCGCGTGCCGCTTGCCTGGCCATGGTCGAGGGCGCTGACGATGTCGACCAGGCTCGTTCGTTGGACGTAAGGCTGCTCAGCGACATTCGGCAGATCTTCCTCGACAAGACGGCGTCGTTTCTGCCCTCTATCGACCTAGTGGACGCGTTGCGACACTTCCCCGATTCACCATGGAGGGAATTTGACTACACAACCAACAAACTGGCTCACCGCCTCGCGCCATACGGGGTGAGGTCAGGTCACAACACCGAGAAGACCAAGCGTGGGTATCGGCTAGAGCACTTCCATGACGCCTTCGGTCGCTACCTGCGTCTGGACCCGTCCAGCCCGTCCGAAACGCATCAAGAACAGGACAGACGAGCGGACGGCCCGAAACACCCGGACACCTAGAGATGTCCGGGCATGCCTGAACCGTCCGGTCGTGTCTCCTGTTCAGAACAAGTTTCGGACGGCCTGGACGCTTCCGGACGCCCCGCGGGGACTTAGTACCACCCGAACGTAAAGCTTCTTGATTATGAGCCGCAGGCGGATTCAGCTTGCCTCTCCTGCGACATGGGCACCAGGCTGAATGCCGGTACACTGGGGTCCGTTCACTCCACGCCAGCGGATCTACACGCGGGTGGTCTGATGCGCCGGTAGCGGGTCGCAAGCACCGGTATTAGGTCGCGTGGAAGTTCAGCGGCAACGAATCTTCCACGTGGTCAACGGCATGCGCTCGGACGTTGCGAGGCAGGCCCGACGCTTTGGAGCCGCGTAGCGCGCACGCGGCTCCGAAAGGCGTTGCGCTGCAAGCAGCCTGTAAACCCTGTAGCGCAGATAAAATGAACGTAAGTACTCTCCAACAACTACCAAGCTTTCCGGGGCCGTACCCGGCGGAGTTTGCTGATCCACACGATGCCGCTGACCTGGAAGCTTGTCGGGAGCATTCCGAAAACTATTGTTGGAAGATGTAATTCGATCCGATGTTGAACCAAACGCCGGTGTCCGGCTTTCGCTCCTCAGTCCGTGCTGCTCCTTGCCTTACCGCAGGAAGTGTCGGTGTGCGATGGGACAATGAGTGAGTGGACGATGACGGGACGACCTACCTGATGACGGGTATCGAGTACACCTACGACGAGCTGATCGCCGCATTGGATGCCGAGGCCGCGACGCTCGACCCGGAGCAGTGGGTGGGCGGCTGGGATGCCCACGAATACCTCATCGACGCCCTTCTTGTGGGCACCATCGAGCGGGTGTACCCGGACGACGGTGACGGTGAGTGGTCGCGACGGTAGTTGCAACATATGCGGCGCGAGGTGGTTTGCGCTCGGGTGCAGTTCGATAGGGACGCAGGTATAGCCCCAGGGCGACGCACTACGGGCATCCACTGCGGGAATCGGCCGGGCCGCGCCTTTCGTGCACGGAGCCATCGAGGGAGTTGAATAGGCCTATGCAAGGTATGGAGTGGCGTGATGGCAGGTGGCGCACTTGGGCTGACGGAGTCCAGCCCGAACGCTGCCCCGGCTGCGGTTATCGGGGTGCATCGCTCGAGTACACCGATGAGCGGGAGCTTCGGTGCAGTAAGTGCGCTCCGCAGCTGTTTCCACCGGGTCGTGAGTAGGGCCCGTCAAGACTGAGGGGCGCGTCAAACCTAGGGTGATACGTCCTGAGCCTTCTGTGCACAACCCGTGGTCTAATGGCGATCGTGGTGGGGAAGTTCTGGCAACGCAAACCAGTCAAGCGCGGAGTCGCATATTCAGATTACGCACTGGAAAGGATGCGCCAACTAGAGCTGCAACCTTGGGTACGTGCCGAGATCATGGAGATCAACGCCAATGAGTTGGAAGAGGTTGACTCCCCGAACCCGTTAGAGGGCTATCTCGTTGGTCATCCAAGCATCATGTGGCGGCGTGCTGTCAGGCGTAGAGATATTCAGTCGTATCTAGGGTTCGAAGCAGAAAGCGACGACGAACTTTCCGACGCCTGTAACTATGTGTCCGTGTATCGGTGGGCTACGGACGATGAGGCCATCCGATATGAACTAGAGGGTGACACGCTCCTGGTTGTCTCGTTGATGACTAATCTTGAATTGGCCCGTTACATCGATGTCAGCAGCCCCGAGTAGCACTCGTTACCGACGGCGTGATCGCCTGGTCAGTTCGCGGTCCGCTTTGCTCGTATCCACCTCGACGTCTAACCCTGCTGCCGCGTCTTGGGCGGTGATAATTCCGCCAACGGTCGACTCGCCAATGAGCTGAGCCTTCACTTCCACATCTTCAAGCGCACGTGCGATCACGCGGGCCTCGAGCGGAACGCCTGCCAGCGGATAGATGACCGCAACAAACCGTCCGTGACGGGTGATGACCCCCGGCTTACCCGTCCTGTTGATCTCCTCGATCGTGCCCGCAGTGTCCTGGTTCAACTCGCGCATCGTGTAGAGGTGAACTTGATCGACACCGCTAGATAGGTCGTGTTTCACGGTTATCCTTTGCTTAACGTCCCCCTGGCAGCTCTGAACCTAGCGGTTCACAGCTTCAACCACGTCTCGAATGTACTACATTTGTCTGATGACGGAGCAGTCGCCCTCCGACGAGGACCGAGACGCACCGTTCGGCGGTCACTACCAGTCCGCGCTGGAGAATCTTCGCGCCACTGTGAAGTGGCTTGTGGCGTCAGCCGGTGCGGTCGTGGCGGCGATCATCGCAGGTGCACAGCTTATCGACTACTCGGACCGATCGTGGCTCGGAGCCGGAATCGCCGCGATCGCAGTTGTCGTCGCGTTGTCTCTGGCCATTGCACTCGTCGCACGCGCAGCAAAGATCTTGACTGTGCCACGGAGCACGATCATCGAGCTCGCTAACGCGGAGACCCGAGAAGGCCCGTCTGCAGACCAGCAGAGAATCGCCGGGATCTTCAAAGATCCCAACGTTGAGTGGATACTGGCGCGGAGTTCGTATCTTTTGGGGCAGTACAAGACTGTGTCGGAGCTCCGTGATGCGTACGACAGCGCAGTGGAGACCGTTCAGGCTGGTGTCGGCGATGGCGCCGCCAACCGTCGCCTCGGCATTCTTCGGAGCTATGTGACGCGGGTTGAAGATGCCGCGCACTATCGAGATACCGCTGACAGCTACAACGACCTTATGGGCAAGTTCCGCAATGGCTCTATCGCTTTTGTGGCGGCAGTGATTGCCTTCTCCATTTCAGGACTTTTCCAAGCGTCGCCTGAGCCAAAGCCGCACAACTTAATTACGGAACCGGTACCGGTCCGCGTTCAGTACCCGAACGACCCCGAGTCGATCGCACCTAGCTGTCGTGATCGCGCCGGTGTCGCAATTGACGGCACGCTCGCGCAACCTACCGTGGTCGTACCCGCAACCGCGGGTTGCGTGGCAGGAACGGTTGAACCGGGACACGGCGGCGCGGTCGTGATCCCGCAAATCTCGCCTGAGCCGTAGCAGCCCTGGCGGGACAAGTCCTCGCTTACGGCTGGTTTAGCCTGCAAGGTCGCCCAGGATCTCACCGTGCTAACTGTGGCCGTAGGGCTGTGCGAACTGTCTCAGAAACGATCACCTCTGAGACGCACCGCGGCGATCTCATCGGCCAGCAGTTCCGCCAGGTCGGCATGTCTCAAAAGTTCGTCTCGAAACCGAGTGTTTCAATACTAGCGACTAGAGCATTTATGAGACACTTGATCGGTGACCGCCTCCGCCACAACCACCGGTACCCGCATCGGCTACACCCGCGTCTCCACCGTCGCTCAGACCCTCGATCAGCAGAACGAGGCACTGCAGGCCGCTGGAGTCACAAAGACCTTTTCCGACGTGATGTCGGGGGCTCGCGACGACCGGCCCGGTTTGGCCGATCTGATGGCTTACGTCCGTGCGGGCGACACCGTGGTGGTGTGGAAGCTCGACCGACTCGGACGCAACATGCTCCACATTCTGCAGACGGTCCGCGACCTGACCGCCCGAGGCGTCACCCTCGTGTCGGTCACCGACGGCATCGACTCCTCGACCCCTGCTGGCCGGATGATGATCGGCGTCCTGGGGTCCTTGGCCGAATACGAGCGCGAGTTGATCCAGGAGCGGACCGCTCTCAAGCGGGCGGCGTCTCGGACGAACGGCACCAAGTTCGGCAGGCCCCGCAAGGTCGATGACGGCGAGCACATCGCCACCGCGATGCGGATGAAGGCCGACGGTCACACCGCCAAGGACATCGCGAAGTACCTCGGGGTGAGTCGGGCGACGCTCTATCGGTACTTGGAGAAAGCGCAGACTTAGTCACGTTATTGATGTCGTCCGCTGGGCGACGAGGTCGCCGAGCAGTTCGGGATCGATGGGGGCATCGTTGTTCAGCGCCGCGCCGAGTCTGATGCCACCAATGCTGTCCCACACCGACAGTCTGGCGAGACGCCACGTCTGAGATTCCGAGGCGGCGATGTCCTTGATCGCGTCGTACAGGGCGCGCTGCTTCCATCGTGGTGCACCAGCGTCCTGCAGACTGCCGGCTTCGCCGGCAGATCCGAACATCGCTTCACAAGAAGGGCTTGTCCACCGCTTGCCCCACTTGCCAGCTTGAAGGCACTCGTCCTCGTACCGCAGGCAGAAATCGGGGTAGGCGTCGCGCCAGGGCAGCTTGGCGGACTCCGGTGCTTGAAGGGTGCTGAACCGGTAGCGATTGAAATGAAGCTCCTCGTCTAGCTCCAACACCAGACCGTCGGCGAACGCCAAGTCCCACGCCCCAGGGCGAAAGACACGCATCGGCTGCAAACCGCCAAGCTTGCCGTACAGCGTAGTCACGGTCGTCTGCGCTTCGCCGGACAGTCCATCCAATCGAGGCGGTGAGGGTGTGTGTATCGCAGGTCGCAGCCCGGCGCGGAACAACAGTTGCTGCAGCACCGCAGCGCGGGCACCGGTACGGACCATCTCTACAGTCTGCCGGTCGTGTCCGACCTGCCGACTAGGCCCGCAATACCGGCATTAGCCCACCGTGACGCGGTAGTTTTCCCCTGTCTCGGAATCGGACCAGGGGAGTGAATCGAGAACATGGCGCAGACCAATGCCAACTTGATCTGGAAGATCGCTGACCTGCTGCGGGGGCCGTATCAGCCCAACCAGTACGGCGACGTGATCCTGCCGTTCACGATCCTGCGCCGCCTGGACTGCATCTTGGAACCGACCAAGGACGAAGTCCTGGCCGAGTACAAGAAGATCCAGGCAACCAAGGTCGATCCCGCCGTCATGCTCAAGGCCAAGTTCAAGTTGCCCTTCTACAACACCTCCCGATGGACCTTCGCTGCACTCGTCGGCGATCCCGAAGGCGTCGCCGACAACCTCATCGACTACATCGAGCACCTGTCACCCAATGTGCGCGACGTCTTCGACGGGTTCCGCATGATCGACCTCATCGGTGACCTCGCCAAGTCCGATCGCCTGTACCTGATCGTCAAGGAGTTCGCCGCCGTCGAACTGCACCCAAGGGTGATCAGCAACCACGACATGGGCTACATCTTCGAAGAGCTGATCCGCAAGTTTGCCGAGTCCAACAACGCCCAAGCTGGTGACCACTTCACCCCCCGCGAGGTCATCTCCCTCATGGTGGACATCTTGTTTCACACCCAAGACGACGTGCTGACCAAGCCCGGCACGGTCCGCACCATCTACGACCCCGCCGCTGGAACGGGTGGCATGCTCTCGACGGCCTACGACCATCTCACCGAGATGAACCCGAAGGCCCGCCCGGTGCTCTATGGGCAAGACATCAACCCGCGTTCGTACGCGATGTGCAAGTCCGACATGATCGTCAAGGGCCAGGACGTCGACAACATCTACCTCGGCGACACCCTCACCGACGACGGGTTCCGCACCAAGCACTTTGATTTCCTGCTATCGAACCCGCCGTTCGGGGTGGCGTGGAACACCCAACAGAAGAAGGTCACCGACGAGTACGAGCAGCGCGGCTTTGCCGGACGGTTCGGCCCCGGTCTGCCCAGGGTGTCGGATGGCTCGTTGCTATTCCTGTTGCACCTGATTTCCAAGATGCAGCCTGTCAAGGGTGGCGAGGGCGGCAGCCGCCTGGCCATCGTTCTCAACGGCTCGCCGCTATTTACCGGTGGCGCGGGCTCGGGCGAGTCGAACATCCGGCAATGGATTATTGAGAACGACCTGCTCGACGCGATCATCGCGCTGCCGACGGACATGTTCTACAACACCGGCATCAGCACCTACATCTGGATCTTGGACAACAACAAACCCGCCAAGCGCAGGGGCAAGGTCCAACTGATCAACGCCGTCGACATGTACGGCAAGATGCGCAAGTCGTTGGGGTCTAAGCGCAAGGAACTGCGGCCCACGGACATCGAGCGGATCTGCCACCTCTACGACAGCTTCCGCAATGAGCACGGCACCGACGAGCGCCCTGCCCACTCGAAGGTCTTTAAGGGTGAAGAATTCGGCTACTCCACCATCACGATCGAACGTCCATTGCAGCTTCGATTCACTCCAACCGAGGACCACGTTGAGGCAGTGCTGGCTCAGAAGAGCGTCGACAAGTTCAAGGACGGCGAGAAGGCCGCTATCCGAAACGCCTTGACCGGTTTGATCGGGTGGGAATGGAAGGACCGCGACGGATTCATCACCGAACTAAAAGACGCGCTCCGCAAGGCTGGGCTGACCAAACCGGCTGCCCCCCTCGTCAAGACAATCTGGTCGACCATAGGCGAGCACGACGACGCCGCCGTCATCGTCACCGACTCCAAAGGCAATCGCGAACCTGACCCCTCGCTGCGCGACACCGAGAACGTGCCCCTGGTCGACGACATTGAGGAGTACTTCGTCCGTGAGGTCGTGCCCCATGTTCCCGATGCCTGGATCGACCACGACAAGACCAAGGTGGGCTACGAGATCCCCTTCACCCGCCACTTCTATCGTTACAGCCCACCTCGCCCGCTCGAAGAAATCCAGAAAGACCTCCGTGCCCTCGTTGGGGAGATTCAGGGGATGCTCGACGAGGTCGGAGCATGAGTTGGCCCACCTATCCTGACCTGAAACCGTCTGGCATCGAGTGGTTGGGAGAGGTCCCAAGCCACTGGACTGTAGACCGCATTAAGTGGTCGGTCAGTAGCAGCCAGAACGGAATTTGGGGTGCCGAGCCAGATGGAGGTCCGGACGACATCCGATGTGTTCGCGTTGCCGACTTCGACCGCCCCAGACTGGCCATCCAGGATCGCGACGTGACTTATCGAAAGGTGAGTCGACCGGAGAGGCAAGGCCGCTTACTGCGAAAGGGGGACCTCATCCTTGAGAAGTCGGGTGGTGGCGAGAACAACCCGGTGGGATTTGTAGTGCTTTATGACCGGATGGACGCCGCGGTTACCTCGAACTTCGTTGCGAGGGTGACTCTCAGGCCGGGCATGGAACCTCGATTCTGGACCTACTTGCATTCGTGGTTGTATAACTCGCGCCTGACTCGTCGTTCCCTCAAACAGACGTCAGGGATTCAGAATCTCGATCAGCAGAGCTATTTCGACGAAAGGGTCTGCTTCCCTCCGTCACCCGATCAGATCACCATTGCCGACTTCCTCGACAGGGAGACAGCCAAGATCGATGCGTTGATCGCGAAGCAGGAGAAACTCACCGCCATCCTGCGCGAGGACCGTACCGCCACCATCACCCATGCCGTCACAAAGGGACTCAATCCCAATGTTGAGATGAAGGAAACGGGCGTCCCGTGGATTGGGCGCGTTCCCTTCCACTGGACAGTCGGAAAAATCAAGCATGGCTTCTCCGTAACGCTCGGAAAGATGTACCAGGGTGCGGCGCAGCACGCAGCGGATGTCGAGCTTCCCCACTTGAAGGCGGGCAGCCTGACACCGGCGGGCCTGCAGACTGAGAATCCAATGATGTGCTGGTTCACCCCAGGCGAGATTCGATCACTCACTCTCAAGAAGGGTGACGTGCTTGTCGTAGAAGGCGGTGCAATCGGGCGATGCGTCGTTCTCGATCGAGATTTGGAAGGATGGGGGTTCCAGAAGTCGTTGAATCGTGCTCGCGCACGTGGTGACGACTCTCCGGAATTCCTCGCCTACCTGATTGAAACTGCGACCGAATCGGGCCATGTAGCAGTGCTTTGCGGGAAATCGACCATCGGTCACTTCACTGCGGAGAAAGTCGCGGCACTCGAATGGCCACATCCAACAGTGCAGGAGCAGCGGGCGATTGTCGCGTTCCTGACAGCTCGATGCGCCGAAATCGACCTGCTAATCGCCAAGGCTAACGCGGTGATCGAGACACTGCGCGAGTACCGCTCGGCTCTCATTACCGATGCGGTGACTGGGAAGATCGACGTGCGAGGGGCGGCCTAGCGATGGCGCAGCAGCATCATGAGTCGTCGTTTGAGGTCGAGATCTGTGAGCACCTGGCCGCGCACGGCTGGCGGTACTCACCGACTGATGCAGGCTACGACCGCGAGCTGGCGATGTTTCCGGAAGACGTGTTCGGGTGGCTAGCCGACACGCAGGCCGATCAATTGGTCAAACGGGTCAAGCCGGACCTGACGGGTGAGGCGCTGGCGAAGGCGCGGCAGGGCGTCCTCAATACCTTGGTAAAGGCCCTTGAGGCTGATCCGAAGTCAAACGGGGGCACGTTGTCGGTGCTGCGGCGGGGGTTTAAGGACCTCAACGCGCAATTCCAGATGTGTCAGTTCCGGCCCAACACCTCGCTGAACGAGACCACCGCGAAGAAGTATGAGGCGGTGCGGCTGCGGGTGATGCGGCAGGTGCACTACTCCACGAAGAACGCCAACAGCATCGACTTGGTGTTCTTCGTTAACGGCATACCCGTCGCGACGGCGGAGTTGAAGACCGATTTCACCCAGAACATCACCGACGCGGTGCTGCAGTACAAGAATCACCGGCTGCCCAAGGGCGAACCGCTGTTGGCGTTCGGGTCTCGGGCGGTGGTGCACTTCGCGGTGTCCAACAGCGAGGTGCAGATGACCACCAAGCTGGCGGGCAAGGACACCTACTTTCTGCCGTTCAACCGGGGCGACAACCACCACGCCGGTAACCCACCGAACCCGCACGGATCACCGACGGCGTACCTGTGGCAGGAGATCCTGCAGCGAGACACCTGGCTCGACATCCTCGGACGGTTCCTACACCTGCAGGTCACCGACAAAATCGACCCGGTGTCGGACAAGAAGATCCGCACCCAGACAATGCTGTTCCCGCGCTACCACCAGTGGGACGCGGTGACCCGATTGATTCAAAACGCCCGCACCCAGGGGCCGGGACATCGATACCTGATCCAGCACTCCGCTGGATCGGGCAAGACCAACTCCATCTCTTGGTTGGCGCACCGGCTCTCGGTGCTACACGACGACGCCAATAAGCCGGTGTTCGACTCGGTCATCGTGATCACCGACCGCAACGTGCTCGATGCTCAACTGCAGGAGGCGATCCGTCAGATCGACAAGACCCCCGGCGTCGTCGCCCATATCGACGGTTTGGGCGGGTCAAAATCCCAACTATTGGCCGATGCCCTGCAGGACGGGACGAAGATCATCATCGTCACCATCCAGACGTTCCCCTACGCCTTGGATCTGATCCAGGGACAAACCTCGTTGAAGGGCAAGAACTTCGCGATCATCGCCGACGAAGCTCACTCCTCACAGGCTGGAGAGGCTTCCAAGCGTCTGAAAGCGGCTCTGGCCGCCTCTGAGCTGGAGGAACTGGAGGACGGCGGCACAGTCGATGCCGAGGACGTCCTGGCGGCGGAGGTCGCCGCACGGGCCGAATCGACGAACCTGTCGTTCTTCGCGTTCACGGCCACCCCGAAAGCTAAGACTCTGGAGTTGTTCGGCCACAGGGGCATTAGCGGTAAGCCGCACCCGTTTCATCTGTATTCGATGCAGCAGGCCATCGAGGAGGGCTTCATTCTCGATGTGTTGAAGAATTACACCCCGTACAAGACGGCGTTCCGGCTCACCCACAACGGACAGTCCTACGAATCACAAGCCACCAGCACCGGCACGATCGCGGTCACCGGCAGCGCCAGCAGTGACTTGGTGGATAAGTCGGCAGCGGTGAAGTCGGTGATGAACTGGGTCAAGTTGCATCCGACGAACATCTCCCAGAAGGTGCAGATCATCGTCGAGCACTTCCGCGCCAATGTCGGCTGGCGGCTAGATGGCAAGGCCAAGGCCATGGTCGTCACCTCGTCGCGCAAGGCGGCGGTGCGCTACAAGCTGGCCTTCGACAAGTACGTCGCAGAGCAGGGCTATGACGACGTCGCGGCGCTGGTGGCGTTCTCCGGCGAGGTCACCGACGCCGACTCCGGCGTGGACAAGGTCACCGAGACCTCGATGAATCCGGGGTTGAAGGGCCGCGATCTGCGCGATGCGTTCGCCGCCGACGAGTACCAGGTGATGTTGGTGGCCAACAAATTCCAGACCGGCTTCGATCAACCGTTGCTAGTGGCGATGTACGTCGATAAGCGCCTGTCAGGTGTCGCGGCGGTGCAGACACTGTCGCGGCTCAACCGGGTGGCACCCGGCAAGGATCAGACGTTCGTGCTGGACTTCGCCAACGGTGCCGAGGAGATCGTCGAGGCGTTCGAGCCCTACTACGAGGCGACCACGCTGGCAGACGTCACCGATCGCAATATCGTGCACGAGACCATGGCCAAGCTCGATGCCGCCGCGATCTACCAGGAATCCGAAGTGGAGGGGCTCGTCGCGGATTACCTGGCGCACAAGGGCAACAACGCGCTGACGAAGTGGGTGACTCCGGCCCGTGACCGCTTCCGGGACCGTGAGCGTATTGCCGACGACGCCAACGACAGGGCGGCGCTGGACGAACTCATCATGTTCCGTAAGGACGTCGGCACTTTCCTGCGGCAGTACGACTTCCTCTCCCAAATCTTCAACTACGAAGACCTGTCCCTGGAGAAGCTGTCCATCTACCTGCGGCACCTGGCTCCCGTCATCACTGCTGAGCAGCTCCAGCATGAGATCGATCTGTCCACCGTCGATTTCGACTACATCGCCCAACACGAACAGGGCACCACCGCAGGCAAGCTCGCGGGCGGTATTCCGCTCGAACCGGCCAAGGAAGCCGGGACCGGCAGCGTCAAAGACCCGGAACTGGTCGCCCTCGCCGAGATTATCGAGAAGATCAACGACTTATTCTCCGGCGATCACCCCGATTCCAGCGTGAAGAACGTTGTCACTCACGTGAAGGAACGACTCGAAGAGAGCGAAATCCTGCAGCAGCAAGCACAGCACAATTCGTTGGCCCAGTTCTCCGCTAGCCCGGACCTGCATAGCGAGTTCATGACGGCGGTCATCGGGGCAATGGCCTCGTCAGAAGATCTTTCGACACAGATCATCAACAACGCAGATCTGTCACAGAAACTGCTCGCCGAACTGGTGCCGATCGTCTATCGGGGTTTGAAGGCGAGTGCATGAGGACAGGGGACTGATGGATAGTGAGTGGTCAGAGGAAGTTCTCTTCCCGTCCGCCAACGCGATCGGATACCGACTCATTTTCGAGGCAGAAACCTGGCTGCGGAGAATCTGTTGGACGGCATTGATGCTATCTCAGGGCCCGAGTTGGGCAGGATCGTTGGACGAGTCGTTTCGTAAACGTCTTGAGTCGCAATCGGCCAACAACAGGTCGCGGTGGTATCTGGGCGTTGATGCAGAAGAAGAACTCCTGTGGTCCACCACTCACGGACAATTGGCTAGTCTCCTACGCCGAGATGTAATCCAAGAGCAGATCCATCATTTGTGCGGTTTTTACGGCGAGCTTCTCGCGAGCCGTCTGGAGTCGGTGGCGATGATTCGCAATACACTGGCGCACAGCCGAGCCATCTCTGATGATTCGATTACCATCTTGAACGCAGACCTGTCCGTTATCAGAGCGGCGGTTTCACGGTTTAAGTGGAGTGCGGTCTACACCGAGGGTGACCTTGTCTCCCTAGACGACGATGTGCCGGAAGATTTGTTTGACTTTTTGTTCGCCTTTAATGAGCGGCAGAATACTCTTCACGGTCAGCAGTTATTTGTAGAAGCCAACGCTGACTTCGTGTCCCTTATTCGGTTGCCTGCGCCTCCGTGGGGTTACCCCGACTGCGCCAAATTCAGGCGTCAGCTCGGCGAAGTCGCTCATTTGTTAGTTGCCGTCCTTGCCAACAAAGAGGGCAGCGAGTTTCAACTCTTGATGCCCCGGAATCTCTCTACCGAGGACAAAATTGAGGTGCTCTACCGATTCATGAATCCTGATCTGTTGCTCCATTCGTGGACTGAACTCCCGTTCGAAAAGCAGCCGACCCCCGCTTGCTGGTGGCCTCGATTATGGTTCTACGAGAATCGATATCCGGCCAAGTGATTATGCGGTGGTCCTCCAGTCGCGATCCGAGTGCGTAGTCAACACCAGCGCCAACACCTCGTTATATGTCGCAAAGTAACCATCAAGGCCAGATCGCGCCAAGCGCCGCCCGTGCTTCGGATCGCCGCGCAGGGAAGTTCGCGTCGATAGTCTCCATGCATGACGGCAATTTCACTGCGAAGCCTCACAGGCGATCTCGACCCAGTCGAGTGCAAGCTGCACTGTGCCGTTTTCAACGGCAATGACCATCCAATCGACGTCCTAACGCGCTCATGGGACGAGTGGGTCAAGTGGAGTCGGTGGCGGCCCGCCCGCAATGAGTTCAATCGGCAGTTCATCTTTACGCTAGCGCGGGACCGAAACGACCCGGCGCTCTGGCTATTCGGCGGCGTCTTCGAGGTCAAGTCCCGTGGCGACAAGCCGAACGCGCATTCCTACAAGATCGTCTTGCGCGACGATCTGATGGGTCCATACATCAAGCGGCTGTGGGTGAAATTCCGCCCGACTGGTCGGGCCATCCGGCTCAACATGGACACCTACATCGACGACATCGAAGTGGTGTCCATCTCAAAGCTGCCCTACACCGGTGAGCCCTTCCCTGGTCACGACCGCATCAACCACAGCATCGGCGTTCTGGAGACTGCGGTAACTCAAGAGTGGAACGACTGGCGCGGGGCCTTGCAGTACATGAAGGGCGTCTACGTCATCCACGACGTCGAGACCGGGAAGGCCTACGTCGGCGCTGCGTACGGAGATACCGGGATCTGGGCCAGACTGCGCCAGTACGTCGACGGGCTGCACGGAAACAACGTCGCGCTCAAGGAGCTGGTAGGGCAGAAGGGCGCTGAGTACGCCCGGTCTAATCTTCGATTCGCGCTGCTGGAGTTCTGGTCTATGCGTACCCCGGATCAAGAGGTCCTGGACCGCGAGTCGTATTGGAAGGACGTTCTGCTCACCCGGCAGTTCGGCTTGAACAAGAACTAGACGACTCGCGCCGTCCACGCCCGTTGATGCCATCAACGCCATTCGCGAATCCGCAGGTCATGTGGCGTGGTTTCGTGCGGTTTCGCGTCGTCTCCTCTTGTATTTCTGCAGGTCAGCGTGAAATTCGTACCGGTTTCGATTCCCGGCAGCTCCACTGGAAAGGGCCGCAGAAATGCGGCCCTTTTTCTTTGCCTGTTTGCTCTACGTCGACAGTTGTGTCAACAAACGTGTCCCAGGGGCGGTCACCATGGCTTCGATTCGGTTAGCAGCATGGACGGGTCCGCGATCTCGTCGGCATCGTCGGTCCGCTCAAGACGCTGGAGTCGGCCGACGCAGATCGTCACTGGTGGCTTACCCGCTTTCTTCAGAAGCGCAGTGCCCTCCGCTGTCAAAGTGGTCCGGCTGCTGCGCCTCGGCAAAACGACCTGACGCGTCACGATTCGCGGCCGCTCCCCCGGTCAAGTCACGGGTTCAAGTGCTCACCGTGGTAACTCAGAGTGGACAGGATGTCGGTGTCGCCGTTACCCGGGGCCTAGCGGGAGTTCTCATAGACGTTGCGGCTGCTGCTGCCGATGTGGCGATGGAAGCTCCGCAACCGCTCCGGCGTGCAAGTCCCCACATGTCCGTAGAACAAGACGGCAGATTTCGTGTTCCAGCAAACAAGTTATAGGGAAACCCCTGATTCCCTTTCGCCGTTTCAGGCGGAGACTCGGTGTTGTAGGTGGACCCCCAGGTGGGGAGGACGCCTCACATCCAATCAAAGTCGGGGCATGCCATACGAGTCGTGGCCGCGTTTGTCGTGGCGGCAACCGCCTTCGGGGCGGCGGTAGCGAAAAGTGCGGCACCCGTTGACTTGTACGACAGAAGGCAGGGCTTGACATGTTGAGACGATTGCTGACGGTTGGAGCCGTCGCGGCCTCGATCGGCGTTGGTGGGTGCGTAGGTGTGGGTGCGGCGTTGGCTGACCCTGCCGTGTGTGGCGTGCCGGGGACGCCGCCGTGTGCGCCGTCGCTCAGTCCTCAGCAGCAGTGCGCACTAGTCGCGTGGCGAACCTGGACGCCGTGCAACTGGGTGGGTGTGCAAGTTCCGATCGGTACACCGGGCAGCGTCGGCTGATAACGATGCGGTCGTGGGTTACGTCAATCGCGCTTACGCACGTGACCAACCCATGTCACTCGCTTTCCGGCAGATGACGAGCGCCTCGACGTAGTCCCAGCGATAGCGGTCGGGGGCCTCCGCGACGCGTTCTTCGAGCTCTTGGAGAAAAGCGGTGAAGAGGCCAGCCGCCCGTGCCTCCCCCTCGCGGGCGAATGCACGGAGGAGGAGCGGCCCTCCCCATGCGCCCACGCTCTGGACATAGTCGTGCGCGAACGCCGCGGGATCCCCGTGCCAGTAGGGGTTGTCGATGCGGAAAAGTTCGATGCTCTCGAGCTCGAGGCCGGCGAAGCGCCCGGCACCCGCCTCGAATGGGGCCCGGAACTCGCCGAGTGTGCGCGACCAGACCGGAACGACTGCCGCGTCGACCGTGGCGCCGCTTATTCGCCCCGCCCGGCGCCAGTCGGCGAGCAGGAGGTTCATGTCCCCGACGATCTCGACGTAGAGCCCCGTCCTGTCCGGGCATGGAGCCGGGGAGGCCGGGATGGCCGCGATGAACCAGCCCCCTGGCGACAGCTCGAGTGAGCGCATCTCGAGCATTTCTTCCCACTGGCGCGCCGCGGCGATGCGCCAGGTACGTCGCTCGTCCTGATCCACGTGGTCCGGGTATCCGGGAAAGACCGAGCCGCTGGAGACCAGGCCAGCGGCGTCGGCGATCCAGTGCATGGTCGTCCCGCTCACAGAGAGGTGCGCTGTGCCTCGTGGAAAGGCGGGGGCCTGATCGAGAGGGATTCCGGCCATGGAGACGACCGCGGCGGGAGGCGGGTCGCGATCGAGAGCTCGACGACAGGCCTTGCCGTGGGCCTCCGGCGAGCCGTAATGGGCGCCCGCGCCCGTATCGGCGATCCCGGGGCCGGACTCGGCCTGCCCAGGGGTCACGACCACCACTCCCTGGTCCTCCGCCTCGCCAAAGGCGTCTCGCAGGTGGGCAGCGGCGACCCGCCATCCGTTCGTCGGTAGGTCAACGAGCGCGTATATCAAAGGCCGGCCGGAGCGCTGTGCCACGAGATCACGGATGAGGCCGTGAGAGTTCACGCCGTCGGCGGCTCCCAAATCGGCCACGCAGAGCACCGGCTCGGCCGATAGCCTCTCCGCGGCGGCCAACACAGTTGGGTGAATCGCCTCAAAGCAGGCGCGCTGCGAGAGGGCGTGTCGCGCATAGTCGTCCGCCATGCTCAAGAGCTCGGGGCGACAAGACGGCGTGGTGCTTCCTTCCGCAGCGCCGCGGTCGGGAGGCCGTTTGGGGCCGATTTCTGCTGGAAGATCCATGCTCACTCCCGCCCCTCGGCGCGGCCGCCATGGTGAAACTATACTTTCCTGCATCGGCGAAATAGCTCATGTTGCTCCGTTAACAGCCCGCGTCGAACTCGACAAGACCACCGGTGACGCGATCCTTCACTCACCACACAGTCGTCTTCCGCTGATTTCTGCGTCTGGTCCGATCCGGCAGCTCCACCAAGAGGAGCTACTGGCCAGAGCAACCCGCTCTGAACAGTTCTCTTTTCGCCATCACCAGTGAAGTGAATTTGCCTCTGGCCCTGCTGATTTGGCCGTTTGTCCCGGAGCCTCTTGCGCGCGGACATAAGCTTCCGGCCACGAGGCGGCCGCCCTGATCGCGATGTCTCCCACGGATTTCCATTTCAAGATCGCACGACCGCGAGGTTGAGCTTGGCATTTACCGCGTCGACAACTTCGGCGCACAAAGGAGGTTGGAGCGTTGTCGACCAAGCTGAGGGCCCAGCTGTGACCCCAGAACTAGGGCGTCTCCACGGAAAGTCCGCCGTGATCACTGGGGCGGCGTTCGGGATCGGCCGGGCGACGGCCGTGCGTTTCGCGCGCGAAGGAGCCCGGTTGATCGTCACCGACATTAGGAGTGAGCCGCTGCTCGCGCTGGCCGACGAACTGCGGCAGTCCGGGGCGGAAGTCGAGACAGTGGTCGGCGACGTCTCGGTCGAAGGCGATGCGCAGCGGATGATCACAGCGGCGACCGACCGCTACGGACGGCTCGACGTGCTGGTCGCGAACGCTGGGATCATCCCGCTCGGCGATGCGCTTGAAGTCTCTGCCGCCGACTGGGACGAGGTGATGGCCATCGACGGCCGCGGAATGTTTCTGACGTGCAAGTACGCGATCGAGGCGATGTTGCCTACCGGGGGCGGCGCCATCGTCTGCCTCTCCTCGATCTCCGGACTGGCAGGCCAGAAGCGACAGGCCGCCTACGGGCCCGCCAAGTTCATCGCTACCGGCATGACCAAGCACCTGGCCGTCGAGTGGGCCGACCGCGGCATCAGGGTCAATGCCGTTGCCCCAGGGACGATTCGAACCGAGCGAGTCAAGCAGCTTCCTGATGAGCCGGGTGGGTCGGAGTATCTGGCGGCGATCGAGCGCATGCACCCGATCGGCCGTCTCGGTGAACCGGCCGAAGTCGCCAGCGCCATCGCCTTTCTCGCGTCCGACGACGCCTCGTTCATCACCGGAGCAGTGTTGCCCGTCGATGGCGGATACCTAGCGCAATAGTGTTCTAACCGTGAGTTAGCGCCCGCCACAAGAAATTGCCTCCACTCGAGCAAAGGAGCTCCGAGGATGCGAGTGACACGAACGGGCACTGGTGGCCCGCCCTTGGTCTTTGTGCACGGGCTTGCTTGCGATGGCACCGACTGGCAGGCCCAGGTCGACTGGTTCGAGACAAGAACCACCGTCGTCGTACGCGACTTACCCGGGCATGGTTGCGACACGGCCGCACCGGAGGACTGCACGATCGAGGAGTACGGCGCTGCGGTGGCCCGAGTCATGACGGAGTTGTCGCTGCCGCCGGCGATCATCGTGGGCCACAGCATGGGATGTCGTGTCGCTCTCCAGGCGTACCGGGTCCAGCCCGATGCCGTGGCCGGGCTCGTACTCGTCGACGGCAGCCGGATCGCCGACGGTGATCCCGCAGCCGCCGAGCAGGCCATGTCCGATGAGCTCGCAGGGGATGGCTACGGACAATTCATGAAGCGGTTCTTCGAATCGATGTTCGTCCCGTCGAGCGACCCCGTTCTGGCGAACCGGATCGTCGATCGAGGGGTCGGCTTTCCCGCCCCGTCCGGCAGGACGCTGCTGACAAGCCTGGCAGGTTGGGACGCCGGTGAGGTGGTGAGTGCACTCGACTCCGTGCGCGTCCCGCTGCTGGCGATTCAATGCACGACGCTCGACGCGGCACGCGAGCGTGTGTCGCTCGAATCGGGACAGAGTTCAGCCTGGATCGATCTGGTGCTCGCTCATGTGCCGCAGGCCACCGCCGCGATGCTGCCCGGGTCTGGCCACTTCCCGCAGATTGAACAGGCCGCCGAGATCACCGCCCTGATTGCCGACTTCTGCGACGCCATCTGAGCATCGCACTCTCGCCGAGGACCGCATCACCGATCGCCCCGCTCATGGAGCGATAGCCTTCTGACATGTCAAAGTCATTCGACTGCACGGTCGAATCTGCGGTCAGCGTCCAACAGATCCAAGCCGCGTTCTCGGAGCGCGGATACTGGCTTGCGCGGCTGGAACCGCATAGCGGTACGGCAGAACTGCGCTCGTTCGACGTCGACGCGCAGGGCGAGGTGCGGGTGACGGTAGCCCAGGACCTGCGAAACACCGTGCTGCCCGGCCTTTTTGGCAAGCTTTACCCCGGGGGTGTGGAACTGGTGCAAAGCGAGACGTGGACCGTCGACCGTGGGGACAAGGTGCGGGGGCTGATCCACGTCCAGGCCCACGGAGCGCCTGGCTCCGGCCGCGGCACCATCGAGATGACGCCGACGCGGGACGGTAAGCGCCTCGAGTGCAGCGGCATCGTCAAAGTCAAGATCCCGATCGTCGGCGGCAAGATCGAAAGCTACTTCGGTCGTCAGATGATGGATCAGATCCCCGAGATCCTTCGCTTTATCGCCCAGTGGACCCGCGAGCGCGCTTGACGTCGCGGCCGCGAGTGGACGCGCAGAGGCGCTACACGGCCGCTTCAGGTACTCCGGTGACTGCCTACCCCTATTGCCCAGCTCTGCGCGAATAATTCGCTGCGAGCGAGTTATTCGCTCGTAGGCGGGCAATGGCAGCAGTGGTTCCGGCGGCGATTGATGACGCGGGTGTCAACCGCCGCCCTCCGAACTCACGTTGGCCGAACCGCAGTCTCGGCGCAGGTTTCCGGCGAACCCGGAACGTGCCGCGACTGCCGATGCCAGATTCTGGGCGGCGTGCTGGGTGCCCAGGGCGCGGCCGCTCCAGAAAAGGCGCTGTCCGCAAACCGAAGTTTTCGCCGAATTCCCCGGTCAGGCGACGGCGATCGTGGTTCACTGACCTCCACGCAAATTCTTGACGGGCGTCAGGGGGTATCGGTGGCTGATCAAAGCGTCGACGATCGGGAGCAAGGCCACGACTCGGAGTTGGCCGTGGACGTCCGCGTCCGCGTGAACCCCGACACGGACGCCGAGGCACGTGGCGTCATCGTCGAAGACTTCGGTGAGATGACCGCCGTGGCCGTCGATATCGGCTCCAACCACATCGCGGATCCCGCCCGCCGCTGGGCAGTGATGCTCGACGAGGGCACGCTGCTGTTCGCTGACTCCGAACAACTCACACCCGAGTAGCTCCCGGCAAGCCCCTAACCCCGTCCGTCCTCAAGCAGGGGGCGGAGGCGGTGGCGGCGGCACACCCGGCGGAGGCGGCGGTTCCTCCCGACGCGGCGGCGGTGCCGGCGCGATCCCGGTGCTGGTGTTGATCGTGACGATGGACCCCGGGATGGTCCGCCCACTCGGCGTGGTCCCGACCACCGCACCGTAAGCGGCCCCGCTGTTGACCGGCGTCGTCTTCTCGGCCACCTGGAATCCGGCGTCCTTCAGCCGCTGCCGGGCCCGGTCGACATTCATGCCCGTCACGTTCGGCACCTCGCTTCCGGGACCGCCCTCGACGAAGCGGGGATCGGTCGGCGGCAGGCGCACCTCACCGAAATCGGTCGCGATCGGCTTCATCGCCTCGAACCAAATGCGCGCCGGCTCGTTACCCCCGTACAGGTCCCCGCTGTAGCACTTGCGAAGCGGGAACGAGCAGATCCCCGACGGTGAGTTGGAGTCATCGAAGACGTAGACGGCGCCCGCGAGCTGGTTGGTGAATCCCAGGAAGCCAGAGGACCGGTGGGACTCGGTCGTGCCGGTCTTACCGGACATCGGCAGATCCCAGCCCACCGAACCCGCGGCTCCCGCGGCCGTGCCGGCGCCCTTGTCGTCTTTGCTCAGCGCGTTCGCGAGGGTGTTCGCCAACCCTTCCGGAACCGCTTGGTCACACTTTTCCGCGGTGAACGTCACCTCGTTGCCACGACGGTCGATGATCTTGTCGATCGGGTTGGGCGGACACCACGTGCCGCCGGAACTCAACGTCGCGGCCACATTCGACAACTCGAGGGCGTTGAGCTGGAACGGCCCCAAGGTGAACGATCCGGCGTTCTGCCGCTTGATGTACTCGGCGAGGCTCTCATTGCTTCCCCGGTCGTACGGCCGCGCCGTCCCCGGAAGGGCGTAGGAGCGCAGCCCGAGCCGAACGGCCATGTCGACTGCGCGGGGCACACCCACCTGCTGGATGAGCTTGGCGAACGCGGTGTTGGGGGAGCTGGCCAGCGCGTCGGTGACGTTCATCGACCCGCGGTAGTTTCCCGCGTTCTTCACACACCACGTCTCTTTCGGGCAGCCGGGGGTGTCGCTGCTGCCGAGTCCACGGGCTTGGAAGGATCCGGGGACCGCGAGCTGGGCGTTGATGCCCATGCCCATCTCGAGCGCCGCGGCGGTGGTGAAGACCTTGAAGATCGAACCTGCGCCGTCGCCGACGAGCGAGAACGGTTGCGGTTGCACCGTCTGCCCGGCGTCCTTGTTCAGACCGTAGTTGCGGTTGCTGGCCATCGCGAGCACCCGGTGCGAGTCCTTTCCCGGCCTGATGACGCTCATCACGCTGGCGATTCCGTCCAGCGTGGGGCTCGCGACCTTGTCGATCGCCCGTTTCACCGACGACTGGACCGTCGGGTCGAGCGTGGTGCGGATCAGGTAGCCGCCGCGGGCCACCTGTTCCTTGTTGATTCCGGCATGCGCCAGATACGCCAGCACGTACTCGCAGAAAAACCCGCGGTCACCGGCGGCGATGCATCCGCCCGGAAGTTCCTTGGGGCGGGGCAGCACACCGAGCGGCGCGGACTTGGCGGCTCGCAGTTCGTCGGTGTGCTGGGGGAGGTGTTCGATCATGGTGTCCAACACCAGGTTCCGGCGCTGCAGGGCCCCCTGGGGGTTGACGTAGGGATCCAGCGAGGTGGGCGACTGGACCAGACCGGCCAACAGCGCCGCCTGCTGCCAGTTCAACCGCGAGGCGTTGATCCCGAAATAGGTCTGCGCGGCGTCCTGAACACCGAACGCCCCGTTGCCGAACCCCACGAGGTTCAGGTAGCGCGTGAGGATCTCCGCCTTGGTGAATGTCTTGTCCAGCGTCAACGCCATCCGCATCTCGCGGAGCTTGCGCGCCGGAGTCAGTTCCACCGCGGCGCGCCTCTCGGCGTTGGTCTGCGCGGTCACCAGCAACTGGAAGTTCTTGACGTACTGCTGCTCGATCGTCGAACCGCCGCGGGTGTCGAGGTTGCCCGACAGATAACCCGACAGGCCGGTGAGTGTGCCTTGCCAGTCGACGCCCGCGTGTTCGGCGAACCGCTTGTCCTCGATCGAGACGATGGCCAGCTTCATGGTGTTGGCGATCTGCTCGCTCTTCACCTCGAACCGGCGCTGGCTGTAAAGCCAGGCGATCGGTTTACCTGCGGCGTCGACCATCGTCGTCACCTGCGGGACGTCTTCCTCCACCAGCTGCGCCGACCCGTTGGCGACGACGTCGGAGGCGCGGTTGGACAACAGGCCGAATCCGCCCGCGAACGGGAACATCAGCGCCGCCACCAGTACCCCGGCCAGCGTGCAGCACAAAATCAGCTTGATGACCGTCCCCCCGGCCGGTTCGCGCTCCGGCATGTCAGCAGGGTATTAAATGCGGTCTCGCGACGAACACTCCCGCGCCGATTTCATCGCAACGACGGCGAAACGCTCTGGTAACGGGCACGGTCAGCCTCGGTCCAGGTCCCACTGGCCGAAGTCGGGCGCCAGAACTTCGTCGACGTCGACATGTGTGTCTCCGATGGGCACACCGGGTTCGGACGGGCCGATCACCACGGCCTGATAGAGCACGGCCCGGGGATCGCGCTCACCAGCCGACCAGGCCTTGGTCTGCCACACCCACCAATGTCCGTCGCTGGTCGAGCGGCCGACGACGCCGTCGCCGATCGCCCACGAGCACGCCCGCGCGTGGCCGTACAGACCTGTGCGATCCACCCCCAGCACCGAATTGATTCCGCGGTACCACTCGAGCGCGACGTTCTCCCACGTCTCAGCGTCGATGTCCTCGTCGACGCTGAAGAAGATGGGTGCCGAATCAGGACCGCCCGCGGCATTGTGCAACCGCTGCGCGGTCAGGGCGTCCGCGACACCGCCGTCGTATCCGCGGGTGTAATCAGACGGCGTCGGCCAGCCGGGCTTGCCGTACTGATAGCAGCTGACGACGTGCAACCCCTCAGCCCGCAGCGAGTCGGCATACTCGCGCGTCACCGGTTTGAAGTCGAAGTCAGCGCCCGGCCGCAGTTCGGATACGTAAACCAGCGCCCCGTCGAAGCCCGCCGCCTTGAGTTGATCGGCCGGAACCTTGCGGTGCGCGAAGTCGACGAGACGCAGCGGCGCCGCCGACGCGCTCGGGCCCGAAAGCGTCGCTGCCGCTGCCCCGAGGAAGAACAGCGGTGGCGCGGCGACGGCATACTTGAGGAGTTCGCGCCGTGAAGGACAGTGCCCTCCGCCACGACCGGGTGACCTCGGGGAGTCCTGCACGGCGCGATGCTAACAACATTGACGACGACGCACCCGCACCTTCGACCGGACGGGATGGCCATGCCCGCAGACCGACTCGCCATGCACGGCAAGCGGTCCTTGTCGAGGTGGCTTTCCATCGTCACGGTCGTCCTCGCTCTGACCGCGTCTGCGGCGTGCGGTGGCGGAATCGATCATCCGCCGGCCGATTCCGGTGCGCGGGCGACACCGCCGCCCCCGTCGGCCGCACCGCCCACCCCGGCCATTGCGGCGCCCGGGCTGCCGCCGGTCGACGAGTTGATCAACACCGCGATCGCCGCCCACGAATTGCCCGGCGCGGTGGTCGCGGTCGGACACCGCGGCGAGCTCGTCGTCCACCACGCGTACGGCTCACGGAAGCTGGCGGGCGAACCTGGGCTCGACGGGACCCCGGCACCTGCTGAGTCGATGACCGAGGACACGATCTTCGACGTGGCGTCCCTGACCAAGAGCCTCGCAACGGCGACCGCCGTCATGCAGCTCTACGAACAGAACAAGGTCGGACTCGACGAACCGGTGCAGAACTATCTGCCTGCCTTCAACAGTGCGCGCGATCCGCAGCGGGCCCAGGTGACGCTGCGCATGTTGCTCACCCACACTTCGGGTATCGCAGGCGATATCGACCTGCGGGATCCGTGGGGCCTGGCCGCCGCCGACAGCGCGCAAGGAATCCGCCGCGCGCTCGCTACGCCGCTGCAATTCGTGCCAGGAGAAGTGTTCCGCTACTCCGATATCAACTTCATCCTGCTCGGGGCGCTGATCGAAGAGGTCACCGGCGAATCAGAAGACGTCTACGTCCAGCGAAACGTGTTCGCGCCCCTCGGTATGAAGGACACCCGCTACCTCCCTCCGGCCAAGGCGTGCGGCCCGCACAAGATCAGAGGGGCCGCGGTCGCGTGGGCACCCACGTCGGAGGCGCCTGCGCCGACCGCCTGTCCCGACGGTGCCTGGAACACCGACGTTTTGGCCCGCATCGCCCCGACCGCCCTCGACGAGGAAGGCAGAGCCCAACCGGGCGCCAACCCCGATCTCGACTTCCCGCTGCGAGGCACGGTCCACGATCCGACAGCACGGCGCATGGGCGGTGTTGCCGGGCATGCCGGGGTGTTCTCGACCGCACGTGACATCGGCATTTTCGCGCAGGCGCTGCTGGACCGATTGGCGGGCCGTCCCAGCGCGTTCCCGTTGACGCAGGAAACCCTTCGGCTGATGACCACGCCCCAGCAACCGGGGCACTCACCCGGACAGGTCGAAGCGGCCAACGAAGCCGTCCGAGAGGCCATCGCCGCGGCACCCAACCCGAATCCGCTTCTCGCCCCGAACTATCCGGCGATACCGGGGCAAAACCTGCGCGGGCTCGGATGGGACATCGACACCGGCCATTCCCGACCGCGCGGACTACTGTTTCCCGTCGGCAGCTTCGGGCATACCGGTTTCACTGGGACGTCGATGTGGATGGACCCGGCTTCTGACACGTATGTGATCCTGCTGACGAACGTCATCCACATCCGCGGCAGCAGACCGCTTTCGAACCTACAAGGAGAACTCGCCACGGTGACCGCCCGAGCGCTGGACCTCTACACCGACACGCAACCAGCCCCTAAACCCCGCTGAACGAGCAAGAGATGACCGAGTTGTACTACGCGCAAAGACAGTTCGAGGCGTACGGGCCATCGCACTTGGTGGTCCTCGCGATCTTCGCGGTAGGCGCGGCACTGCTGATCTGGTTGGGGCGCCGACAAACCGAAGCGCAGGCGCGGGTGTTCTCGCGTGTATTCGCGTTGCTAATCGTCGCGGCGTTCGTGGTGGCGTTGGTCTACAAGGTGATCCGGCCCGACATCCAGACGTCCATACCGATCCAACTGTGCGACATCGCCGAACTCACGGCCGCCTACGCGCTGTGGTCGCAACGACATTGGGCTTTCGCGCTGACCTACTACTGGTGTCTGCTGCTGAGTTCGCAGGCATTGCTCACGCCCGACGTGGGAACACCTCGAGAGGGCGCACCGGATTTCCCGCATCACCTGTTTCTCACGTTCTTCGTGCTTCACGTCTTCGCCGTCTGGGCGGCCATTTACCTCACATGGGGACGGAGGATGCGTCCACGATGGCGCAGCTACCGCTTTACCATCGTCGTAACCCTGATCTGGGCAGCGGCGACCTTCACCTTCAACGCCATCGTCGGCACGAATTACGGCTATCTGAACAGGAAGCCCCCGACAGCGTCGCTGTTGGATGTGTTCGGGCCGTGGCCGATGTATCTGGCGGTCGAAGTGGCGATCATCGTCGCCGCCTGGGCCCTGATGACGTGGCCATGGGAGCGGAAGCGTCGACCCGCCGGAACGGCTTAGCGTCCTATCGGGAGCCGGCGCCGTCGAGGCGGCGGCGAAGCAAGGCCAAGCCGGGTCAACGACTGGGTCCCGGCGCGCCGAAGGACGGCGCGGCTTCCGGCGATGACGCTGTGCCGCCCGACGACGGTCGCGCCGGCCAGGAATCCACACAAAGCGCCCAGAAGAAACATGCGCCGCGTATGTCGCTTGCTCCGCCGCATGGCCGCTGTCGCGGCGAATCCGCACAGCGCGCCCAGGACCGCGACCACGACGAGCAGACCCACCCAAAACGGCAGTCCGAGCGAACCCATAAGCAACCTTCCGGCCGTCATCCGCGAGCCGCCGGGGTCAATGGAATCACCGACACTGCGGTGCTGGCGGTCCTGTACGCGTTTCGTGACCGAAGCGAACGGGTTACGAGACGACTACGTGATTGTCACGCCACCGTCCACCACGATGGTCTGACCGGTGACGTAGCCGCCGGCCTCGGATGCCAGCCAGACGACGGCGGCCGACAGCTCGTGCGGCTCACCCAAGCGCTTGAAAACGACGCGGTCGGCTAGGGTGCGGTCCAGATAGCCCGGCTTGTACTCGTCGGTCATCTCGGATTTGAAGAAGCCCGGTGCCAAGGCGTTGACGCGGATTCCCTTGCGCTCGCCCCACTGTTGGGCGAGGTCGCGGGTGAGGCCGACGATCGCGGCCTTGCTGGCGCTGTAGGCGGCCTGGGGGAGCGCCGCGGTGGTCAGACCCAAGACGCTGGAGATGTTGATGATCGAACTGCCCGGCTGCATCACCCGCCCGCACGCTTGGGCGGCCCAGTACGAGCCGTTGAGGTTGACATCGACGACCTTGCGGAACTCTTCAGGCGTCTCCCGAGTGGCAGGCACAGCGGTGCCGACTCCTGCGTTGTTCACCAACACATCGACGCGGCCGAACTCCTGCATTGCGGCGTCGACGAGCGCCGTGCACTGATCGGGGTCGGCGACGTCGGTTTGGACGTTGAGAGCGCGCCTGCCGGCGGCCCTGACGAGTTCTGCTGTGGTTTCCAGCTTTTCGGCACGTCGGGCTGCCAGCACCACATCCGCACCGGCTTGTGCAACCGCCTCGGCGAACGACACTCCAAGCCCGGACGACGCGCCGGTGATGACGACGACCTTGTCGTCGAGTCGGAAGCGGTCCAGAATCGTCATCTCCGACGTTCTCCTGTCTATCGTGGTAGCTGTGCTCGACCAACCGTAATGTGTGGGGTTCGTGGCGTTGGGCTGGCGGTGCTCGCCCGGCCGAGGGTTCGAACCGGCCATTGCGGGCACCACTAGGGGCAGTCGGTTCCGGTGAGGGATAGCGAGTAACGCATGGTCGTACCCGGATGGGTGTGGGCGCTGACGATCGCCGCCATCGTCGGACTCTTGGCGTTCGACTTCTTCTTCCATGTGCGCAAGGCCCACGTCCCGACCCTCAAAGAGGCGGCGATCTGGTCGGCGTTGTACGTCGGGATCGCGGTGCTGTTCGGGATCGGTGTGTTGATCTTCGGGGGCGTCGACCCCGGTGGCGAGTATTTCGCGGGATATATCACCGAGAAAGCGCTGTCGGTCGACAACCTCTTCGTCTTCTTGATCATCATCAGCAGCTTCCGCGTGCCGCGCGAGGACCAGCAGAAGGTGCTGCTGTTCGGCATCGTGTTCTCGTTGATCGCGCGGACCGGCTTCATTTTCCTCGGCGCTGCGCTGATCAACACCTTCGCCTGGGTCTTCTACGCGTTCGGGTTGATCCTTCTGATCACCGCGGGCAACATGCTGGCACCGAACAACAGCGACTCGGAGACCGCCGACAACTTCATCATTCGGCTGGCGCGGAAGCTCTTTCACACCACCGAGCACTACGACGGCGACAAGCTGTTCACGACCGTGGACGGCAAGCGCGCGATGACGCCGATGCTGCTGGTCATGGTCGCCATCGGCGGCACAGACATCCTTTTCGCTCTCGACTCGATCCCGGCGATCTTCGGTCTGACCCAGAACGTCTACATCGTCTTCACCGCGACGGCGTTCTCGTTACTGGGCCTTCGGCAGCTGTACTTCCTCATCGACGGCCTGCTCGACCGGTTGATCTACCTTTCCTACGGTCTGGCGGCGATCCTGGCGTTCATCGGTGTGAAGCTGATTCTGCATGCGCTGCACGAGAACAACGTGCCATTCATCAACGACGGAGAACCCGTCACGGTCGTGGAAGTCAGCACCGGCCTCTCGCTCTCGGTCATCATCGGAGTCCTCGTCGTCACCGTCGTCGCATCGCTGTTCAGTAAGAGGGGAACGGCCCAGACGGCGATCGCCAACGCTCGCCGGCACGCGCGGGCCTACCTTGATTCCGAGTACACCAGCAGCGCTGAGGAACGCGAACGCATCTTCAAGGCGCTTCTTCGCGAGCGTGACCAGATTCTCGCGCTCGGTCCCAAGTACCGGCAGCTGGTTCGTGACGAAGATGCGCTCATCGAGCTACTCGATCGCGCAGCCGCCAAGCACGATGAGGCGGTCGACCGTGGCGAAGCTGAGCCCTTCACTTCCAAGGGGCTCACCGCCCCATAGCGCACGGCAAATCACTTTTGTCTCTTTGGTTTCTGTGGTCACAGATGGGGTTGGGGTTGTCGGTGGATCGAACTAGTGTTCGAGTATGTCGGCGGAACGGGTCAGCCAGCGGATCGCGGCGATGGACCGCGAGCTGACCGCGTTGATCGCCGAGTCCTTCGACACGTTGAGCACCGCTGAGCAGTTGAGGGTCACCGCGCAGTGGGAGAGGTTCACCCGGCGCCAAGCCGCGGTCAGCCACAGCATGGTGGCCGGGCTCCAGCAGGCCCCGTTGGCGGAGTTGGGGGAGCCCAGCGTGGCTGGGGCGTTGACGGTGTTGTTGCGCATCTCTAAGGCTGAGGCGCATCGGCGGGTGGCCGAAGCGCGGGAGTTGACGCCGCGGCGGGCGATGACCGGGGAGACACTCGAGCCGGTGCTGGCTCACACCGCCGCGGCGGTGGCCCAGGGTCGGGTGGGTGCGGAGCATGTGCGGGTGATCCGGCGGTTCTTTGACAAGCAGGTGCCGGCTTCGACGCCGTTTGACGTGCGCGAGGCCGCCGAAGCGCAGCTGGCGCAGTTGGCCACCAAGCACACTCCTGAGGAGTTGCGCGCGGCCGCGCAGCGGTTGGCGGCGTATTTGAACCCGGATGGGGATTTTTCCGATGAGTTGCGCGCAGCGCAGCGCTGGCTGCGGCTGGGTCGTCAGCGCCTTGATGGGATGAGTGAGCTACGCGGACTGCTTGATCCGGCCACCCGGGCGGCGTTGGAAGCGGTGCTGGCCACCGAAGCCGCCCCCGGCAGGAACAACCCGGCCGATGACACCGCGTGTGTGGAAGGTGAGCCGTCGCCCGAAGCGGTGGCCGCGGACACCCGCACGACCGGGCAGCGCAACCACGATGCGCTCAATGCCATGTGCCGGAAGTTGCTCGCCTCGGGCACGTTGGGCAGCAATAACGG
>NZ_LQIR01000004.1:0-116963 GCF_001499925.1 Mycobacterium lehmannii
CGGGGCCACACCACCAACCTGTACCACCAACCTGTCACCGCCCACCGGCAACCAACCACAAATCGCAACAGCCACTGAGCGCTCCTAGCGGTGCACCAATCACTCGTCGTCGTCGCCGCCGGAGTCCGACCCGCGGATCGACGCCAGCGTCGCGGCCAGTTCGTCGGGTTTGACGAGAACCTCACGGGCCTTGGAACCCTCGCTCGGCCCGACGATGTTGCGGGTCTCCATCAAATCCATCAACCGGCCCGCCTTGGCGAAACCGACGCGCAGTTTGCGCTGCAACATCGACGTCGACCCGAACTGGCTCGACACCACCAACTCGACCGCCTGCAGGAAGACGTCCATGTCGTCGCCGATGTCGGGGTCGACGTCGGTGCGCTCGCTGTTTGTCTTGGCGTTGGTGACGCCCTCGGTGTACTCCGGTTCGGCCTGCGACTTGGTCGCTTCCACGACGGCGTGGATCTCGTCGTCGGTGATGAACGCGCCCTGCAGACGGATCGGCTTATTGGCCCCCATCGGCAGGAACAGCCCGTCGCCCATGCCGATCAGCTTCTCGGCGCCCTGCTGGTCGAGGATGACGCGGCTGTCGGTCAACGACGACGTGGCGAACGCCAACCGTGACGGCACGTTGGTCTTGATCAGGCCGGTGACGACGTCCACCGACGGTCGCTGCGTGGCCAGCACCAGGTGAATGCCTGCCGCGCGGGCCTTCTGGGTGATGCGCACGATCGCATCCTCGACATCGCGCGGGGCGGTCATCATGAGGTCGGCCAACTCGTCGACGATCGCGACGATGTACGGATAGGGCTTGTACTCACGCTGACTTCCCAGCGGTGTGGTGATCTCGCCGGAGCGCACCTTCTTGTTGAAGTCGTCGATATGGCGCACGCGCGAGGCCTGCATGTCCTGATAGCGCTGCTCCATCTCCTCCACCAGCCACGCCAGCGCGGCGGCGGCCTTCTTCGGCTGGGTGATGATCGGCGTGATGAGGTGCGGAATGCCCTCGTAAGGCGTCAGTTCCACCATCTTCGGGTCGATCAGGATCATCCTGACCTCCTCCGGTGTGGCCCGCACCAACAGCGACACCAGCATCGAGTTCACGAAGCTCGACTTACCGGAACCGGTCGAGCCGGCGACCAGCAGATGCGGCATCTTGGCGAGGTTCGCCGAGATGTACTCGCCCTCAATGTCTTTGCCCAAACCGATGACGAGCGGGTGGTGGTCACCCCGGGTACTCGGATCGGTCAGCACGTCAGCCAGGCGCACCATCTCGCGATCCACGTTGGGAACCTCGATACCGACCGCACTCTTGCCCGGGATGGGCGCCAGCATCCGGACACTCTCGGTCGCGACCGCATAGGCGATATTGCGTTGCAGCGCAGTGATCTTCTCGACCTTGACGCCCGGTCCGAGTTCGACCTCGTACCGGGTGACGGTCGGGCCCCGAGTGCATCCGGTGACCGATGCGTTGACCTTGAACTGGTCGAGCACCTCGGTGATCGCCTCGATCATTCGATCGTTGCCCGCGCTGCGCCGTTTCGGAGGATCGCCGGCGATCAGAAGCTCGAGCGACGGAAGCGCGTACGGGCCGTCGACCACGCGGTCCAGCGTCATCGTCGACTGCTTTTGCTTCTTCTTGCGCGTCTTGGCGGTCGGTTCGGGAATCGTCGGCGCTTCGTCGGAGAGCGGGTAGTTCTCCATCGGCGTGCCGGTCGGCCATGCCTGTTCGGCGTCGTAGGCGTTCGGATCGTCGTAGTAGCCGTCGGAGAAATCGTCGGACTCGGATATGACGGCGGTGTCCTCGTCGTCGTACTCGTCGTAGTCGTATTCGTCGTAACCGCGGGCGGAGAACATGGAGCGCACGGTCGAGGGCACTTCGCGAATCGTCGTGCCGGTCACCAGCAAGACGCCGAACAACACACCAATGAACAACAGCGGGGCGGCGATCCACGCTGTCAGCCCGTCGGAGAGCGGACCGCCGATAGCGAACCCGAAGAAGCCCGAGGCATGCCGACGTGCCACCGGATCCTGCGGCGAACCGGCCCACAGATGCCATAACCCGAGCGCGGGCAGCGCGATCATCGCCGAACCCAGGATCAGCCTTGGCCTGGCGTCCGGATCCGGTTCAGTGCGCATGAGCGTCACACCGACGGCTGCCAGAGCGATCGGCACGAGCACGACGGCGGCGCCGATCAGCGTCCGCCAGAACGTGTCGAGCCAGTCACCCACCGGGCCGGCGGCACCGAACCACGAACTCGCCGCGAGGATCACCGCCAGGCCGAGAAGTGCCAACGCGATGCCGTCACGGCGATGACCGGGTTCGAGGTCGCGAGCCCGCCCGACCGAACGCGCGGTGGTGCCCGCGCCTTTGGCCACCATCAGCCAACCCGCCCGCACACCGCGGCCCACCGAGGCACCGGCCGACGAGATGGGTGACGACGTCCGGCGTGGTGACGTGGTCTTGCGCGGCGCCGGCTTACGTCGCGGCGCCGCCCGGCCACCCGATCGCGCGCCCTGTTTTGATCTGGTGGAACGACTTCCAGAGCGCGCGGCGGTCTTACTAGGCATCCTGTAAGCCTAGTCGCTCCAGCCCCATAATCACCATCTGCCACACGGGTAACAGATACGTATCAATTGATGCGGTTTCGCGACTTACCGTGCGGAAATGACCGAAACCAACACGTCGGCGAGCCTGCCGACCACCACCAAAGCGCTGTGCGCCGCCTATGGCGTCATCGCGCTCGTCGCGCTGATCGCCACCTGGAGCCAGAACCTGGCCTACCTCGACCGCGGGGCGGACTTCCTCCGCGTGTTCTGGGAAGAAACCAAGGTCAACCCGGCGTCGCGATCCATCACCGCCGACATCACCCTGTTTCTGCTCGCCGCGGTGATCTTCATGGTGTTCGAGGCACGCAAGCACGGCATCCGCTTCGTCTGGATCTACGTCATCGCCTCGTTCCTCGTCGCGATCAGCGTGACGTTCCCGTTGTTCCTCCTGGCGCGGGAGCTGCGCATACACCGCACCGAGGCCCCGCAGATCGGTCTCGGGGACACCGTCGGACTCGTTCTCGTCGCGGTGCTTGCCGTGGCGTTCACGATCTGGGTCGACGTGGTCTGAATGTCGCAGGGGTCGCTGGGTAGGCTGTGCACTCGTCCAGCAGCACTCACCGAGGAGTCGGCGCCTGATGTCCAACCCAAACGCAGTTGTCGTTGTCGCCACCATGACCGCCAAACCCGAATCCGTTGACACGGTGCGGGACGCCTGCAAGAAGGCCATCGAGGCGGTGCACCAGGAGCCCGGCTGCGAGCTCTACGCGCTGCACGAGGCCAACGGCACCTTCGTGTTCGTCGAGCAGTGGGCCGACGAGGATGCCCTCAAGACGCACAGCACCGCACCGGCCATCGGCGAGCTGTTCGGCGCGGTCGGTGAGCACCTCGACGGGGCGCCCGACATCAAGATGCTGCAGCCGGTTGTCGCCGGCGACCCGAGCAAGGGCGCGCTGCGGTCCTGATGCCCGGGCTCGCAGGCAAAGTCGCGTTCATCACGGGTGCGGCGCGCGGGCAGGGCCGCGCGGAGGCGGTGAAGTTGGCCTCCGACGGCGCCAACATCATCGCCGTCGACCTCTGTGACCAGATCGCCTCGGTGCCCTACCCATTGGCGACGGCCGACGATCTGGCCGAGACCGTGAAGCTCGTCGAGGACACGGGCGCGCGAATAGTGGCTCGCCAGGCCGACGTTCGCGACCAGGATGCGTTGGCCTCGGCAGTGCAGACCGGCGTCGACGAGTTCGGCCGCCTCGACATCGTCGTCGCCAACGCCGGTATCGCGCCGATGCAGTCGGGCGCCGACGGGTGGCGCGATGTGATCGACGTGAACCTCACCGGCGTTCATCACACAGTGGAGGTGGCCAAGGGGGCACTGATCGCCACCGGCGAGGGCGGCTCGATCGTGCTCACCAGTTCGGTCGTGGGCCTGGTCGGGATGGGCAGCGATGATCCCGGTGCGATTGGCTACGTCGCCGCCAAACACGGCATCGTCGGATTGATGCGGCTATACGCCAATCTGCTTGCACCACATAGCATCCGGGTCAACTCGGTGCATCCCGCCGGCGTGGACACCCCGATGATCAACAACGAAGCGACGCGACAGTGGCTGGGCAGCATCGCGGAGAAGTCGCCGCAGGACATGGGCAACGCGCTTCCCGTGCAGGTGCTGCAACCCGAAGACATCGCCAACGCGGTGGCGTGGCTGGTGTCGGACGCCGCGCGTTACGTCACCGGTGTCGCGCTGCCCGTCGACGCCGGGTCGGTGAACAAACGCTGAGCTCTTGCGAGGGAGAAACTCAGGGCGACGAGCATACCGGCCTCGGTGCATGCTGCCCATGTGGCTCAGCAGTTGCAGCCCGCCTCTTCTATCTGTCGGTGATGCCTCCCTGACTGCCCAGCTGCGAGCGAAATATTCGTGGGCAGCGAATAATTCGCTCAGAGGCGGGCAGCCCACAACTGCGTCCAGCGGAGGCTGGCGAGGCTGGCCATACCGGTGATCGGCACCGCGACGTGGCCTAGCCAAACCTGCGAGTCAGATCTCGATGACCGTCGGCACGATCATCGGCTGGCGCCGGTAGACCTCCCCTACCCATTTACCGACGGCGCGCCGCGACGCCTGGGCGATGCGGTTGATATCGGTGACCCGTTCGGCCACAAGCGCTTCGAGTGCCTCTTCGACTTTGCGGGTGGCCGGTTCGAGGGCCTTCGGGTCCTCGGAGAAGCCGCGGGAGTGCAGGTGCGGCGCCGCCGCGGGCTTACCGGTCCCGCGCTGAACGACGACCGTGATGCCGATGAATCCTGAAGAGAGCGTGAGCCGTTGACCGACCACGGCGTCCCCCACATCGCCGGTGACCAGCCCGTCGACGAACATCTTGCCTGTGGGCACCGCGCCCGCGATCGACGCCCGCCCGGCCACCAGGTCGACGCTCACACCGTTCTCGGCCAACACGATGTTGTCCTCGGGCACCCCCGTGCGGGCGGCCAGACCGGCGTTGGCCCGCAACATCCGCCAGGTGCCGTGCACGGGCATCACGTTGCGCGGGCGCACTCCGTTGTAGAGAAATAGCAGTTCACCGGCGTAGGCGTGGCCGGAAACATGTACGCGCACTTGCGCGTTCGTGACGACGCGCGCGCCGATCTTCGCCAACGCGTCCAGCACTCCGAAGATCGCCTCCTCGTTGCCCGGTATCTGCGACGACGACATGATGATGAGGTCGCCCGCAGTCAACGTGATGCTGCGGTGCTCACCGCGCGACATCCGCGACAGCGCCGCCATCGGCTCCCCCTGCGTTCCGGTGGTGACGAGCACGACGCGTTCAGGAGCCATCATCTCCGCGGCGCCGATGTCGATGATGTCGTCATCGTTTTCCAGCGTGAGGTATCCGAGTTCCCTGGCGATCCCCATGTTGCGGACCATCGACCGGCCGACGAACGCCACCTTGCGGCCCAGCGCCACCGAAGCGTCGATGATCTGCTGCACGCGACCGACATTGGAGGCGAAGCAGGCCACGATGACGCGCCCCTGCGCGCTGCGGATCAGCCGGTGCATGTTCGGGCCGATCTCGCTCTCCGACGGCCCCACCCCGGGAATCTCGGCGTTGGTGGAGTCACAGAGGAACAGGTCCACCCCGGCATCGCCGAGTCGCGACATACCGGGCAGGTCGGTGGGTTTCCCGTCGGGCGGGGACTGATCGAGCTTGATGTCGCCGGTGTGCAGCACCGTGCCCGCACCGGTGTGGATCGCGATGGCCAGGCAGCCCGGGATCGAGTGGTTGACCCCGAAGTATTCGCACTCGAACACGCCGTGTCTGGAACTCTGGCCCTCGTCGACTTCGACGAAGACCGGTTTGATCCGGTGTTCGCGGCACTTCTCGGCCACCAGGGCGAGCGTGAACTTCGAGCCCACGACCGGGATGTCACGGCGAAGCTTCAGCAGGAACGGGATCGCGCCGATGTGGTCCTCGTGCGCATGGGTGAGCACCAGCGCCTCCACCTCGTCGAGGCGGTTCTCGATCAGGCGCAGGTCGGGCAGAATCAGGTCGACCCCGGGCTCGTCGTGGGTGGGGAACAAGACCCCGCAGTCGACGATCAGCAACCGACCCAGATGCTCGAAAACGGTCATGTTGCGGCCGATTTCGCTGATCCCGCCCAGCGCAGTGACCCGAAGTCCGCCTGGGGCCAGTGGCCCCGGTTGGTTGAGTTCTTCGTTCACTACCGCAGCACCGCGGCCGCCCGCATATCTGCGGCCAACGCATCGAGTTGTGCAGGGGTGGCCGGTACTTGCGGCAGCCTGGGCTCACCGGCGTCGAAGCCCTGGAGCCGCAGCCCGGCCTTCGACAGCGTCACGCCACCGAGCCGGGCCTGCGCGTCGACCAGCGGGCCCAGCGTGACGTTGATCTTGCGGGCCGTTGCGATATCGCCGGATTGGAAGGCCGAGAACATTTCTCGCAGCTGGCTGGCGGCCAGGTGGCCCCAGACGCTGACGAATCCGACGGCGCCCATGGCCAACCAGGGCAGGTTGAGCGCGTCGTCTCCGGAGTAGTACGCCAGGCCGGTCTCGGCAATGATCTGCCCGCCGCCGTGCAGATCGCCCTTGGCGTCCTTGACGGCCACGATGTTGGGGTGCTCGGCAAGCATGCGCAGCGTCTCCCACTGGATCGGCACCACCGACCGCGGCGGGATGTCGTAGAGCACCACCGGAAGCGGCGTCGCGTCGGCCACCGCGGTGAAGTGAGCCAGCAGCCCAGCCTGCGGCGGGCGCGAGTAGTACGGCGTCACCACCAGCAGCCCGTGCGCACCCTCGGCCGCACACGCTTTGGCCAGATGCACGCTGTGCGCGGTGTCATAAGTGCCCGCACCGGCGATGATGCGTGCCCGGTCGCCCACGGCGTCGAGCACCGCTCGCAGCAGCGCGATCTTCTCGGCGTCGGTCGTGGTCGGCGACTCGCCGGTGGTCCCGGACAGCACCAGGCCGTCACAGCCGGCGTCGACGAGTCGCGTCGCCAGCTGGGCCGCGGCTTCGGTGTCGAGCATGCCGTCGGGCTTGAACGGAGTCACCATCGCGGTCAGCACGGTGCCCAACCGGGCCCTCACATCGATTCCGCTGGTGCTCACGGGGCTCAGATTACTCGTTGATGGTCACGCTTCCGTGGCCAGAGGCGATGTGGCGACCTCCGTGCCGTCGGACAGCGTGGAGATCTCGAAGTCGCTGAACACCTGGGGTGCGACATCGACCAGTCGGCGCAGGCACTCGATGGCCAGCCGACGAATCTCCACGTCGGCGTGCTCGCTGGCCCGCATCGCGATGAAATGCCGCCACGCGCGGTAGTTCCCGGTCACGACGATGCGGGTCTCGGTGGCGTTGGGCAGCACCGCGCGCGCAGCCTGTCGCGCCTGCTTGCGTCGCAGCACACCGAGCTTCTCCCCGGGTTCATCGCCGCGGAACTTCGCTTCCAGGCGTTCGAGCAGCTCGGTGTAGGCGGCGCGGCTGGCGTCGGCCGCGGTGGCGAACATCTCGGTCAACTCGGGGTCGTCCTCGATGCCCGGCGGCACCACCACCTGCGCGTCGTGCTCGGGTACGTACCGCTGCGAGAGCTGCGAATACGAGAAGTGGCGGTGACGGATCAGCTCGTGTGTGCACGACCGCGAGATGCCGGTGATGTAGAAGGACACCGAGGCGTGCTCAAGCACCGAGAAATGCCCGACGTCGATGATGTGCCGAATGTAGGCCGCGTTGGTGGCGGTGCGCGGATTGGGCTTCGACCAGCTCTGATAGCACGCGCGGCCGGCGAATTCGACGAGCGCGGGCCCGCCGTCGGCGTCGGTTTCCCATGGCACTTCCGGCGGCGCGGTGAACTCCGTCTTGGCGATCAGCTGGACGCGCAGCGGCGAGGTCTCGGCCACGGCTCACCCTAACGCGGGTCGTCGGTGATGCCAGTGAGCGCCGAGCCTGCGCCGAGCCGACCGCCGGGTGTGCGGTTTCATCCGCGACTCGCCGGTCGCAGCGGATCAGATCGCACATTCGGCGGCGAACCAAGCGAAGAATCCAGGTTTCGACCGCGCGCGGGCCGGGAACAAATCCGTTCTCAATCGGTGTTACCCAGACGCCGATCTAGAGAGGGAGGGTGACCATGGCCACCGATTACGACGCACCCCGTGTGAAGGAAACCGACGAAGCGGTCGATGAGTCACTCGAGGCGATCGCCGCCCGCCGCGGCCAGGCCGACATCGCAGTTCTCGACGTCGATGACGGCGACGCGGTCGACCCGATCATCCTGCCCGATATGGACCTGTCCGGTGAGGAGCTCACGGTCCGAGTGATCCCGAAGCAGGCCGACGAGTTCACCTGCTCGAGTTGCTTCCTGGTGCAGCACCACAGCCGGCTGGCACTGCAATCCGGCGACCGCACGATCTGCGCGGACTGCGTCTGAGCTCGTTTCCGGCCGGGTGTCGGGTGGTGTCAACCCGACTCTCGGCGCAAGTTGTCGACCAGGTCCCCGTTCGCGCCGACCGTGACGTCTGACAATCCGAGCCACGACGCCATGGTCCGCAGTTCGTCGGCCATCGCCGGAGCTACCCGCGACCGCTCTGCGCCCTCCTCCGCGAACGCGCCCACCACGTGCAGGACGCCCGCGGCCCGATCGGCCTTCAAGTCCACCCGTCCGACCAGCTCACCGTCGAGCAGAAACGGCCACACGTAGTAGCCGTACCGCCGCTTCGGCGCCGGGGTGTAGATCTCGATGCGGTACCTGAAGCCGCCGAACAAGCGCTCCACCCGCGGCCGGAAGAAGATCAGCGGGTCGAAGGGGCACAGCAGCGCCGTTCCGCGGTCGCGTCGCGGAATGATCTGTCCCGCCCGCAGATACGCCGGCCCCTTCCAACCGTCGACCTCCACCGGTTCCAGCTCGCCGTCGGCGACCAGTTTCGCGATCGCAGGCTTCACCTGCCCCGGCGACAACCGGAAATAGTCGCGAATGTCCTGTTCGGTGCCCACACCGAGAGCGCCCGACGCCCTCAGCACCAACTCCCTGACGGCGTCCGCGTCATCGACCTCGCGGGTGAACACCTCCGGCGGCAGCACCCGCTCCGACAGGTCGTAGTGCCGCGCGAATCCGACCCGGGTGGCCGTCGTCAGCACCCCCGAGGCGAACAACGCCTCGGTCACCCACTTCGTGTCGCTGCGGTCCCACCACGGACCCTTCCGGCCGCGTTGTTCGGCGCCCAGATACGCCTCGATCTCGCCTGCGGTTGACGGGCCCAACGCCGTCACGGCGCTGACTACGTCGTCAACCAGCTTGGCGTTCTTCTTGACGATCTCCTTGCCCCACCGGCCGTGCGTGTACTCGCGCATCCGCCAGCGCAGAAGCGGCCAATCGTCGACGGCCATCAGCGCCGCCTCGTGCGCCCAGTACTCGACCAGCATCCGCGGAGCGCGCGCCGCATGACTCCACGCCGCCCGATCGAGCACATCGCGGTCGTAGGGGCCGAGCCGGCTGAACACCGGCGCGTAATGCGCGCGCACCGACACCGACACCGAATCCAACTGCAACACCTGGATCCGCGAGATCAGCCTGCGCAGATGCGCCCGGGTAACGGGGCCCCGCGGACGCGGCTCGGCGAAGCCCTGCGCGGCGACGGCGACACGCCGCGCCTGATCGGCCGTGAGTCTGCTCGGCACGTCTTCATCGTGCCGGACGCCACTGACAGCGCGTCAGCGCCGCCGGTAGGTGTAGTACCGGTACCGCAGACCCGAGGTGCTGACCTGCCAGTCGCCGGCCTCGCCGACCCAGTCCTCGTCGAGCACCGGCGCCAGCGCGTCGTCGTCCTCGCGGTGCAGGTCGAGATCGACCTCGGTGACCTCGCAGCGGGTGGCGATCGGCAACGCCAGCGCGTATACCTCGTTGCCGCCGATCACCCAGATCTGGTCACCGGTCAGGGCGTCCTCGAGTGAAGTCACCACCCGCGCGCCCTCGGCCGCGTAGTCGGGCCGGCGGGTCAGCACGACGTTGTCGCGTCCCGGCAGCGGCCGGACCTTGGCCGGCAACGACTCCCACGTGCGCCGGCCCATCACGACGGTGTGGCCCATCGTCAGTTCCTTGAAGCGGGCCTGATCCTCGGGCAGGCGCCACGGGATACCGCCGTTGCGACCGATGACTCCAGAGCTCGACTGTGCCCAGATGAGCCCGACGTTAGACCGCAACCGGCGCCTTGATCGCCGGATGCGGGTCGTAATTGAGGATGGCCACGTCTTCGTAGGTGTAGTCGAAGATCGAATCGCGCGGCGCAAGAACGAGTTCGGGGTACGGCCGGGGATCGCGGCTGAGCTGCAACTGCACCTGCTCGACGTGATTGTCGTAGATGTGGCAGTCCCCGCCGGTCCAGATGAACTCGCCGACCTCCAGTCGGGCCTGCGCTGCCATCATGTGGGTCAGCAGCGCGTAGCTGGCGATGTTGAACGGCACCCCGAGGAACAGATCGGCGCTGCGCTGATACAGCTGGCACGACAGTTTGCCGTCGGCGACGTAGAACTGGAAGAACGCGTGGCACGGCGGCAACGCCATCTGCGGAATCTCCCCGACGTTCCACGCCGAGACGATGTTGCGGCGCGAGTCGGGATCGGTCTCCAGCAGGTCCAGCGCGGCGCTGATCTGGTCGATGTGCTCGCCCGACGGCGTCGGCCACGAACGCCACTGCACACCGTACACAGGACCGAGATCCCCTGTCGGAGAAGCCCATTCGTCCCAGATGGTGATGCCGCGCTCCTGCAACCAGCGCACGTTCGAGTCGCCGCGCAGGAACCACAGCAACTCGTAGACGATCGACTTGGTGTGCACCTTCTTGGTGGTGATCAGCGGAAAGCCGGCCGCGAGGTCGTAGCGCATCTGGTGGCCGAACACACTGCGGGTGCCGGTGCCGGTGCGGTCGGACTTCGGGATGCCGCGCTCCATCACCAGCCGCAGAAGATCCTCGTACGGGGTGGCGATCGGCACGTCGGTCAGCTTACTTCCCGACCCGGCGGGTAGAACGGAGGCCATGCCGAGCATCTCCGCGACCGTCACCACTGCCGACGGCACCTGCCCCGTGACCCTGCACACCCCGAACGGCCCCGGACCGTGGACCGGTGTCGTGATGTACGTCGACGCCGGCGGGGTCCGCGACACCTTTCAGGAGATGGCGGCGCGGCTGGCCGGCTTCGGCCATGCGGTGCTGCTCCCCGACGTCTACTACCGTCACGGCGACTGGGAGCCGTTCGACATGCGGACCGCGTTCACCGACGCCAAGCAGCGCAAGCGTCTGTTCGGGATGATCTCCTCGATCACCCCCGACATGATGGCCTCCGACGCCGCGGCGTTCTTCGACTTCCTGCAGTCACGGCCCGAGGTCAAGGGCGACGCGTTCGGGGTCTGCGGCTACTGCATGGGCGGGCGCACCTCGGTCATCGTCGCCGGGCGGGTGCCCGACCGGGTCGCCGCGGCGGGATCCTTCCACGCCAGCGGTCTCGTCACCGACGAACCCACCAGCCCGCACCTGCTCGCCGACCGGATGAAGGCCACCGTCTATGTCGCAGGCGCAAAGAACGACCAGGGCTTCACGAACGCGCATGCCGAGACCCTCGACAAGGCTCTGACCGCAGCGAACGTCGCCCATACGGTGGAGTTCTATCCAGCCGGCCACGGCTTCGCGGTGCCCGACAACGCCCCGTACGACGAAGAGGCCGCCCAACGGCACTGGATCGCCCTGCAGGAGTTGTTCGAATCCGCTCTGCCCAATTGAGGCGCGTTCCACCGGGTCCGATCGCAGCCTGCCGGGTCGATACGCGACGATAATCCGATGGACGTTCAGGATCACGGCGCTCACGCGGACCACGACGACGTCGGCTCGCGTATCGACCCGGTGCTGGCCCGCAGTTGGCTGCTGGTGAACGGCGCACAGTACGACCGGTTCGCCCCTGCCGTGCGGTCCCGAGCCGACATCGTCGTGCTGGACATCGAGGACGCGGTCGCGCCGAAGGACAAGACCGTCGCCCGCGACAACGTCATCCGCTGGCTGACCGAGGGCAACACCGACTGGGTCCGCGTCAACGGCTTCGGAACGCCGTGGTGGGCCGACGACCTCGACGCGCTCGCGAAAACGTCGGTCGGTGGGGTGATGCTGGCGATGGTCGAATCCGTCGACCACGTCACCGAAACCGCCAATCGGCTACCGGGGGTGCCGATCGTCGCGCTGGTCGAAACGGCCCGGGGGCTCGAACGCATCACCGCGATCGCCGCCGCGAAGGGCACGTTCCGGCTGGCCTTCGGCATCGGCGACTTCCGGCGCGACACCGGCTTCGGCGAAAGTCCGACCACCCTTGCTTACGCGCGGTCGCGGTTCACGATCGCGGCGAAGGCCGCCCACCTCCCGAGCGCGATCGACGGCCCGACGGTCGGTTCGAGTGCGCTCAAGCTCAGCGAGGCCACGGCGGTGTCGGTCGAATTCGGTATGACGGGCAAGATCTGCCTGACACCCGAGCAGTGCACCACCGTCAACGAGGGGCTTTCCCCGTCACCCGAGGAAATCGCCTGGGCCAAGGAGTTTTTCGTCGAGTTCGAACGCGACGGCGGTGAGATCCGCAACGGGTCCGATCTACCCCGTATCGCCAGGGCGAACAAGATCATCGATCTGGCCCGCGCGTACGGCATCGAGGTGTCGGAGTTCGACGACGTCGACGATCCGGCGCACATCCCGGCTCCGTCGGACACCTACCACTACTGAGGTCTACGACGTCCGCGCAGCACCATTTGCAGCGACCGCAGCAGACCGCGTGCCGCGTAGATCCCGGCGACAATCGTCGCGAGGATCATCACGATGAACATCAGCAGCCAGTTCGTCCGGTCGTGGTCGACGTTCCACCAGACGATGGTGAACAGGATCGCGCAGAGAAACACCACGACGTCGCGCCAGTTGCCGCGATAGGACATCGCCGCCAGCCGCAGGTCGCGGCTGCGCTCAGCGGCGCTGATCATGTCTTCGATGCGATGGTCGATGCTGGCTTTCAGCCGCGCCTTGAGTTCGGGTTGGTCGTCGGGTATGCGCTCGAGCAGGTCCATGTCCTTGGCGATCAGTCCGCGGAAGTCAGGTCCGCGGAGGTTGCCCGCGGCGATCCCGAGCAGTGCCCCGCCCGCGAGTGGCGCTGCGCCCAAGGCGAGTTCGGCGATTCCGGGCATGACTAGTCCTCCATCAGCGTCGCGGCCAGTGTGCCACCGAGTTCGTAGGCGCGTTCGCGCACGCCCGCGTCGACGCCGCCGACGACCTCCAGCGCATCGGCGGCTCTGGTCAGGGCGAGCCCGGTCGCGAGCTTGTCCACGGCGTTGACCGCGCCGACGGTGTCGTTGTTGCCGTGCACCCACACGCCGTACGGCCGGCCGCCGACGTGGTCGAGGCTCGGGTAGTAGACGGTGTCGAAGAAGTGCTTGAGCGCGCCGCTCATGTACCCGAAGTTGGCCGTGGTTCCGAACAGGTAGCCGTCTGCGTCGAGCATGTCGGGCAGGGTGGCGGCCAGCGCGGGCCTGACCACGGTCTCGACGCCCTCGATGTCGGGATCCCCGGCGCCGGCGAGAACGGCCTCCAGCAGCTCGCGAGTTCCGGGCGACGGCGTGTGGTGCACGACCAACAGGGTCTTACTCATCGGTCCCGCTCCTCCATCTCGACAGCCCTCTTCATCGCTTCGCGCGCGCGGCTGCGGTCACCGGCGTAGTCGTAGGCACGCGCCAGTCGATACCACCGTCGCCAGTTGTGCGGGTCGTTGTCTAGTTCCGCACGCACGGTGACGAACAACGCGTCGGCGGCGTCGCGCTGGATTCGCCCGGACGGCATCCGCGGTAGCGCGCTGACGTCGAGTTCCATCCCCTCGTCGTGGCAGATCCGCGCGAGCCGCTGATGGGCCAGGCCGGCGCGCAGCGTGCTGAGCATGGCCCACAGCCCGATCAGCGGAAGCACCATCAGCGCCAGCCCCAACCCGACTGCGGCGGGCTCCCCGGTCGTGACGAATGCCATCGCGAGGCGGCCCAGCAGCACGAAGTACACGACCAGCGCGACGCACATGAAGCCGATCAGCAGTTGAATGCGCAGGACGCGCCCGCCTTCAGCCATCAGAGGTCGAGAAGCGGCTCGATACCCACGGTGAGCCCCGGCCGTTCGGCCACCCGCCGCACCGCGAGCAGGACTCCCGGCACGAAGGAGGTCCGGTCCAGGCTGTCGTGCCGGATCGTCAGCGTCTCCCCCTGCGTGCCGAACAGCACCTCCTGATGAGCGACCAGCCCGGCCAGGCGCACCGAATGAACCGGAACCCCGTTGACGTCAGCACCCCGCGCGCCGTCAAGACCGGTACTGGTGGCATCGGGGTTGGGCGGCATGTCTTTTCGCGCCTCGGCGATGAGTCGCGCGGTGCGCGCCGCGGTGCCGGACGGGGCGTCGGCCTTGTGCGGATGGTGCAGTTCGATGACTTCAACCGATTCGAAGTGCCGCGCGGCCTGCTGGGCGAAATGCATGGACAACACCGCGCCGATCGCGAAGTTCGGCGCGATCAGGACCGCCGCATCGGGTTTGGCGTCCAGCCATTCCCGGACGGTGTCCAACCGCTCGTCGGTGAACCCGGTGGTGCCGACGACGGCGTGTATCCCGTTGCCGATGAGGAACTCGAGGTTGTCCATCACGACGTCGGGATGGGTGAAGTCGATGACGACCTCGGTCTGGCTGTCTGTCAGCAGGCTCAACGGATCGCCCGCGTCGACTCCCGCGGTGAAGGTCAGGTCTTCGGCGGCTTGCACGGCCTCGACCATCGTCGCGCCGACCTTGCCCTTTGCTCCCAGCACTCCGACTCGCATGGCGTCACCTTATCCACCCGGGGCCCAGCTTGATCGACGCGACCGGATCGCCGCTTTCGGTGACGGCGCCCCCTGAAAGCGGGTAACCATGCATGAGGACACCGGAACGACAGCAGATGGAGTTCGAAGTGACGGATATGAGTGGACGGCCCGAGCAGCAGCTGGGCGACCAGCGGCCCGCACGCCAGGTCATCGCGACGTTCGACAACTATCCCGAGGCGCAACGGCTGGTGGACCGCATGTCCGACGGCGGCTTCCCCGTCGAGCACGTGCGCATCATCGGCGATGATCTGCGCACGGTCGAACGCATCACCGGACGGATGACCAAGGGACGGGCGGCGTTCGCCGGCGCCGCGAGCGGCGCTTGGTTCGGGTTGTTCATCGGGCTGCTGTTCGCGATTTTCACGGTAGGCCCGGTGTGGATCGTGACCATGCTGATCGCGCTGACGATCGGCGCATTCTGGGGCGCGGTGTTCGGGTTCGTCGCGCATGTGACGACCAGAGGCGAACGGGACTTCTCCAGCGTCGAGACACTCGAAGCCCGGCGCTACGAGGTGTGCGTGCCGCCGCAGTACGCCGCCGACGCAGCGCGTTACACCCAAATGGCCTGAGCAGCAATGCTTCCCGTCGCTAGAGCGGCGACGCCCCTCGCAGGTGTTCGAAGATCAGCGACGTTTGAGTACCGGCCACGTCGGCATCGGCGTTGAGGTTCTCCACTACGAACGACCGTAGGTCGTCGGTGTCACGCGCGGCGACGTGGAGGATGAAGTCGTCGGCGCCCGCGAGGAAGTACACGTCCATCACCTGCGGCCTGCGCCGGATCTGCTGGATGAAGCTGTGGATCCGGCCACGAGCGCTGGACTGCAGGCTCACCGAGATCATCGCCTGAAGCGGCAGACCGATCGCGGCCGGATCGATGTCGGTGTAGAAACCGCGGATCACCCCCGACTCCTGCAGTCGGCGGACCCGGCCGTGGCATGTCGACGGCGCAATCCCGACCGCCTCGGCCAGTGCGTTGTTCGATATCCGCGCGTCACGGTGCAGCGCGGTGAGAATGCGGCGGTCGACGTCGTCGAGGGGAACCGGGCGAACATCCTTCGGGCCGACGCCCCCTGAAGCCCGAGGAAATGAAGATGTTTCGCTCACACAGTAATTCTACAGAAGTTCAAACGCGATAATTGCAGATCCATCGAAGTTTCTTCACACTGGGGGCGGAATCCAATAGAGGAGCGGTCATGCGCGTCGGTATTCCGACCGAGATCAAGAACAACGAATACCGGGTCGCGATCACCCCGGCCGGAGTCGCCGAGTTGGTGCACCGCGGCCACGAGGTGATCCTTCAGGCCGGTGCCGGCGACGGTTCGGCGATCTCGGACGCCGATTTCAAACGCGCAGGCGCGCAGCTGATCGACAGCGCCGACCAGGTGTGGGCCGAGGCCGAGCTCCTGCTCAAGGTCAAGGAGCCGATCGAAGCCGAATACCACCGGATGCGTCGGGGCCAGACGCTGTTCACCTACCTGCACCTGGCGGCGTCGCGGCCGTGCACTGAAGCGCTGATGGCTTCGGGGACGACGTCGATCGCCTACGAAACCGTCCAGACCGCCGACGGCGCCCTTCCGTTGCTGGCCCCGATGAGCGAGGTTGCCGGACGGTTGGCGGCCCAGGTCGGGGCCTACCACTTGATGCGCAGCCACGGAGGCCGCGGCGTCTTGATGGGCGGCGTTCCGGGCGTGGCTCCCGCCGACGTCGTCGTGATCGGCGGCGGCACCGCCGGCCGTGACGCCGCGCGGGTGGCCGCGGGCATGGGCGCGCACGTCACCGTGTTCGATGTCAGCCTCGACAAGCTGCGCGCCGTCGATGCGGAGTTCGGCGGGCGCATCGGAACCCGTTACTCCTCGGCGCTGGATCTCGAGGATGCGGTGAAGGACGCCGACCTCGTCGTCGGCGCGGTCCTGGTGCCGGGCGCCAAAGCGCCGAAATTGGTGACGAATTCGACTGTCGCCCAGGTGAGACCGGGCGCGGTGCTGGTCGACATCGCCATCGACCAGGGCGGGTGCTTCGAAGATTCGCGTCCGACCACGCACGACGACCCGACGTATGCCGTGCACGACACGCTCTTCTACTGCGTCGCCAATATGCCCGGCGCGGTGCCGCGCAGCTCGACCTTCGCCCTGACCAACGCGACCATGCCGTACGTGCTCAAGCTGGCCGAGGCGGGCTGGCGGGCGGCGTGCCGGGCCGATGCCTCCCTCGCGAGGGGTCTGTCCACCCACGAAGGCGCCCTGCTGTCCGCACAGGTCGCCGCCGACCTCGACCTGCGGTACACGGATCCGTCGTTGCTGCTCTGAGTCCACGCTCAGCGTGTTTGCCGGGCACCCTTAAACGTGCCGGTGCAAAAAGATAGGGATTCGCCCGATTCCTCCGTCACGCTCCATGCCATACCGTTTAGTCCAGCGGCTGACGCTCGGTGCAGGGGGGGCGAAGAGCGTGGGGGGCAGCCGCTGACAAGCCAGCTTGACCCGGTCCCGAGGGGTGACCGGGCAAAGCTGGCGCCTTCATCGGATATCAGGCCAGCAGGCCGGCGACCAGCACAGAAGCCACTTCACCGACCAGCTGCCGGTCGTTCGGGATGTCGGGGTCGTTTGCCGCGGTCCTGGTCATGATTGCCAGCAGCAATCGCTCACCGGCCGGGCCGAACGCGATACCGACGTCGTTGGTGCTCGCGTAGTCACCGCTGCCGGTCTTGTCGGCCGTCGCCCAGCCCGGCGGCAGCACCGGTCGCACGCTCGACGTCTGATTGGCCCGCATCCAGTCCTCGAGCTGCCGCCGCTGCGGGTCGGCGAGCACGTTGCCGGTGAGTATCGCCCGGTAACCGGTTCCGATGGCCTCGGGTGTGGTGGTGTCGCGCGGATCTCCTGGGACCGCCGCGTTCAGCTCGATCTCCCACCGGTCGAGCCGGGACCGTTCGTCGCCGATGCTGCGGGCGAAGTCGGTCACGCCGGACGGACCACCGATCACCCGCAGCAGCCAGTTGCCCGCGGCGTTGTCGCTTCGCTGCAGGGCGGCCTGACACAACTCCGCCCACGTCATCGTCTGCCCGACGCGCGCCTCGGTCACCGGCGAGTTGGGGACGATATCGCCCGGCTCGATGGTGACGCGATCGGTGAGCGCGAGCTCACCGCGCTCGGCCTTCTGCAGCACCCGCGCGGCGGCGTAGGTCTTGAACGTCGAACACATCGCGAACGGGTCCTGCGCGCGATGCGCGATGGTGTGCCCGGTGCCGAGATTGGTTGCGAACACTCCGATCAACGCGTTCTGGCGACGCTCCATCTCGCCGAGCCGATCCTCGATCGGCGGTAAGGGACGGTTGGGGTCGGCCATGACGGCCTTGTGCGGAGAGGCGGCGAGCGCCGCGAGTGTCAATCCACCGATCAGAACGTGACGACGTGACAACCCAGTCATGGGCTCCCAGCGTAGGTGATCAGCCGGCGATGGCCCGAAGCGGCTGAGGCAGTGACCGTTTCGATTGAAGCGGACCCAACACAGCGCCGCCGTAGGGCCGCCGCAGAAGCCGGCGCGCGACGGCGTTGACCTCGTCGAGCGTGACCGCGTCGATCTTCGCCAACGTCTCGTCGATGGTGCGGTGTTCACCGAAATGCAGTTCGCTGCGGCCGATGCGGTTCATTCGCGAACCCGAATCCTCCAGGCCGAGCACCAGTCCGCCGCGCAGGGAACCCTTTGCGATCCGGCACTCGTCTTCGGTGATCCCATCGCTCGCGACGGCCTCGAGCACATCGGTGGTCACGCGGGCAACCTCGTCGAAGCGGTCCGGCAGGCACCCCGCGTACACCGACAGCGCGCCGCTGTCGGAGAAGGTGTCGATCGTCGAGTACACCGAGTACGCCAACCCGCGGGCCTCCCGAATCTCCTGGAACAGCCGCGAACTCAGGCCCCCGCCGAGCGCGGTGTTCAGCACCGACAGCGCCCAGCGGTGCTCCCAGTGCCTGCCCGGCGTACGCACACCCAGCGAAAGGTGCGTCTGTTCGGAGTCCCGGTTGACCAGTTCCAGCCTCGGGCGTCCGCCCACCCGGCCGGCGCCTTTGCGGGGCGGCACCGGTGTGCGGCCACGCATTAGACGCGCGCCGAAGTACTCGCGCGCCAGCGACACCACGTCGTCGTGATCGACGTTGCCCGCCACCGCGAGCACCATCCGCTCGGGGGTGTAGCGGCGGAGGTGGAAGGAGTGCAGTTGGGCGCGTGTCATCGAGGAGATCGAGTCCACGCTGCCGATCACCGGGCGTCCAACCGGATGCGAGCCGAACATCGCGGCGAGGAACTCGTCGCCGAGGGTGTCCTCGGGATCGTCGTCGCGCATCGCGATCTCCTCGAGCACCACGTCGCGTTCGACCTCGACGTCCTCGGCCGCGCACTGTCCGCGCAAGACGACGTCGGCGACGAGGTCGACGGCCAACTCCAGATCGGAGTCGAGCACGTGCGCGTAGTAGCAGGTGTGCTCGCGGGCGGTGAAGGCGTTCAGCTCGCCGCCGACCGCATCGACGGCCTGCGCGATGCTCACCGCCGACCGGGTCGGCGTCGACTTGAACAGCAAGTGCTCGAGGAAGTGCGCCGCACCCGCGACACTCGGGCCCTCGTCGCGCGAACCGACGTTGACCCATAGCCCGACCGACGCCGAATGCACCGACGGGAGGTACTCGGTGACCACACGCAGGCCACCGGGTAACACCGTGCGACGCACTGCCTCCGCTGATCTGTCGCCACGTTCGGTGTGGCGCAACGCCCTAACTGCTGGCCGCTGCGGCATCTGCCGGCGCGGCGTCGGAATTGGACGCGGCTCCATCTTCCTGTTCATCGACGAGGATCAGCGAGATCTTCCCGCGGTTGTCGATGTCGGCGATCTCCACACGCAACTTGTCGCCGACCTTGACGACGTCCTCGACCTTGGCGATCCGCTTGCCACGTCCCAGCTTCGAGATGTGGACCAGCCCGTCGCGACCCGGCAACAAGGAAACGAAAGCTCCAAAGTCGGTGGTCTTCACCACAGTTCCGAGGAACCGCTCGCCGACCTTGGGCAGCTGCGGATTGGCAATCGCGTTGATCTTGTCGATCGCCGCCTGCGCCGACGGTCCGTCGGTCGCGCCGACGAACACCGTGCCGTCGTCCTCGATGGAGATCGACGCGCCGGTCTCTTCGGTGATCTGGTTGATGATCTTGCCTTTGGGCCCGATCACCTCGCCGATCTTGTCGACGGGCACCTTGATGGTGGTGATCCGCGGGGCGTACGGGCTCATCTCGTCGGGCCCGTCGATGGCCTCGGCCATCACCTCGAGGATCGTCAGCCGGGCGTCCTTGGCCTGCGAAAGCGCACCGGCCAGCACCTGCGACGGAATGCCGTCGAGCTTGGTGTCCAACTGCAGCGCGGTGACGAACTCCTTGGTGCCCGCGACCTTGAAGTCCATGTCGCCGAACGCGTCCTCGGCACCGAGGATGTCGGTGAGCGCGACGAACCGGCGCTCAGTCTTGCCATCAACCTCGATGTCATCGGACACCAGACCCATCGCGATGCCCGCGACCGGAGCCTTGAGCGGCACACCGGCGTTGAGCAGCGCGAGCGTCGAAGCGCACACCGAGCCCATCGACGTCGAACCGTTCGAGCTCAACGCCTCCGACACCTGGCGGATCGCGTACGGGAACTCCTCGACGCTGGGCAGCACCGGCATCAGCGCCCGCTCCGCCAGCGCACCGTGGCCGATCTCGCGGCGCTTGGGCGAACCGACACGGCCGGTCTCACCGGTCGAGTAGGGCGGGAAGTTGTAGTGATGCATGTAGCGCTTGGAGGTTTCGGGCCCCAGCGAGTCGATCTGCTGGGCCAGCTTCATCATGTCGAGTGTGGTGACACCCAGGATCTGGGTCTCGCCACGCTCGAACAGCGCGCTGCCGTGCGCCCGCGGCACGACGGCGACCTCGGCGCTCAACGCGCGGATGTCGGTGATACCGCGGCCGTCGATGCGGAAGTGATCAGTCAGGATACGTTGGCGCACAAGCTTTTTGGTCAGCGAACGGAACGCGGCGCCGACCTCCTTCTCGCGGCCCGCGTACTGCTCGGCCAGCCGCTCGAGCACCTCGGCCTTGATCTCGTCGGTGCGGTCGTTGCGCTCGGCCTTACCGGCGATGGTCAGCGCCTCCGACAACGCGTCGGTGGCCACCGAGGCCACGGCGTAGTAGACGTCTTCGCCGTACTCCGGGAACACCGGGTAGTCGGCGGTCGGCTTGGCAGCGCGCTGCGCCAGCTCCTGCTGGGCTGCGCACAGGCTCGCGATGAACGGTTTGGCGGCCTCCAGGCCCTCGGCCACGACGCTCTCGGTGGGCGCCTGCGCACCGCCGGCGATCAACTCGACGACGTTGTCGGTGGCCTCGGCCTCGACCATCATGATCGCTACGTCGTCGCCCTCGATGGCACGACCGGCGACGACCATGTCGAACACCGCCCGCTCGAGCTGCTCGACGGTCGGGAAGGCGACCCAGGTCCCGTCGATCAGCGCGACGCGCACGCCGCCGACCGGCCCGGAGAACGGCAGTCCGGCGATCTGCGTGGACGCCGACGCGGCGTTGATCGCGACCACGTCGTACAGATCCTTGGGATCGAGGCTCATGACGGTGACCACGACCTGGATCTCGTTGCGCAGGCCGTCGACGAACGTCGGGCGCAGCGGACGATCGATCAGCCGGCAGGTCAGGATCGCGTCGGTCGACGGGCGGCCCTCGCGGCGGAAGAACGAACCGGGGATGCGACCCGCGGCGTACATGCGCTCTTCGACGTCGATGGTCAACGGAAAGAAGTCGAAATGGTCTTTGGGGTTCTTGCTGGCCGATGTCGCCGAGAGCAACATCGTCTCGTCGTCGAGGTAGGCGACGACGGCGCCGGCGGCCTGCTGGGCCAGCCGGCCGGTCTCGAAACGGATGGTGCGGGTGCCGAAGCTCCCGTTGTCGATCACGGCGGTCGCTTCGTACACGCCGTCTTCAATTTCAACTACAGACATAGGTGTCCGTATGGCCTCTCTGGTTCAGTGTCTCCACTGTTTAGCTGTTTTCGCGTCGTCACAGCGCTTGAACCACCGGCCTCGATGCGGCTACGGCCATCGATCGAAGCTGCCGGCAGTTCTTCCGGCAGCCACTACCGAAGACCGCGCGATCGAGCAGGTCCTGGTTATGACACGCGGGAGCGGTGCTCGCGGAGCTGCGAAAACCGCACCCAGGTCGTTCGCGCCTCAACGGCAGTCGAACGAGGCCATCGTACTCTGCGGGGAGTACCCGGCCGAATCCCGTCGCGCGTTCGCGCGGCGGTACGAGGTCAGCGACGCAGGCCGAGTCGTTCGATCAGCGTGCGGTACCGCTGGACGTCGACCTGGGCCACGTACTTGAGCAGCCGGCGCCTGCGGCCGACGAGCAGCAGCAGACCGCGCCGCGAGTGGTGATCGTGCTTGTGCACCTTCAGGTGCTCGGTGAGGTCGATGATCCGCTTGGTCAGCAGGGCGACCTGCGCCTCCGGCGAGCCGGTATCGGTGTCATGCAGGCCGTAGTCGCTCAGGATCGACTTCTTCTCTTCGGCGGTAAGCGCCACGAAACAACTCCATCTTTTTCAGTCCGCGGAAGGGGGCGTGTAAGCCCCGGGAAGGCGCAGCCGCCGCGAACTGCAGCGCACGCCCGGTCGGCAGGCAGTCTAGCAGCGGCCGAGGTGAGCGGCGAAATCGCAGCTCAACACCGGTGTCACCGAGCCAAGAGTGTGCGGGCGTGTTCGGTGTCGCGGCTCATCTGCTCCACCAGGTCGTCGACGTTGGCGAATTTCTCCTGGCCGCGCAACCGGGCCACGAAATCGACGGCGACGTGCTGGCCGTACAGGTCGGCGGTGGTGTCGAGCACGAATGCCTCGACGGTGCGGGTGCGTCCGGAGAACGTCGGATTGGTCCCCACCGAGACCGCGGCCTGGTACCGCTCGCCGGGGATGACGCTGCCCGCGACCGGACCGTGGCCGAGCACGGTGAACCACGCGGCGTAGACGCCGTCGGCGGGAATCGCCGAGTACATGGGCGGCGCCACGTTGGCGGTCGGAAAGCCCAGCACCTTGCCCCGTCCGTCGCCGCGCACGACGACCCCCTCGACGCGGTGCGGGCGCCCCAACGCCTCGGCCGCGGCGACGACGTCGCCCGCGTCGACGCAGGACCGGATGTAGGTCGAGGAGAACGTGACGGCCTGGTCCCGGTCGGTGTCGGCCACCCCAAAAGCGTCGGAGACCAGCGTCATGCTCTCCACGGCGAAGCCGAACCGCTCGCCGGCCTGGCGCAGCAACTCGACGTTGCCCGCCGCCTTCTTGCCGAAGGTGAAGTTCTCCCCCACGACGACCTCGACCACGTGCAGGCGTTCGACCAGAAGTTCGTGGATGTAGCGCTCCGGGGTCAGCTTCATGAAGTCGGCGGTGAACGGCATGACCAGGAAGACGTCGACGCCGAGTTCCTCGACCAGTTCGGCGCGCCGGGTCAGGGTGGTCAGCTGGGCGGGATGGCTGCCCGGGAAGACGACCTCCATCGGGTGCGGGTCGAAGGTCATCAGCACCGTGGGCACGCCGCGGGACCGGCCGGCCTTGACCGCGTGGTTGATCAGCTCCTGGTGTCCGCGATGCACACCGTCGAAAACCCCGATGGTGACCACGCATCGGCCCCAGTCCGTCGGGATCTCGTCTTGTCCCCGCCAGCGCTGCACGAGGGCAAGCCTACGGCGCGACAGGAGTCCCCCGCGTCGCCGGATCCCCCGGATGAGGTGAGTATTGCCTAAACTTTGTCATTGTGAATCCTGCCGGCGATGCGCGTGACCTGACGACGGTTGCCCAGGACTACCTGAAAGTCATCTGGACCGTTCAGGAGTGGTCGCAGGAGAAGGTGAGCACCAAGCTGCTGGCCGAGCGTCTCGGCGTGTCGGCCAGCACCGCCTCGGAGTCGATCCGCAAGCTCGCCGACCAGGGTCTGGTCGACCACGAGAAGTACGGAGCGGTGACGCTGACCGAAGCCGGCCGGGCCGCCGCCCTGGCGATGGTGCGCAGGCACCGGCTGATGGAGACGTTCCTCGTGCGCGAGCTGGGCTACAGCTGGGACGAGGTGCACGACGAAGCCGAGGTGCTCGAGCACGCGGTGTCGGACCGGATGCTCGACCGCATCGACGCCAAGCTCGGGCATCCGACGCGCGATCCACACGGCGATCCGATTCCGGCCGCCGACGGACGCGTGCCCGCCCCGGACGCGCGCCAGTTGTCGGCCTGCAACGACGGCGACCGCGGGACGATAGCGCGCATCTCGGACGCCGATCCGGAGATGCTGCGGTACTTCGACAGTGTCGGCATCAGCCTGGACTCGCGCCTTCGCGTGGTGGCCCGGCGCGACTTCGCCGGCATGATCTCGGTGGCCATCGAGTCGACAGACGGCGACGACACCACCGTCGAGCTGGGAAGCCCCGCCGCAGAAGCGATCTGGGTGGTGGCGAGCTAGCGCGTTGGTCGCTGTGGCGGGCCGCCGACCTCTTCGACGAGTGCCCACCTATCAGCGAATTATTCGCTGCCAGCGAATTTTTCGCTGCAAGGCGGGCGCCTTCCCGAATGGTCGGTTGCGATAACCGGCCACCGGATTTTCGCCAGGCTCCACATTCGCGGGGTGTCCCCTCAGCTTCGTTCGACGGCGGCAGGCTGTTCCTCGGACATCGTGAGGCCGGAGGCCCGCACGAGCACCGCCAGCACGATCGCGACGAACAGCAGTGCGGGCACATCGCCCACCAGATGCCCGGTCTGGTGCTCACCGCGCACCGACTGCACCGCCATGATGACGGCGTGCACGACGCTGGACCACACCGCGAACCAGATCAGGCTCAGATGAGCGCGCGGATTACGCGCCGCCCACACCAGAAAGACCCCGAGGGTCGCATACAGCCCGACGATCATCATGAAGTAGTCGGAGTGATGCGGCGGTCCCGGATGCCACGCCCAACCTGACGGCCACACCGCGGCAAGCGGATACAGGCAGAGGGCGACCACGCCGAACACGCCCAATGCGATCTGAAGTGCCTTGTACGGAGACGCCATTTTCGGCTCCTATCTCTAGGACGGCGTCAGTATGCGCCCGGATGCGCCGGGCTACAAGGTCGCCGGACGCAGCACGACGACCGACTTCGTACGATCCGACCGGTCTTCCAGTAGCGCGATGACCTGGCCGTCCTGAGCCGTCGCGGCGTAAATCCCGTCGATGCCCGCCGGTTTGAGCGGTCGGCCGTGCCGCACGTCCTCGGCCTCGTCTGACGTCAGGTCCCGCCGCGGGAACGCCAGAAGACATGCGGTGTCGAGGCTGTACGACAGCCGTGGGGTTTCGGCGAGTTCGTCGAGCGTTCGCGCCTCGCTCAACCCGAAACCGCCGACTCTGGTGCGGCGCAACGCGGTGAGATGTCCACCGACTCCCAGCGCCGCCCCGACGTCGCGGGCCAGTGCGCGGATGTAGGTGCCGCTGGAGCACTCCACCTCGACGTCGACGTCGACGACGGCGGGTTCGCGCCGGACGTCCAGCACCGCGAACCGCTCGATACGCACGCTGCGGGCCGCCAACTCGACGGCCTGCCCTTCGCGCGCGAGTTTGTAGGCGCGCTGTCCGCCGACTTTGATCGCGCTCACCGCCGACGGGACCTGGTCGATCTCGCCGCGAAGGTCGGCGACCGCGCGCTCGATGCACTCGTCGGTGACGGCGTCGGCCGAAACCTGCTGCAGCATCTCGCCTTCGGCGTCGTCGGTCGAGGTGGTTTGCCCGAGTCGGATGGTCGCGGAGTACGCCTTGTCCGTCACCGTCAGCAGTCCGAGGATCTTGGTGGCGCGCTCGATTCCGACGACGAGAACGCCGGTGGCCATCGGGTCAAGGGTCCCGGCGTGGCCGACCTTGCGGGTGCCGAAGAAGCGACGGCAGCGGCCGACGACATCATGGCTCGTCATGCCCACGGGTTTGTCGACGATGACCAGACCCGCCTGTGTCATAGCACGATCGCGGTCAGCGCCAGACCGTCGCGGACCGACCACCGGCCGGCCAGGGATTCCAGCGGGGTGCCGTGCATCGCCGCCGGGTCGATCAGGATTCGCGAGACGAAACTGCCGGAGGTGCCGCTGTCGTCGACGTCGAAGACGATGTGCGCGTCCTCGAAGCCCAGCCACCGGCGGGTCACCGGGAACCACGCCTTGTAGGTTGCCTCTTTGGCGCAGAACAGGATTCGGTCCCAGTGCAGTTCGCCCGGCAGCTGTTTCAGTTCGGTTCGCTCGTCGGGCAGGCTGATCGCGTCGAGCACACCGTCGGGCAGCACACCGTGCGGTTCTGCGTCGATGCCCACCGACCGCACCTCGGCCTGCCGACCGACCACCGCCCCGCGATAGCCCTCACAGTGCGTCAGCGAGCCGACGATGCCGTCGGGCCAACGCGGTTCGCCCTTCTCCCCCTTCAGGATCGGCACCGGTCCGATACCGATCTCGGAGAGTGCCTGCCGCGCGCAAAACCGCACCGTGACAAACTCGTTGCGCCGCTTGGCCACCGACCGCGCGACCAGAGGTTCCTCCTCGGGCAGCGGCGCCAGGTCCGGCGGGTCGCGGTAGATCTCTGCGGCTGCCAGTCCCGTCCTCGTCGCCGGCAGCACATCGGACAGCAGCGAAGCGGCGACCGTCATCGCGAGACCTGCCTGTCGCGGATCCGTTGCTGCACCTTCTGCGCGTTCTCCCGCATCTCCTGGGTGATCTGGAAGTGGCCGCCGAACTCGTTGAGGTACCCGGGCGGATACTGCGGGTCGGGCAGGATCTGGCGCATCCAGCGATATGGCTTGCGGCGGCGCCACTCTCGCGGATATCCGACGGACACCTCCTCGAACCGCACACCGTCGTACCACGTCGTGCGCGGAATGTGCAGGTGGCCGTAGACCGAGCACACCGCGTTGTAGCGGGTGTGCCAGTCGGCGGTGGCGGTGGTGCCGCACCACAGCGAGAACTCGGGGTAGAACATCGCGTCGCAGGGTTCGCGAACCATCGGGAAGTGGTTGACCAACACCGTCGGCGTCATCCAGTCGAGGTCCTCGAGTCGTTTGCGGGTGTAGGACACCCGGTCGCGGCACCACGCGTCGCGGGTGGCGTAGGGCTCGGCGGACAGCAGGAACTCGTCGGTGCCGACGACGTTGCGCTCGCGCGCAATGGCCAGCCCCTCAGCCTTGGTGGCGGCGCCTTCGGGCAGGAAGGTGTAGTCGTACAGCAGGAACATCGGCACGATCGTGGCCGGACCGCCCTCCTCGGTCCACACCGGGAACGGATGCTCGGGGGTGATGATGCCCATCTCGTCGCACATGTTGACCAGGTAGTCGTAGCGGGCCTTGCCGAAGATCTGCATTGGGTCGCGGTTGGTGGTCCACAGCTCGTGGTTGCCCGGAATCCAGATCACCTTGGCGAACCGTTTGCGCAACAGGTCCAGGGCCCAGCGAATCTCGTCGGTGCGTTCGGCGACGTCGCCGGCGACGATGAGCCAGTCGTCGGGCGAGGCCGGATGCAGCGACTCGGTCACGGGTTTGTTGCCTGTGTGACCCGTGTGCAAGTCGCTGATCGCCCAGAGGGTGGGTCGTCGGCCGTCGCGTGTCACAACTGACCAGGGTACTTAACCGGATGTGCACGGCTCGTCCGGCAACTAGAACAGGTTCTTGTTTCCTCTTCGGGTGCTGGCAGCGGCCCGCTACACTCCCCGCAGGGTCGGACCGACGAACAAAGGGGTGACATGCTCGCCAAGCTGCGCTTGGTCTCGGCACTGTGCGCACTGATCGCTGCGGTGATGGTGGTGTGGCAGGCCAACCCGGCGGGCGCCCCGCGGGTGGACGCCGTCGACATTCCGATGACGAATGTCACGACGTCGATCAAATGGCCCGTCATCGAGACCACCGACCCGTCGCCGTTCAACCCGTGCAAGCAGATTCCGCTCGAGGCGGTGCAGGCGATCGGTCTGGCGTTCACGCCGCCGACGCCGGAGGATCAGCTGCGATGCCGATACGACGCGGGCAACTATCAAATGGCCGTGGAGGCCATCGTTTGGCGCACCTACGAGCAGACCCTGCCCGCCGATGCGGTCCAGCTCGACATCGACGGGCACCGCGCGGCGCAGTACTGGGTCATGAAGCCGACGGACTGGAACAACCGCTGGTGGATCACCTGCATGATCGCCTTCGACACCAGCTACGGCGTGCTGCAGCAGTCGCTGTTCTACTCGCCGATCTACTCCGAGCCCGACCCCGATTGCATGCAGACCAACCTGCAGCGCGCGCACGAGCTGATTCCGCACTACGTGTTCTGAGTCTTCTAATCGGCCCGCGCGTTCAGCTGTCGTGCTCGATGCGGTCCATCGGGGTGGACCGCTCCAACATTCCGATCGTCTCCTCGCCGTCCCAGCGATAGCGCACACCGGCCTGCTGCAGGGCCGGGAACGTCCAGTTGGCCATCTTGTCCAGTTGTTCGGCGGGAAGCTCGGCGGGATCGGTGATGTCGTGGGTGGACAGCACCGTCTCCCCCTCGATGTGCACGGTTCCGCGGGCCGTTTCGAGCACCAGCGACACGTCCTCCCCGCGCGGCCGCAGTCGGCGCAGCCACGGCGCCTCCACGACGCGGGCGGGGATCAGACCCGCCGGATCTCCGAGGTACAGGTAACCCTCGTTGTAGTTCGGCTGCCCGTCGGGCCGCGGCGGGTACGCGATGTAGCCGAACGCTAGTCCGCTCCCGAACAGCGCGGACTGCCAGCAGTGCCCCCAGAACCCCTCCAGTCGGCGCACACCTTGGCGACGGATGCGCAGCCCGCTTCCCGACAACGGGTGCCGGTGTCCCGCCACCTCCACGATCCCGTCGGCGCGGAACAACTGTTCGTAACGGGCGCCGCCCATCAACTCACCGACCACCGTCGTCTTCAGTTGGTCGGCGGCATCATCGCGCATCGCCCCCTGAATCCACGGTGGCACCGCCATTCTCGCCTCGACCTCGAATCGCACGTCGACCAGCGGGCCGCTCTTGTCGCCGGCGGCGAGCGCCTCCGAGGACGTCTGGACGGCCTGACCGTCGAACGTCACCGTCCACGTGTCGAACGGCGCCACGCACTCGAACGTCAGCGGCCCCGCGCCGAGCACTGTCGGCTCGCCGTTGCGGCCCTCGACCGGCGCGCTCTGCCCGTCGGCGCGCAAGCGGTAGACGCGTCCGTCGGCGAACGCCAGGTTGACCTGCAGTCCGTGAGCGTCCCAGTTGGACGCGACCGCCTCGATGCCGATCCTGGGCAGGCCTACCTCGCCGCGCTCGTCGAACACCCAGAAGCTCACCGAATCCCGCATCTCGGGGTCCTGCGGCCGCTCGGCGAACATGTACTCGCGGGCCGGGTCGATGCCGCCCGTCACGTCGACGGTCATGGGGTGCTTTCCTCCTGCCGGTCGTAACGCCGAGAGCCGCCGGCGTAGGCGTCTACGTAGGCCGCGAACAGCGGCCGAATCACGTTGTCGTCCAAGCCGAATGCCGCCGGGTCGGCTTTGGGGTGCGGTTCGCGCTTCTCGGCGTTCTCGGTCCACCACGCCCGCATACCGGCCTCGAACCGTTCGGTCACCGTCTCGCCGAGCCAGCTGTACAACCGCTTGACTTCGCCGATCGGATCGTTCTGCATGACCCGAAAGTCGATGTCGTAGAACCGCTCTGCGGCCTTATCGCGGAACGCCATCGCCCGCGTGATCCCCGTCGACCACTGGGTGACGTTCAGTTCACCGAGATAGCGCCGGTCGAGGTGATCGGTGAAGCCGCCGACGATGTCGGCGTAGACGTCGACGACCGACAGCAGCACGTCGGTCGGATCGCGGTGCGTCATGACGAAGCGGGCATCACCGAACACGCGGTCGAGGTAGTCCAGCGAAAGCACATGTGCCGGCGACTTGAGCCGCCATGGGCGCGTCGGTTCCCCCCACTGCAGCAATCTGAGGACCCGTCGTTCATAGCGGTACGTCGACGTGAAATCGGCTCGGTCGCAGAGCCATTGCGAGTAGGTCGGAATCTGTGCGTAGGCCTGGAAGATCTGGGACTTGAAGTCGAGCGCCATCAGGTCCAGGCATTCCATCGGTCCGCGGATGTCGGTGGGCACGTGGTGGCGGGTGCCCACGAGGACGGGCCGCTGATCCGGCGGGATGCGCGGGTCGTCGCCGCGCACGGTCGACGGTGGCGGGCACGGCTGCGCGGACTCCCAGCTGCGCAGGTAACGGACATCGGGATCTTGCGCGAGCAGGAACGACAGCGCGGTCGACCCCGTCCGCGGCAGGCCCAACCCGAACAGCGGCGCGGCGATCTGCTCGTCGTCGATGTCGGGGTGGCGGCGGTACCAATCCTCTACCTGGAGCCGCTGCGACAGGTGCAGCCCGATGCGGTTGTAGACGAAGTCCTCGCCGCGCGCGTTGAGCCGGGCTTCGTCGCTCAGCGCACGGACGAGGATCTCGAGTCCCTCGCGGAACGAGTCCTCGCCGAAGTCCTCGAGTCCGGTGCGCTCGACGGCCGCGGCCATCAGATCCTCGACGGATGCCACACTGCACCTCCCACCGAATTAGTGACAGTACACTGCCACTACTATGGTCGGCTCGTCAACGCGCTCGTACGACAACAGCGTCCGCAGGCGCAAGGCAGCACACACCCGCGAGCGCATCGTCGCCGCGGGCAGTGCGCTGGTGCATGAGTTCGAGACGTGGGACTGGCGCGAGCTGACGTTCAAGGCCGTCGCCGCGCGGGCCGGGGTCGGCGAGCGGACGGTGTACCGGCATTTCCCGACCGAACGCCATCTGCACGACGCGGTGATGCAACGGCTCGAGACCGAAGCCGGGGTGTCCTATGAGGACGTCACGCTGGCGAACCTGAGTGAGGTGACGGGGCGGGTTTTCGCGTCGCTGCAACGCTTCTCGGTCAAGCACAGCACACCGTCGCCGGTCGATCCCGCGTTCGTCAGCTCCGACGTCCGTCGCCGCGATGCGCTGTTGCGAGCGGTGAACGAGGCCTCACCGCAGCTCCCCGACGAACAGCGGCGCGCGATCGCGGGCCTGCTCGACGTGCTGTGGAGCCCGGCGACCTACGAGCGCCTGGTCGCGGTGTGGGGCCTGGACGGCGACGCGGCCACCGGTGCGATCGACTGGTTGATGGCCCAGGTGACACAGGCGATCGAACGCGGGGGCATCGAGTCTGCGTAGCCTCGTGACGTGACCGCATCCTCCGTCGCCGCACCGCCGGCATCCCGTTCGAAGGTCAAGCAGCTCACCGGACGCACCGTGTCACGCCTGCTGCGGCTGCCGCCGCACACCACCGACTTCACGGTCCACAAGGTCCGCGTACCGATGCGCGACGGTGTCGAGCTGCGCGCCGACCACTATGCGCCCAGCACGCTGGACCCCGCCGGCACGCTGCTGGTCCGCTGCCCCTATGGCCGCGACTTCCCCTTCGCCGCCATCTACGGACGCGTCTACGCCGCACGCGGCTATCACGTCGTCCTGCAGAGCGTGCGCGGAACCTACGGCTCCGGCGGCGACTTCGACCCGATGGTCAACGAGATCGCCGACGGCGCCGACACCGTCGAGTGGCTGCGCAACCAGGAGTGGTTCACCGGCTCGTTCGCCACGATCGGGCTGTCGTATCTCGGTTTCACCCAGTGGGCGCTGCTCACCGACCCGCCACCGGAGATGAAGGCCGCGGTGATCACCGTCGGTCCGCACGACGTCAGCGGGCCGCGGTGGGGTCCCGGTTCGTTCGCGCTGAGCGACTTCCTCGGCTGGAGCCACCTGGTGGCCTATCAGGAGGATCCGAACCGGGCGCGGGCGCTGGTGCGACAGCTGCGGTCGCGGCGCCGGCTGGCCCGTGCGACGAGCCGGCTGCCCGCCGGCGAGGCGGGCCGCGCGCTGCTGGGCGAGGGTGCGCCGTGGTGGGAGTCCTGGCTCGATCATCCCGATGCCGACGATCCCTTCTGGACCGCGCTGAACCTGCGTCGGGCCCTGGACACCGCCGACGTGCCGGTGCTGCTGATCAGCGGCTGGCAGGACCTGTTCCTGGAGCAGACGATGGCCCAGTATCGGCGGCTGCGTGAGCGCGGAGTCGAGGTCGGACTGACCGTCGGCCCGTGGATCCACACCCAGTTGATGACCAAGGCCGCGCCCACCGCCATCCGCGAGACGCTCGACTGGTTGGGCGCCCACCTCACCGGCGCGGAGAGCAAGCGGCGCCAGCCGGTGCGGATCTTCGTCAACGGCAGCGGCTGGATCGACCTGCCCGACTGGCCGCCGGCGATGCCCGAAGTGGTGCGCTACCTACAGCCGGGTGGTCGCCTCGGCGATGCCGTCCCGCCGGAGACGGCGGCTGCGTCGACGTTCAGCTACAACCCGGCGAATCCGACGCCGACGGTGGGCGGCCGGCTGCTGTCGCCGGAGGGCGGATATCGCAAGGACACCCGCCTGGCGCAGCGTGCCGACGTGTTGAGCTTCACCGGCGACCGCCTGCCCGCCGACAAGTACGTGGTGGGGGTACCGGTCGTGGAGCTCTCGCATTCGTGCGACAACCCGTACAACGATTTGTTCGTGCGCCTGAGCGAGGTCGACGCCAAGGGACGCTCACACAACGTGAGCGACGGCTATGTCAGCGCCGCACCGGATTCCGGACCGGTGCGCATCGAACTCGACCCGATCGCGCATCGCTTCCGTGCGGGTTCACGGATCCGGGTGCTCGTGGCGGGCGGGTCGCACCCCCGGTTCGCCCGCAACCTCGGTACCGGCGAACCGCTCGGGACGGGTAAGAACCTCGCGCCGGCCACCCACACCGTGCATCTCGGCGACGGCGCGTCGCGGCTGGTGCTGCCCGCCGCGCCGCAGCCGCCCGCCGGCTGAGGCGCGGGTCAGCCCACCGAACGGCGCACCCGCTCGGCGATCTCGTGCAGCGCGGCGCCGTCGTGCACGGGGGCCGCCCACTCGGGGTTGATCGGCAGCTGCACCCAGCTGGTGCAGCCGCCGTACTCGGGTGTGCGTTCGAGTCGCCGCGGGGCCAAGAGCGGGCCGGCTTGGACGACGAGCGCGGTGAGCCGATGTTTGGGCCGAAAATCGAGCCGGTCGGCGCGCACCGATGCGTCGGTCCAAATATGCAGGGGCGCAATCTCTTCGAGGGCTGCGGGGCGGTTCACCTCGACTGCGGCGACGACGCGGGCGCCGGCGCGCACCACCACCGCGTCCTCTGTGCTGTCGGCGGTCGCCACATCGAGCAGATCGCGGTGCTCGGGGCGCACCCGCTCGGCGTGGCTGTGCGCGACCGTCGGAAACAGCAGAAAGCGCGACGCGGCGACCGCGAACCGCTTCTCGTGGATACCGCCCTTGCGCAACAGAACGGTCTGCCTGCCGTCCAGCAGCGCGTGGATCGCAGCACTCCACTCCTTGAGCGCCGGCTGCGTCAGCGTCGTCGTCATCGTGCTACGTCGCGGCCGCAGCTTTGCTGTTCATGCGGGCCCGCACCTCGGGCCGGCGCAACGGCGGCACCGTCTTCGGCGGCTGGCGCCGAGCCGGCAGAGACTCCAGCAGCCGGTGGGTGGTGGCGGTGACCTCCGCGACGGCGGCCTCGAAGGCTTCGGCGTTGGCCGTGGTCGGCCGGGTGATTCCGCTGACCTTGCGAATGTACTGGCGCGCGGCCGCCTCGATCTCCTCGTCGGTGGCCGCCGGTTCGAGTCCGCGTAGCTCGGTGATGTTTCGGCACATGGCTCCACGATAGGTTCGTCGGGTGACTGACGACATCCTGCTCATCGACACCAGCGACCGGGTGCGCACCTTGACCCTCAACCGGCCGCAGGCGCGCAACGCGCTGTCGTCCGAGCTGCGCAGGCGGTTTTACCGTGCCCTCGGTGAGGCTCAGGCCGACGACGACGTCGACGTCGTGATCGTCACCGGCGCCGATCCGGTGTTCTGCGCGGGTCTGGACCTCAAGGAGCTTGGCGACACCACCGAGCTGCCCGACATCTCGCCGAAGTGGCCGCCGATGACCAAGCCGGTGATCGGCGCGATCAACGGTGCGGCCGTCACCGGTGGCCTCGAAATCGCCCTGTACTGCGACGTTCTGATCGCCTCCGAACAGGCGCGCTTCGCCGATACGCATGCCCGGGTCGGGCTGTTGCCGACGTGGGGGCTGTCGGTGCGGTTGCCGCAGAAGGTCGGCGTCGGCATGGCCCGCCGGATGAGCCTGACCGGCGACTACCTGTCGGCCGAGGAGGCGTTGCGGACCGGGTTGGTCACTCAGGTGGTGCCCCACACCGAGCTCATGTCGACCGCCCGGCAGGTCGCGGCATCGATCGTGGGCAACAACCAGCAGGCCGTGCGCGCGTTGCTGGCGTCGTATCACCGCATCGACGAGGCGCAGACCAACGAGGGACTGTGGATCGAGGCGGCGTCGGCGCGCGAGTGGATGCGCACGACCAGCGGTGACGACATCGCCGCCAACCGCGACGCCGTCCTGCAGCGGGGCCGCTCGCAGGTCCGCTGATTCCCCGCGCGCGCGCCTGCCCCACACGCCACCTTGTGCGAGCGACCGCGTCTGATCACGACACGCCGCGGATTTACAGCAGTTTGCGGTCGCTCGTACGCTGCGAGCGTGAACGAAGCGCATGAGTACTGCGGCAGCGAGGAATGGCGACAGCTGATCCGCGAGGTGATTCTGCCGTGGGCATTGGGTGAGGTCGACCTCGGCGACGACGTGCTCGAGGTCGGTCCCGGCTACGGTGCCACCACCGACGTGCTGAGCGAATCGGTGGGCCGGCTGACCTCGGTGGAGATCGACGACGAACTCGCGGCGATGTTGACGACGCGCTTCGCCGATGTGCCGACCGTCGAGATCGTGCGCGGCGACGCGACCGCGCTGCCCTACGCCGACGACCGCTTCTCCGGCGCGGCGTGTTTCACGATGCTGCATCACGTCCCCACTGCCGAACTTCAGGATCGGCTCTTCGCCGAGGTCGCCCGGGTGCTGCGGCCCGGGGCCGCGCTGGTGGCCAGCGACAGCCTCGGCAGCGACGAGTTGGCCGTCGCGCACGAAGGCGACACCTACAACCCCGTCGACCCTGTGACATTGCCGGACCGGTTGGCGGCGGCGGGATTCGGCGATGTGCGGATCAAGACGACAGAGTTCGGTTGGGCGGCTGTGGCCCGGCGCTGAACCGCGGCGAGCGACCGCAAACTGTCCATATCAACGCGGCGTGTCGTGTTCAGACGCGGTCGCTCGCGGCACAAAGGAGACAAGACGCGGGCACCGCACCAACAGATCAACCCGTGCCGGGGATCAGCCAGCGGCCGGAGAACGCGCGCCAGCCGACGAACACCAACCGCAGCACCATGAACGTCGACAGCCCCGCCCAGATACCCAGCAGCCCCCAACCGAACGCCAACGACAGCCAGATCAACGGCAGGAAGCCCGCCAGCGCGCTGGCCAGCGTCGCGTTGCGCATGAACTTCGCGTCGCCGGCGCCCAACAGCACCCCGTCGAGCGCGAAAACGATTCCGGCGACCGGCAATTGGGCCACCATGAACCACCACGGCACCCCGATCGCGTCGAGCACCGAGCGGTCGTCGGTGAACACGTTGGGAAACACCGACGCACCGGCCGCGAACACCACCGCAAGCACCGCCGAGGCCAACGCCGAGAATATCGTCACCCGCCACGCCACCGATTTGGCGTGCGTCAGCTGACCCGCGCCCAGCGCCGCACCGACCAGCGACTGCGCGGCGATCGCCAGCGAATCCAACACCAGCGCAAGGAAATTCCACAGCTGCAGCACGACCTGGTGCGCGGCGACGGCGGCCGCGCCGAACCGGGCCGCGACAGCTCCCGCCGACACGAAACACGCTTGGAACGCCAGCGTGCGCAACACCAGGTCGCGGCCCATCACCACCTGCGCGCGCAACACTCCGGGGTGCACCCGCAGCGGCACCCGTTCGATCAGCAGTGCACGACAGAACAATGCGGCGGCCACCCACTGCCCCACCGCGTTCGCGACGGCCGAGCCGGGCAACCCGAGCCGGGGCATACCGAGCAAGCCGTAGACCAGCAGCGGGCACAGCACCGCTGAGACCCCGAACCCGAACACCACGAACTTGAGCGGCCGCACGATGTCCTGCACCCCGCGCATCCACCCGTTGCCCGCCGCCGACACCAGGATCGCGGGTACGCCGATGATCGCTATGCGCACCCACGACAGCGCTTCGTCGGCGATCTCTCCCCCGTCGGACGACCCCGCCAGCGCCGACACCAGCGGAACCGCGAACACCTGCACCGCGACAACGATGACCGCACCCAATCCAAGCGCCAGCCAGGTGGCCTGCACGCCTTCCCCGACGGCCGCCGCCCGATTGCCTGCGCCGTAGAAGCGGGCCGACCGGGCGGTGGTCCCGTACGCCAGAAACGTCATCTGCGAGCTCAGCGTGGTCAGTATCAGCCCGCCGATCGCCAGACCCGCCAGTGCCAGTGCGCCCAACCGGCCCACGACCGCGAGATCGAACAGCAGGTAGATGGGTTCGGCCGCCAGCACTCCGAGTGCCGGAAATGCCAGCCCGGCGATCCGGCGGCCCATCACCGGAGCGTTCGGCGGCTCCAGTTCGGGCTCAGCCAAGGGCCGCGTACAACGCCTTCACCACGTCCTCGGCGGACCCGGTGGCCGAATATCCCGCGGCCAGGCGGTGACCGCCGCCGCCGAACCCACTCGCGACCGGCGACAGGTCGTAGGACTTGGCCCGCATCGACACCGACCAGTGGCCCGGCTCGATCTCCTTGAACACCGCGGCCACCTCGGCCTCGTCGGTGGTGCGCACGATGTCGACGATGCTCTCGACTTCCTCGGGTCGGGCGTCGACCCACTCGTCGTGTGACACCACCGCGTACACCAGGCCCCGGCCACCGGCGGCATCTTTCAGCAACTGCGCCGAGGACAGCACCCGAGACAACATCGGCAGCCAGGCGTAGGGATGGGTGTCGAGCAGGGTCCGGCTGATGCCGGCGTTGTCGACGCCGAGATCGACGAGGCGCGCAGCCAGCCGGTGCGCGCGCGGGCTGGCCCACCGGAACGAACCGGTGTCGGTGGTCAGGCCCGCGTACAGGCAGTGTGCGACGCCGATGTCGATCGGCTTGTCCCACGCGTCGAGCAGGTCGGCCACCAGCATCGTGGTGGAGTCCGCCGAGGCGTCGACGTAGTTGGCGGTGCCGAACAGCTGGTTGGAGGCGTGGTGGTCGATGACCAGGACCTCGCGACCGTCGTCGACGATCCCGCGCAGCGCACCGAGGCGGTTGATGCTGGGGATGTCGACGGTGACGATCAGGTCGGGGTCGCGGCGCATCTCGTCGGGGCCGACGAGCAGATGCCCGCCGGGCAGCGACTGCAGCGATTCGGGCAGCTTCTCCGGCGCCGCGAAACTCACCTCGACGCTCTTGCCGACCTGGTCGAGCACCAGCGCCAGCGCCAGACCGGCGCCGATAGTGTCGGCGTCGGGATAGACGTGGCAGACCACTCCGACCGAGGCGGCCGCTGACAACAGTTCGGCTGCGCCGTGGGCGTCAACCCGATCGCCCACTTCCAGGGCGTCAGTCGTCTTGTCGATCGCGGTCACCGCTGTCCTCGGAGTCGTCGGGCCCCCCGGCTACTGCCTCGCCCTCCACCTCACTGACACGGTACGGGTCCGCATCCCCGGCGTGCTTGGCACCTTGCCGAACTCTCGCCAAATCCTCATCTGCGGCGCGAGCGCGGGCCAGCAGTTCCTCCATCTTGACCGCGGCGTCGGGAACGGTGTCGCGCTCGAACGCGAGCGTGGGCGTGAAACGCACACCGAGGCTCGCACCCACCTTGGACCGCAGCACACCTTTGGCCTTCTCGAGCGCCGCGGCTGCCCCGCCGTAATCCGGCTCCTCGGACAGCGACGCGCCGAGCACCGTGTAGTACAGCGTCGCGTCGTGCAGATCGTTGGTGACCTTGGCGTCGGTGATCGTCACACCCGACAGCCGCGGATCCTTGATCTCGTACTCGATCGCCGAGGCGACGATGGTGGAAATGCGTTTGGCCAGTCGCTTCGCCCGTGCGGGGTCAGCCATGCTCAGTCCCTCTGTTTCTCACCGAGAGTGGGGATTGTGACCGGTTTCTTCCGTTTTCCCGCCACATTTCCCACTCTCGGCGCAGTAGCCGAGCAGCCACTCTAGGTGCGCTCCTTCTCGACCAACTCGTAGGTCTCGATGACGTCGCCTTCCTTGATGTCGGAGTAGGTCAGCGTCAGACCGCATTCGTAACCCTCGCGGACCTCGGTGACGTCGTCCTTCTCGCGGCGCAGCGACGACACGGTGAGGTTCTCGGCCACCACGACGTTGTCGCGCAGTAGCCGGGCCTTGGCGTTGCGTCGCATGATCCCCGACTGCACGAGGCAGCCGGCGATGTTGCCGACCTTCGACGACCGGAAGATCGCGCGGATCTCGGCGCGGCCGAGTTCGCGCTCCTCGTAGATCGGCTTGAGCATGCCCTTGAGCGCCGCTTCGATCTCGTCGATCGCCTGGTAGATGATCGAGTAGTAGCGGATCTCGACACCCTCGCGGTTGGCCAGCTCGGTGGCCTTGCCTTCGGCGCGGACGTTGAAGCCGATGATGATCGCGTCCGAGGCCGACGCCAGGTTGACGTTGGTCTCGGTGACACCACCGACGCCGCGGTCGATGACCCGCAGCTCCACTTCGTCGTCGACCTGGATACCCAGCAGGGCCTCCTCGAGCGCCTCGACCGTACCGGCGTTGTCGCCCTTGAGGATCAGGTTCAGCTGGCTGGTTTCCTTCAGCGCCGAATCCAGATCCTCGAGGCTGATCCGCTTGCGGCTGCGCGCGGCCAGGGCGTTGCGCTTGCGGGCGCTGCGTCGGTCGGCGATCTGACGCGCGATGCGGTCCTCGTCGACGACGAGCAGGTTGTCCCCGGCACCGGGCACCGACGTGAAGCCGATGACCTGCACGGGCCGCGACGGCAACGCCTCCTCGACATCCTCGCCGTGCTCGTCGACCATGCGGCGGACGCGACCGTAGGCGTCGCCCGACACGATGGAGTCGCCGACCCGCAGCGTGCCGCGCTGCACCAGCACCGTGGCCACCGGCCCGCGGCCGCGGTCCAAGTGCGCCTCGATCGCCACACCCTGGGCCTCCATGTCCGGGTTGGCCCGCAGGTCCAGGGCCGCATCGGCGGTCAGCACGACCGCTTCCAGCAGCGCCTCGATGTTGGTGCCCTGTTTGGCGGAGATGTCGACGAACATCGTGTCGCCGCCGTAGTCCTCGGGAATCAGCCCATATTCGGTGAGCTGGCCGCGGATCTTGGCCGGATCGGCGCCTTCCTTGTCGATCTTGTTGACCGCCACCACGATCGGCACCTCGGCCGCCTGCGCGTGGTTGATGGCCTCGACCGTCTGCGGCATCACGCCGTCGTCGGCGGCGACCACCAGGATCGCGATGTCGGTGGCCTTCGCGCCGCGGGCACGCATGGCGGTGAACGCCTCGTGACCCGGGGTGTCGATGAACGTGATCGGGCGGACGTTGCCGTCGAGGTCGACCTCGACCTGGTAGGCGCCGATGTGCTGGGTGATGCCGCCGGCCTCGCCCTCGCGGACGTTGGCCTGACGGATGGTGTCCAGCAATCGGGTCTTGCCGTGGTCGACGTGACCCATGACGGTGACGACCGGCGGACGCTGTTCGAGGTCCTCCTCGCCGCCTTCGTCCTCGCCGTAGGTGAGGTCGAACGACTCGAGCAGTTCGCGGTCCTCGTCCTCGGGGGAGACGACCTGAACCTTGTAGTTCATCTCGCTGCCGAGCAGTTCGAGGGTGTCGTCGCCGACGGACTGCGTCGCGGTGACCATCTCGCCGAGGTTGAACAGTGCCTGCACGAGCGTGGCCGGGTTGGCGTCGATCTTCTCGGCGAAGTCGCTCAGCGAGGCGCCGCGGGCCAGCCGGATGGTCTCACCGTTGCCGTGCGGCAGCCGGACGCCACCGACGACCGGCGCCTGCATGTTCTCGTATTCGGCGCGTTTCGCCCTCTTCGACTTCCGTCCGCGCTTGGGCGCGCCGCCGGGACGACCGAACGCACCGGCCGCACCGCCGCGCTGGCCGGGGCGGCCACCACCACCGGGACGGCCCCGGAAACCTCCGCCGGCGGGTGCGCCGCCCCCACCGCCGCGGTAGTTACCGCCACCGCCACCACCGCCGGGACCACCGGGACGACCACCACCGCCACCCGGTCCGCGGCCACCGGGGCCGGGACGGGGACCACCGGGGCGACCCATCGCACCGGGCCGCGCGCCTGGCGGGCGCGGCGGCATGTTGCCGGGCGTCGCACCGCCTGGGCGTGGGGCACCGGGGCGCGGACCACCGGGTCCGGGCCGGGGGCCTTGGGGACGAGGCATCGGCCGGTCGACCGGCTGTTGAGAGGAGAACGGATTGTTGCCAACGCGGGGAACGCGTGGCGCCGGTTTCGGCGCGCCCGGCGTGGGACCCGGCCGGGGGCCGGGTGTCGGCCCCGGGCGGGTGGGCGGCGCAGCAGGCGTGGCCGGCGGAGCGGCGGCCGCCGCGGGAGGCGCGACAGACGGAGTCTCCGCGGCCGGAGCCGCAGGCTTGGGGGCGGGCGCCTTAGCGGGCTCCGTCGGAGCGGCGCTCTTGGCGGGCGCAGCGGTCGACGAGGCGGCCGCCGAACCATTGCCCTCGGATTTGGCTTTCTCGGCGGGCTTCTTGCCGCCGCCGAAGGATTCACGCAACCGGCGCGCGACCGGGGCCTCCACGGTGGAGGACGCGGACTTGACGAATTCGCCCTGTTCGCTCAGACGAGCGAGAACTTCCTTACTGGTGACACCGAGTTCCTTGGCCAACTCGTGTACACGGGCCTTACCTGCCACTACATCTCCATCTCTAGAGGCGTCAGCGGTGGTAGGCGCCGCGCCTCGGGTTAGCTATGACGCATGGTCATCGGGACTTCACGGTGTGCTCATGTTCTTCGCTACCTGTTCTGTTGCCGAGGGCTCGGGCGGGTCTGCACTGCTGCGAGTGCCGACATACTCGATCACCGCGGATAGGTCCGGTGAACCGGTGATGCGCAACGCTCGACCGAACGCTCGCCGACGAATCGCTGCCTCGAGGCACTGTGGAGTGGGATGCAGCCACGCACCCCGCCCCGGCAGCTTTCTCGCCGGGTCAACGGTGACGGTGCTGAGAGAATTCCCAGCCCCATCGACGTTGCCGACAGCGACCACCCGAAGCAGTTCGACGGCCAGCTCTCGTTTTCGGCAACCAACGCAGGTCCGCACCGGTCCGACAGAATCGTCGGGGCTGCGTCGTTGCGCCGAAGCCGAAGTCTCGCGCTGGATCACAGGTGAGTCTACCGTCACGTCCGCTGGTATTTGAAATGGCTGCGCTGCCCGGCGTGGACGCGTGGGCCGGCCGGCGCTTACCGGTCCCCCACGGCACCGCGTGCGGCGTCCTGGTCGGGCTCGCCGGCGCCCGCAGGAGGCGCGTCGCTGCGGATGTCGATGCGCCACCCGGTGAGCCGGGCCGCCAGCCGGGCGTTCTGCCCCTCCTTGCCGATGGCCAGCGACAGCTGGAAGTCCGGTACGACGACGCGGGCCGCGCGGGCGGCCTCGTCGATGACCGTCACCGAGACGACCTTGGCCGGTGAGAGCGCGTTGGCGACGAACTTGGCCGGGTCGGGGTCATAGTCGATGATGTCGATCTTCTCGCCCGACAGTTCACTCATCACGTTGCGCACCCGCTGACCCATCGGCCCGATGCAGGCGCCCTTGGCGTTAAGTCCCGGCACCCGCGAGGCCACCGCGATCTTTGAGCGGTGACCGGCCTCCCTGGCGACCGCCACGATCTCGACCGAGCCCTCGGCGATCTCGGGCACCTCCAGCGAGAACAGCTTGCGCACCAGGTTCGGGTGCGTGCGCGACAGCGTGATCAGCGGTTCGCGCGCACCGCGGCTGACGCCCACGACGTAGCAGCGCAACCGGTCGCCGTGTTCGTAGCGCTCGCCGGGCACCTGCTCGGCGGCGGGTATGACGCCTTCGGAACCCTTGGTCTCACTGCCCATCCGGACGACGACGAGGCCGCGGGCGTTGGCCCGCGCATCGCGCTGGATCACCCCGCCGACGATGTCGCCCTCGCGGGCGGAGAACTCGCCGTACGTCTTCTCGTTCTCGGCGTCGCGGAACCGCTGAAGCATCACCTGGCGCGCCGTCGTCGCCGCCACGCGGCCGAATCCCTCTGGGGTGTCCTCCCATTCGGTGATCGTGTTGCCGTCCTCGTCGACCTCGGCCGCGATGACCTTGACCTCGCCGGTCTTGCGGTCGATCTCGATGCGCGCCTCGGCGGCATGGCCCTCGGTGTGTCGATACGCGGTCAGCAGTGCGGATTTGATGGTTTCGACGAGTTCGCCCACCGGAATTCCGCGGTCGACCTCGATGGCGTGTAGCGCGGCCATGTCGATATTCACGCCGACGCCTCCTTCCCAGATTGGCCGACCAGCTCCAGCTCTCGCGGATTGGGGGGCGAGAATTCAACTTGCACAACAGCTTTCGAGATGCCGTCGAGCGGCAATTCCCGGACGGAGAAGGTCGCCTGACGGCCGGTCCGTACCACCAAACGCACCACGCCGTCGCGGGTTTCGCCGAGCCTGCCGGTGAGCTGCGAGCCGTCGGACAGCGTCAGCTCGACCTTGCGGCCGCGCGCACGGCGGTAGTGCTTCTCGGCGGTCAGCGGCCGGTCCACACCCGGTGAGGTGACCTCGAGAACGTAGGGGGCGGATCGCGCGTCGACCTCGTCGAGCAGCGCAGAAGCAGTACGGGACAGTTGGGCGATCGAAGCGAGGTCGAGGCCGTCGTCCCCGTCGGCCACCACCGTGATGCGCGGCGGACGCGCGGCCGGGTCGACGATCACGTCCTCGATTTCGAAACCCGCACGCGCGAACTCGCCGTCGAGTAGCTCGATCACCTCGTTCTGCGACGGCAATCCCGCAGAATGCTCCGTCACGGCGAGCTCCTCGTCTTGAGTTGTCCGGACTCGATCCTTCGGCGACACACCTTGGAACCGACACTCCACGATACGCCAGCGTCGCCGCGGTAAACGCCAAACGAACACCGATGCGAACGAAGCGCAATGGCAAGATGTTGTCCGTGCCGAGCCCCCCGCCGACCGTCAGCAGGAGACGCGTGCTGGCCTCGGCGGCGGCATTGGCGCTGCTGGGCGCGACCGCGGCGGCCTGCGGCACACCGCCCCCGCCGCCCGAGGTCGACGAACTCGCTGCTCAACTCGACCGGGCCCGCGCCGACAGTCAGCTGGCCACTGATGCGGCGGCCAATGAGCGCGGACCCGTCGTGGAGGCGTTGACGGCGGTGGCCGCCGAACGCGCCGCCCATGCCCAGGCGCTGTCCGACGAGTTGGTGCGGCTGCGTGGCGAGCAGGCACCCACGTCCACTCCGACCAGCACGACCGCGGAGCCGGCCAAGCCGCGCACCGCCAAGGACGCCGCCAACGCGTTGCGGGTCTCGTCGTCGAGCGCCGCCGAGCTCGCGGCCAAGCTCTCCGGCTACCGCGCCGGACTGCTCGCCTCGATCGCCGCGGCGTGCACGGCCGCGTACACGGTCGCCCTCGCCGAACCGGAGAAGCCGCGATGACATCGACGGAACCCACCCCGACGCGGCCGTCGGAGCCCGCGGACGGCGCGCTCTACGACGCGATCGCCACCGAACACGCGACCATCTACGGCTACGGCATCGTGTCTGCGCGCTCGGCGCCCGAGGACAACTGGCTGGTGTCGAAGGCCATGGCCGAGCACCGCGAACGCCGCGAGGCCGGGCTGCAGATGCTGGAGGACCGGTCGGTCGTCGGCCCGCTGCCCGCCGCGGGTTACCAGCTGCCGATGGAGGTCAAGACGCCCGCCGACGCCGCCAAACTCGCGGTGCGGATGGAAGAGGACGCGGCCGTCGCGTGGCGCGCGGTCGTCGAGCAGGCCGGCACCGAACAGGAGCGAGCCTTCGGCGTCGAGGCGCTGACGCAGTGTGCGGTGATGGCGTCGCGGTGGAGTCAACTGCTCGGCACGACGCCGGTCACGGTCGCCTTCCCCGGCGGAAACGAGTAAACGCCCCAGCCCCGAGTGTGGGCTCGCGTCACGGTCAGATCGCCGTTGGCGTGCGGGTAACCCACGTTCGGCCTACGGCGAAGTGAGCGCCGCCGCGATCTCCGCCGCCGCACCGGCGTCCTGGCCGCTCACCGAGATCTCGCGCGTTTCGCCGGTGAACCGGTTGCGCAGCTCGACCACCCCGTCGGCCCAGCCGCGGCCGACCACGACGAGCCATGGCACACCGAGCAGTTCGGCGTCCTTGAACTTCACCCCTGGCGAGGCGGTGCGGTCGTCGAGCAGCACGTCGATCCCGCGTCGATCCAGCTCGCTCGCCAGTTCCTCGGCCCCGTCGCGCGCGGCGGCGTCCTTGTTCGCGATGACGAGGTGGACGTCGAACGGCGACACTTCGGCCGGCCAGCGCAGGCCGAGCTCGTCGTGGTGTTGTTCGGCGATGACGGCGACCAGTCGCGACACCCCGATGCCATAGGAGCCCATGGTCAACCGGACCGGCTTGCCGTTCTCGTCGAGCACGTCGACGTCGAATGCGTCGGTGTACTTACGGCCCAGCTGGAAGATGTGGCCGATCTCGATACCGCGCGCGCTCACCAGCGGTCCCGCCCCGTCCGGCGAGGGGTCGCCGTCGCGCACCTCGGCGGCCTCGATCGTACCGTCGGCGACGAAGTCGCGGCCCGCCACCAGGCCCACGACGTGCTTACCGGGTTCGTCGGCGCCGGTGATCCACGACGTGCCGTCGACCACACGGGGATCGACCAGATAGCGAATCCCGTTGGCCAGCAGGGCTTTCGGTCCGATATACCCCTTGGCGAGGAACGGATACCTGGCGAAGTCGGCGTCGTCGAGCAGCGCGTACTCGGCCGGTTCGAGCGCAGCACCCAGGCGTTTGTCGTCGACCTCGCGGTCGCCGGGCACCCCGATGGCCAGCAGCTCCCACTCGCCGCCGGGCACGCGCGTCTTGAGCATCACGTTCTTCAGGGTGTCGGCGGCGGTGACGGTGCGATCGAGCGCCGCGTTGGCCCAGTCGACCAGCGTCGCGATCGTCGGGGTGTCGGGGGTGTCGTGCACCTTGGCCTCGGGCTGGCCGTCGACGGGCAGCGGGGCCGGGGCGGCCGTGGTCACCGCTTCGACGTTGGCGGCATAACCGGACTCCAGGCACCGCACGAACGTGTCCTCGCCGATCTCGCTTTCGGCCAGGAACTCCTCGGATGCGCTGCCGCCCATCGCCCCGGAAACGGCCGAGACGATGACGTAGCGCACGCCCAGCCGGTCGAAGATGCGCCGGTAGGCGTCGCGGTGGGCCAGGTACTGAGCGCGCAGCCCGTCGTCGTCGACGTCGAACGAGTACGAGTCCTTCATGACGAACTCGCGACCGCGCAGGATTCCCGCCCGCGGGCGTGCCTCGTCGCGGTACTTGGTCTGGATCTGGAACAGCAGCAGCGGAAAGTCCTTGTAGCTGCTGTACTCCCCCTTCACCGTCATGGTGAAGAACTCTTCGTGGGTCGGGCCGAGCATGTAGTCGTTGCGCCTGCGGTCCTGCAGCCGGAACACGCTGTCGCCGTATTCGGTCCAGCGGTTCGTCGTCTCGTAGGGCGCCTTCGGCAGGAGCGCCGGGAAGAGGATCTCCTGGCCGCCGATCGCGGTCATCTCGTCGCGGACGACCCGTTCGATGTTGCGCAGCACCCGCAGCCCCAGCGGCAGCCAGCTGTAGAGCCCGGGCCCGACCGGTCGGATGTAGCCGGCGCGGATCAGCAGTTTGTGGCTGGGCACTTCGGCGTCGGCTGGGTCGTCGCGCAGAGTGCGCAGGAACAGCTCCGACATGCGGGTGATCACAGCCGACAACCTTACTGACTGTGTTGATCCCCCGATCGCTACGCTCACCCCGCCGGAACCCGAGCTACAGCTCGCCGGCCTCCACGGCCTCCTTGGTGTGCTGCGCGGAGGCGATCTGGCGCGAGGAGAAACCGATGAAGAATGCGGCGATACCGACCATCACCGCGACACCGGCGACCCACAGCAGCGAGTACGTATAGCCGTAGCCGAGCGCGTCGAGCTGGGCAGGCGTCATGTCCTTGACCGGTCCGGTGGTACCGCCCAGGTACAGGGTGCGCGACGTCTGCACCGCCTGGATGACGACGAGCACCACTGGGCCGCCGAGGTTCTGCACCATCAACGTGATCGACGACACCGGGCCGATCTCGCCGGGGCCCACTCCCGCGATCGCGCACAGCGGCAGGATCACCGCGATGGCTCCGATGCCGAAGCCGCCGATCACGATGGGCGCGAACAGGTCCGGGAAGTAGGGGATGCTGCGGTCCAGCGTCGACCCGTACAGCATCGCGCCGAGGACGAAGATGCCGCCGCCGAGGATCAGCCAGCGCGGGGCGACATGCGGCGCGAGCCGGGCGGCCACGGCGGTGCCCACCCCGAAGGCGAGCGCGAACGGGATGAAGCAGATGCCCGCCTCCAGGGCCGAGTAGCCCAGGACGTCCTGCACCAGCAGACCGATCATCACCGTCAGCGTCAGCAGCACGCCGCCGGCCAGGAACAGCGCGATGAACGTCATGACCCGGTTGCGGTTGTCGAACACCGAGAACGGCACGATCGGGTGCTGGGCCGTGCGTTCGACGAGCAGGAAGCTGATGAAGAAGACCGCCGACGCGACCGCGGCGCCGATGACCAGCGGGTCGATCCAGCCGCGCGGCGGGCCCTGGGTGAAGACGAGCACCGCCGACGAGCAGCCCAGCGTGGCCAGCAGCGCACCGGTGACGTCGAGTTTGAGTCGCTCGTGGTGTGTTTCGGCGAGCTTGAGGACCGCGATGGTGATGATCGCGATGCCGATCGGCACGTTGATCAGAAACGCCAGCCGCCAGGAGATCACCGTCAACGCGCCGCCGAGCACCAGGCCCAGCACCGAGCCGATGCCCTGCATGGCCGCCGATATGGCCAACGCCCGGTTGCGCGCCTGGCCGACCGCGTACGTCGTCGCGATCAGGGCCAGTCCGGTGGGCGCTGCCACCGCTGCCCCGGTGCCCTGTACCGCGCGCGCGACGATCAGCGTGGCGGGGTCGGTGGCCAGGCCGCAGACCAGCGAGGCGATGGTGAACACCCCGACGCCGGACAGGAATGCGCGCTTGTGGCCGATCGCGTCGCCGACGCGCCCGCCGAGCAGCAGCAGCCCGCCGAACGCCAGGACGTAGGCGGTGATCACCCAGCTCTTGCTGGCGTCGGTGAGGCCGAGGTCGGCCTGCATCCTGGGCAGCGCGACGATCACGATCGTGCCGTCGAGGGTCGACATCAGCTGCATGCCGGTGATCGCGATGATCGCCGGGCCCAGAACGGACTTCGCGAGCGGCAACGCCGCCGGCGGCACGGGTCGGTCTGTCGACTCGGAGGAACCACCGACGGCAGACATGGTCAGCCACCCTACCGAGTGCGATTTCGGTGTATTCGGTCGCGCCGGGCGCGACGGACTACACCGAAGCTAAAGCTCTCCGGAGTTGGATGTCGAGCTAAAGCTCTCCGGCGTCGATCGCGTCCTTGACTTCCTGCGCATGCGCAACCTGCGACGCGCTGTAGCCGATGAACAGCGAGGCGAGCCCGACCATCACGGCGACCGCGGCAACCCACAGCAGGCCGTAGGTGTAGCCCTGGTCGAGGGCGTGCAGCTGTGCGGCGCTCATATCGTTGACGGGTCCGGTGGTGCCGCCCAGATACAGCGTGCGCGACGTGATCACGGCCTGGATGATGGCCAGCACGACGGGCCCGCCGAGGTTCTGCAGCATCAGCGCGATGGCCGACACCGGGCCGATCTGGTCGAAGCCGACGCCGGCGATCGCCGACAGCATCAGCGGCACGACGATCATTCCGATGCCCAGCCCGCCGACCGTGATCGGCAGCACCAGGTTCGGGAAGTACGGGATGTTCGCGTCGAGCGTCGAGCCGTAGATCATGGCACCCAGCACCAGCACGCCGCCCGCGATGACCAGCAGTCGCGGCGGGAACATCTGCACCAGCTGCGACGAGAGCCCGAGCCCGATCCCGAGCGCGATCACGAACGGAATGAACCCGATGCCTGCGCGCAGCGGGCTGTAGCCCATGATGTCCTGCACGTACAGGCCGATCAGCACGGTCAGCGTGAACATCACGCCGCCGGCCAGGAACACCGCGGCGAAGGTCGCGACCCGGTTGCGGTCCTTGAACAGGTCGAACGGCAGGACCGGGTTGGCCGCGGTGCGCTCGACGTAGAGGAACGCCAGGAAAGCGGCGCACGCAGTGAGACCGGAACCCAGCGTGATCGGCGACAGCCAGCCCTGTTCGGGACCCATCGAGAACCCGAACACCGCTGCGGTACAGGCGAGCGTGGCCAGGAGGGCGCCCGCGGCGTCCAGCTTGAGCCGCTCGCGGTTCGTCTCCCGCAGCGTCTTGCGGGCCAGGTGGATCATCACCAGGCCGATCGGCACGTTGATCAGGAACGCCCAGCGCCATGACACCTCGGTCAGCGCACCACCGACGATCAGGCCCATGACCGAGCCGATACCGGTCATCGCGGCGAAGATCGCGGTGGCAGCGTTGCGGGCCGGGCCCTTCGGGAAGGTCGTCGCGATCAACGCCAGCGCGGTCGGTGAGGCGATCGCAGCGCCGACGCCCTGCAGCAGTCGGGCGACGACCAGAGTCGCCTCGTTCCACGCGAGACCACACAGGATCGAAGCGATGGTGAACAGCGCCACGCCGACGATGAAGGTGCGCTTGCGGCCGATCGTGTCGCCGAGTCGCCCGCCCAGCAGCATCAACCCGCCGAACGTCAGCACGTAGGCGGTGATCACCCAGCTACGGCCGGCGTCGGAGAGGCTCAGCTCGTCCTGGATCTTAGGAAGCGCGACGATCGCGATCGTGCTGTCCATGGTCGCGAGCAGCTGCATCCCGCCGATCGCGATGACCGCAGCGATGAACCTCGGCGATGGCAGCCACGCCGAGGACCTGCCGGTTTGCCCGCGCGCAGACCCGATAGCGGTCTTCGGGGAGTGCGGTGGGAATGCTCGATTTGCCCCACCCTCGGCGTCACGGCGCATGGCAGCACGCTCTGCGTCATTGAGAGCCGTCATACGGGTTACCTTACAGTAATCTTAAGATCCCTTTAACCGGCGAAGGCGGCCACGGGCCCGATAACGATGATTGCAGGAGGCCGAATTCCGTCCTCCCGGATGCGTTCTGCGACATCGGCGAGCGTCGCGCGCAAAGTCCGCTGTGCGGCGGTGGTGCCGTGCTGAACCACCAGTACTGGCGTATCCGCAGGTCGTCCGCCTTCCAGCAGAGCCTCGGCGAACAGTTCGATGCGTTCGACCGCCATCAGCAACACGATGGTGCCCGAGAGCGCGGCCAAGGCATTCCAATTCACTAACGATTCGGGATGCCCGGGCGCGACATGCCCACTGACCACCACGAATTCGTGCGTGACGTGCCGGTGGGTGACGGGCACACCCGCGAGCGCGGGAACCCCTATGGCACTGGTCACACCGGGTACGACGGTGACCGGGATACCGGCCTCGGCGCACGCCAGCACCTCTTCATATCCGCGGGCGAACACGAACGGGTCGCCGCCCTTGAGCCGCACGACGAACTTGCCCGCTTTCGCGCGGTCGATCAGCAGGCCGTTGATCGCGTCCTGTGCCATGGCCCGGCCGTAGGGAATCTTCGACGCGTCGATGACCTCGACATGCGGCGGCATCTCGGCCAGCAGTTCCTGCGGTGCGAGCCGATCGGCGACGACGACGTCGGCGTGCGCCAACAGCCGGCGCCCGCGAACGGTGATCAACTCGGGGTCGCCCGGCCCCCCGCCCACGAGCGCCACGCCGCCGCGTACGACGTCGGCGGTCGCCGAGCTGTCCGGTGCGATGAGCCCGCGCTGCATGGCCTCGTGGATCGCCGACCTGATCGCCGCCGACCGGCGGTGCTCACCGCCGGCGAGCACACCGACCGACAGCCCCTCGTACTCAAACGATGCCGGTGTGACGGCCGTGCCCTCGACGGCCACGTCCGCGCGCACACAGAAGATGTGGCGATCCTCGGCCTCGGCGACGACGGCGGCGTTGACGGCCGGGTCGTCGGTGGCCGCGATCGCGTACCAGGCGCCCTCGAGGTCGCCCGGCTCGAACTCGCGCAGCTGCAGCGTGATTCCACTCATCGCTTCGACCACGGGCGTGGCCTCGGGCGCGATCACGACCACGTCGGCGCCGTTGGCCACCAGAAGCGGCAAGCGGCGCTGCGCCACACTGCCGCCGCCGACGACGACGACTTTCCTGCCGGTCAGGCGCAGGCCGACCAGATAGGCGTCCTCGGTCACTGATCTGGATCCTGTTCGCGCGAGCTCATCGGCGCGAGCTTAGAGGCTGCGGCCACCGCCACGAAGCGGCTGATCGCCCGCGGGTGCGCGGCGGGGTGGGTGTGCAGGTAGCCCGCATGCACGGCCCCGTCCACCACACCGTCCCTCCTGCGACCGCCGGCGTGGCCGGTTAAGATCCACGCGGGGGCGTAGTCGTCTTTGAAAGTGACTGCGGTGCGGTGAAATTCGTGTCCCATCATCCGGTCACCGATCGAGTGCAACGGCGAGTCGGTCACCACGACGGCTTCGCGGTAGCCGAGTGTGAGGCGTTCGGTGAACGTCGCCGAGCCGGAGATCACCCCACACATCGGGTGACCGTCGAGGTCGTCGACGAGATATGTCAGGCCCGCGCATTCGGCGTGCACGGGGGCCCCCGACGCCGCCAGTTGTCTGATCTGCGTGCGTGCGACGTCGTTGGCCGAGAGTTCGGCGACGAACTCCTCCGGGAAACCGCCGGGGACGACGAGGGCGTCGGTGCCCGACGGCAGCGTGTCGGTCAGCGGGTCGAACTCGACGACTTCGGCGCCCGCGGCGGTGAGCACTTCGCGGTGTTCGGCGTAGCCGAAGCTGAACGCCCTGCCCGACGCCAGCGCCACTGTGGCGGTTCCGCCGACGGGGGTCACCTCCTCGGCGTCCCAGGGGTCGTCCATGACTCGGCTGTCGGCCAGCGCGGCGATCCCGACCAGGTCGACGTGGCGGCCGACGAGCGCGGTCATCGCCTCCACCGCCTCGCGCGCCCTGTCCCCGTGTTCGACCGCGGTGACCAGCCCCAGATGTCGTGAGGGGACAGATATTTCGTCGCATCGGGGAATCGCACCCAAGACCGGGATGCCGGCGTGTTCACAGGCTTGGCGCAGCACCTCCTCGTGACGCAGCGAGCCGACGCGGTTGAGGATCACCCCGGCGACGCGAACCGAGGAGTCGAACGTCGAAAAGCCGTGCAGCAGCGCGGCGATGCTGTGACTCTGTCCGCGGGAATCGACGACGATGACGACCGGCGCGCCCAACAGAGCGGCGACATGTGCGGTGGATCCGAACGCATTGCCGCGCGACTCCTCGGTGATGCGGCCGTCGAACAGGCCCATCACGCCTTCGATGACCGCGATGTCGGCTCGGGCGCTGCCGTGCCGGTACAGCGGGCCGATCAGCTGCTCCCCCGTCAGGACGGGATCGAGGTTGCGGCCGGGCCGGAGCGAGGCCAGCGCGTGATAGCCGGGGTCGATGTAGTCGGGGCCGACCTTGAACGGCGCTACCGCCCGCCCCGCCCGCCGCAGCGCCCCCATCAAACCCGTTGCCACGGTGGTCTTTCCGCTACCCGACGCGGGTGCGGCGATGACAACCGCAGGCGTCGCCCTGCTCACCCCACCTCCCGCCTGGGCCCACCCACCAGTGGCGAGCGACCGTGTTTGCACGCCGACACACCGCGAATGGTGTCATTTCGCGGTCGCTCGCGCCGATCGAGCGTCACCACTCGATGCCCTTCTGGCCCTTGCGCCCGACGTCCATCGGGTGCTTGACCTTGGTCATCTCGGTGACCAGATCCGCGGCATCGAGCAACTGCTGCGGGGCGTCGCGACCGGTGATGACGACGTGCTGCATTCCGGGTCGCGACCGGATCGTCTCGACGACCTCGTCCACGTCGATCCAGCCCCACTTCAGTGGATAGGTGAACTCGTCGAGCACATAGAAGTCGTGCCGTTCGTCGGCGAGCCGCCGCGCGATCTCGGCCCAGCCGTCGGCCGCCGCCGCGGCGTGGTCGACCTCGTCGCCGCGTTTGCGCGACCAGGACCACCCCGAGCCCATCTTGTGCCACTGCACCGGTCCCCCGACGCCGTGCTCGTCGTGCAACTTGCCGAGTTCGCGGAAGGCCGCTTCCTCGCCGACCTTCCACTTGGCGCTCTTGACGAACTGGAACACCGCAATGTCAAAGCCTTGATTCCACGCGCGCAACGCCATGCCGAACGCCGCGGTGGACTTGCCCTTGCCCGCGCCCGTGTGCACCGCGAACAGCGGCGCATTGCGGCGTGCCCGGGTGGTCAACCCGTCATCGGGAACCGTCAGCGGCTGGCCCTGAGGCATCCGAAACTTCCTTTCAGGCGGCGGTGCGGACGACGTCGGTGAGGCTGTCCGCCCGCAGCTGGGCCAGCCGCACCGCCGGGGCGCCCAGTTGTTCGGCGAGCTCTGCGGCCAGACCCAACCGCACATACGACGTTTCGCAGTCGACAACGACAGCGGCGGTGCCTTCGGCCACCAACCGCGCGGCCGCCGAGCGCGTGCGTCCCAACGGGTCGGCACCGCCGGTGGCGCGCCCGTCGGTCAGCACCACCACGAGGCTGCGCCGGGCGCGGTCGCGGGCCTTCTCCCTCACGACCAGGTCGCGCGCCGCCAACAAGCCTTCCGCCAGAGGCGTCTTACCGCCGGTGTCGAAGCGGGCCAGACGCCGGCTGGCGATATGCACCGACGACGTCGGGGGCAGCAGGACTCTCGCGTCGCTTTGGCGAAACGTGATCACGGCGACCTTGTCGCGGCGCTGGTAGGCGTCGCGCAACAGCGACAGCGCCGCACCCCCGACCGCGGACATCCGGTCGCGCGCAGCCATCGAACCCGACGCGTCGACCACGAAGATCACCAGGTTCCCCTCCCGGCCCTCCCGGATCGCGCGCCGCACATCGCCCGGTTGCGGCCGGGGCGCGCCGGGCCTGCGTTGGCTCTCCACGGCGGCCAGCAGGGTGCCGAACACATGCACACCGTGACCGGTCCGGCCGTCAGACGTGGCCGCGACCGTCTTGCCGGTGCGGTTACGCGCCCGCGACCGGCGGCCCGGCGCACCCTCCCCCACACCGGGCACCACCAGCGAGCGAGTGCGAAACACCGCCGAGGGCGCGGCGCTGGGACGCGAAGCACTCTCCGAATTCCGTTGTGACGGTTGCCCATCACTGCCGTCACCCTCCGGCGACGACGACGCGCCACCGCCCGGCGGGTCGGGATCTGGTTCGGGGTTGTCGTCGGTGGCCTCGTCAGCCTGCGCCATCGCGTCGTCGAGTTGGCCGGGATCCAGGCCCGGGTCGTCGAACGGGTCGCGTCGTCGGCGGTGCGGGAGCGCGAGTTCAGCGGCCACCCGGATGTCCTCCTCGGACACCACGTCGGCACCACGCCACGCGGCATGCGCGACAGCGGTCCTCGCGACGACCAGGTCGGCACGCATGCCGTCGACGTCGAACGCCGCGCACAGCGCCGCGATCCGACGTAATTCGCTGTCGGGCAACGAAACCGAGTCGACCGAAGCGCGGGCCGCCGCGACACGGCGGGCGAGTTCGTCGTCGTCTTCGGCGTAACGTTGGGCGAACCCGGCGGGATCGGCCTCATACGCCATGCGCTGTCGGATCACCTCGACGCGCACGTCGACGTCGCGCGACGCCCGTACGTCGACGGTGAGCCCGAACCGGTCGAGCAGCTGCGGACGCAGTTCGCCCTCTTCGGGATTCATCGTGCCTATCAGCACGAAGCGTGCCTCATGACTGTGCGACACCCCGTCGCGCTCGACGTGTACCCGGCCCATCGCCGCGGCGTCGAGCAGCACGTCGACCAGATGGTCGTGCAGCAGGTTCACCTCGTCGACGTAGAGCACACCGCCGTGCGCGCGGGCGAGCAGTCCCGGCGAGAACGCGTGCTCACCGTCACGCAATACCTTCTGCAAATCCAGCGAGCCGACCACCCGGTCCTCGGTGGCGCCTATCGGGAGTTCGACCAGCTGCCCAGTGGTGCCCGTTGTCCCGTCCGCCGCAGCGGCCGCTTCCAGCACCTTGGCCAACCCACGCACCGCCGTCGACTTCGCGGTGCCCTTCTCCCCGCGGATCAGCACCCCTCCGATGTCGGGGCGGATCGCGCACAGCAGCAGCGCCAACCGCAGACGGTCATGCCCGACGATCGCGCTGAAGGGATAGGTCACGGCTTCAGCATAGGGACGTGCGGAATGCCGTCCTGCATGAACTCCTCTCCGTCGCGGACGAAGCCGAGGCGGACATACATATCGGCCAGGTACGTCTGGGAGTCGATGCGGCAGGGATAGTCGCCCACCTCGGCCAGCGCGGCCTGCAGCAGCCGCGTGCTGTGCCCCTGCCCGCGCGCCTCGCGCTTGGTGCACACCCGGCCGATGCGGAAGCCCTTCTGTCCGCCGGGATGCTCCTCCATCAGACGCAGCGTCGAAATCACCTCACCGGTGGACGTTTCCAGCCAGAAGTGCCGCGTCTCGGCGAGAAGATCGCGGCCGTCGAGCTCTGGATACGGAATGGCCTGCTCCACGACGAAGACCTCGACCCGCAGCTTGAGCAGTTCGTAGAGCGTTGCGGCGTCGAGGTCTCGAGACCAACTGCGGCGCAGCGCAACCGTCATCCCGTAGCCACCGCCGAGGACTCGTCGAGACGCAGGACCCGCGTTCCGTGCGACCACACCTCGTCGAACAGCTCAGGCTCGGAGGACAACTCGTGTCCCAGCGACGGCACCATCTCCTTGATCTCGGACTCCCACGCCGGATAGCGCTTGGCGAAGCAGCGTTGCAGCACGTCGATCATCGCGGGCACCGCGGTCGAGGCTCCCGGGGAAGCGCCGAGCAGCCCGGCGATGGTGCCGTCGCCGGAGGTGAGCACGGTGGTGCCGAAGTCGAGCACACCCTTGCCGCTCTTACCGCAGATGACCTGGACCCGTTGCCCCGCCACGTTGAGCTCCCAGTCGGATTCCTTTGCGCTGGGCGCGAATTCGCGTAGCGCCTCGATTCGCTCGGCGTCCGACAGCATCAGCTGACCCACCAGGTACTTGAGCAGTCCGAACTGGGTGAGCGCGACGTTGACCATTGATGCGACGTTGTTGAGCGTGATGGATTCGGGCAGGTCCAAGACGTCGCCCTGTTTGAGGAATTTCGGTGACCAGCCGGCGAACGGCCCGAACAGCAACCAGGACCGGCCGTTGATCACGCGCGTGTCCAGGTGCGGAACCGACATCGGCGGCGCACCCACCGGTGGCTGGCCGTACACCTTGGCCTGATGCGCATCGGTCAGGCGCGAGACGTCGGTGCGCAGAAACTTGCCGCTGACCGGGAAGCCGCCGAAGTTCTTGGCCTCCTTCATGCCTGCCTTCTGCAACAGGTTCAACGCCCCGCCGCCCGCGCCGACGAACACGAAGCCGGCCTTGAGCTTGCTGGTGCGCCCGGTGCGCAGATTGACCAGTTTCAGGGTCCACGAACCGTCGGACTTTTGGTCCAGATCGCGCACCTCGTGCCCGAAGTATGTGGTCATACCGCGCTGGGCGACGTAGCCGAGCAGCTGGCGGGACAGGGCGCCGAAGTCGACGTCGGTGCCCTGCTCGGTCCAGTTGAGCGCGACCGGTTCGGAGAAGTCGCGCTTCTCGGCCATCAGCGGCAGCCGCCGGGTGAACTCGTCCTCGTCGTCGATGTACTCCATGCGCGCGAACAGCGGGTTGGTCACCAACGCGTCGTAGCGGCGCCGCAGATACTTCACGCTTTCGGCGCCGTGTACGAAACTCACATGCGGGATCGGGTTGAGGAAGCTGCGCGGATGGCTGATCAACCCGTTTTCCACCGCGTACGCCCAGAACTGGCGCGTCACCTGGAACTGCTCGTTGACGCGCACCGCCTTGGAGATGTCGATCGACCCGTCGGGCTTTTGCGGGGTGTAGTTCAGCTCGCACAGCGCCGAGTGGCCGGTACCGGCATTGTTCCACGCGTCGCTGCTCTCGGCGGCCGCCGCGTCGAGGCGCTCGATCAGTGTGATGTCCCAGTCCGGCTCCAGCTGTCGCAGCAGCGCGCCCAACGTTCCGCTCATGATGCCGGCCCCGATGAGCACGACGTCTGTCTTCCTCGGTTCGTCAGACACTCTCAGTTCCCCCGACTGGACTCGGTGTTCCGCGCGGCCAGAGAGATCCGGCCCCGGCCATGGTCGATCATCAGGTTAGCCCGCAAAGGGCGTTCTCAATCCCCGCGCGATCGCCGCGCGCAGAACCCCATAGGGCCGCTTCGCCCAGCGGTACCGGCTGTCGCGGCTATCGTTGCTGTCGTGCCCGACTGGAAGGCAGACGTGCTGCCGGGCTACTGGCAACACACGATGGCCCTCGGCGCAGACCCGGACGGGGAGGGCGAGCTCGTCGCGACCCTGGTGCGGCGCGGTGAACCGGATCGGTCGGCCACGCGCGCGGTGCTGTTGGTGCACGGGTTCACCGACTACTTCTTCAACACCGAGCTCGCCGACCACTTCGCCGGTCGCGGATTCGCGTTCTACGCGATCGACCTGCACAAATGCGGGCGTTCGTGGCGCGAGGGCCAGACCCCTCACTTCACCACCGACCTGGCCCGCTACGACGTCGAACTCGAGTGCGCACTCGACATCATCGGTTCGGTGTCCCCCGCGGAGGTCCTGGTGTACGGGCACTCGGCCGGTGGGCTGATCGTGTCGCTGTGGCTGGACCGGTTGCGTCGGCGCGGGCGGACCGGGCGCAAGCGCGTCGGCGGCCTCGTGCTGAACAGCCCGTGGCTTGACCTGCAGGGGCCGTCGATCCTTCGGGCCGCACCGACGCGCGCCGCGCTGGGCGCCGTCTCGCGGGTGACCAAGCGGCTGGTGGTGCGCCCGCCGAGCGAGGGCGGCTACGGTTCGTCGCTGCACCGCGACTACCACGGCGACTTCGACTACGACCTGAGGTGGAAGCCCGTCGGCGGCTTTCCCGTCACGACGGGCTGGATCGCCGCCATCCGCCGTGGCCACGCGAGACTGCATCGCGGTCTCGACGTGGGTGTGCCCAACCTCGTTCTGCGCTCGGACCGCAGCGTGCGTGAGGCGCGGGACCCGGACGCAATCCAGCGCGGGGATGCGGTGCTCGACGTCAGGCAGATCGCCCGGTGGGCCGGATGCATCGGCAACCGGACCACGATCGTGCCGATCGTCGACGCCAAGCACGACGTGTTCCTATCTGTACCCGAGGCGCGGCGGGCCGCCTACGGCGAACTCGACCGGTGGCTGGACTGGTACCTCGACCCGGCCGCCCGCGGCTCGGCCGTCACCCGATCCCCAGGAGGCTGGTCATGACGCACTTCGACATCGCGATCATCGGAACCGGCTCGGGCAACTCCATCCTCGACGAGCGCTACATCGACAAGAAGATCGCGATCTGCGAGCAGAGCGTGTTCGGCGGAACGTGTCTCAATGTCGGTTGCATCCCGACGAAGATGTTCGTCTACGCGGCAGGCATCGCCGACAACGTCAGGGACGCGGCGCGATACGGCGTCGACGCGCACATCGACGCCGTGCGGTGGCCCGACATCGTCTCGAGGGTGTTCGGACGGATCGACCCGTTGGCCGTCGCGGGAGAGAACTACCGTCGCTCCTCACCGAATGTGCAGGTGTTCTCCAGCCACACCAGGTTTGTGCCCACGCGACCCGATGGCCGGTACGCGCTGCGCACCGACGACGGCGACGAGTTCACCGCCGACCAGGTGGTGATCGCAGCCGGTTCCCGCGCGGTGGTGCCCGACGCGGTCAGCGAATGCGGTGCGCCCTACCACACCAGCGACACGATCATGCGGATCACCGATCTGCCCGAACACCTCATCATCGTCGGCGGCGGTTATGTCGCTTGCGAATTCGCCCACATCTTCTCGTCTCTCGGAAGCAGGATCACGCTGCTGATCCGCGGCAGCACCCTGCTGCGCGGCCACGACGACGACATCGCAATGCGCTTCACCGACATCGCGGCCAAGAAGTGGGAGGTGCGCAACCATCACGAGCTGGCCGACGCCCGCGAGGTCGACGGCGGCGTCGAAGTCACCTGTCACGACGGCTCGAAACTGCGCGGCGACGTGCTGCTGGTGGCGACCGGTCGCGTCCCCAACGGTGACCTGCTCGACGCAGAGCACGCCGGCGTGAAGGTGACCGCGAGCGGACAGGTCGTCGTCGACGAATACCAACGCACCACCGCCCGCGGCATTTTCGCGCTCGGCGACGTGTCGTCGGACTTCCAGCTCAAGCATGTGGCCAACCATGAAGCGCGCGTCGTCAAACACAATCTTCTGCAGGACTGGGATGACACGGATGCGCTCATGCCTGCCAACCACCGCCATGTCCCGTCGGCGGTGTTCACCGACCCGCAGATCGCCAGCGTCGGGTTGACCGAAAACGAGGCGCGCGCACAGGGTTTCCGGATCCGGGTGAAGATCCAGGATTACGCCGACGTCGCCTACGGGTGGGCGATGGAGGACACCTCCGGCATCGCCAAACTCATCGTCGACGACGACACCGGCCTGCTCCTCGGCGCGCACATCATGGGCCATCAGGCGTCATCGCTGATCCAGCCGGTCATCCAGGGCATGGCGTTCGACCTGCCCGCCCAGGAGATGGCGCGCGGGCAGTACTGGATTCACCCCGCCCTCCCGGAGGTCGTCGAGAACGCATTGCTGGCGCTGTGCGGCGAGCCGCCGTGGCCGCCGTCCCGACGACACTGACTTCCCGGCGATTTGTGCACATTCAGGAGCGCTCAGCGCTCCTCGATGTGCACAAGTCAGGGCCTGGTGGGCACCTCGAAGCCCCAGGGCAGCTCGAGGCGGTGCGCGGCAAGCAGCTCGGTGTCGGCGAGGATCTCCCGGATGGGCGCGTCGGCGACGATCACGCCGCGATCCATCACGACCGCCCGCTCACACAGCTGAGCGGCATAGGGCAAGTCGTGCGTGACGATAAGCATCGTGGAGTCCAGTCCAGACAACGTCTCGGCCAGTTCCCGGCGAGCGACCGGATCGAGGTTCGCCGACGGTTCATCGAGCACAAGGATGTCGGGCCGGCAAGCCAGTACGGTAGCCAACGCCGCACGGCGCCGCTGGCCCGCCGACAGGTGGGTGGGGCTGCGGTCGGCCTCCTCGGTCAGAGACACCGTCTGGAGCGCTTCTCGGACCCGGTCGGCCAACGCGTCACCGCGCAACCCGAAGTTCGCCGGACCGAACGCCACATCCTGGGCGACGGTCGGCATGAACAACTGGTCGTCGGGGTCCTGGAAGACCAGGCCCACACGCCTGCGCACGTCGTGAAGCGTCTTGCGGGTCAGCGCGAGATCGCCGATGCGCACCGAACCCGACGTCGCGGTCAGCACACCGTTGAGGTGCAACATCAGCGTGGTCTTGCCCGCGCCATTGGGACCGAGCACGGCGATGCGTTCGCCGCCGCGCACGGTCAGGTCGACACCGTCGAGGGCGACGTGGCCGTCGGGGTAGACGTGGCGAAGGCCATCGATCGTGATCGCGTTCATCGCAGCACCCACGCCGACGCGGAAACGATGACCGCGGCCGCGGCGGGAGCCATCACGATCACCCACTGCGACGCGACGGCGCGTGGCGGCGCACCGATCACGGCTAGATCCGGTGCGTTGCCGTCGAACCCGCGCGAGAGCATCGCGACGTAGACCCGCTCACCGCGTTCGTAGGACCGCAGGAACAGTGCGCCGATACCCTTCGCGATCGCGCCGGCCTGATGCAGGACGCGCGGTGAATCGCCACGCGATATGCGCGCCATGCGCATCCGGCCGGCCTCGGCGGTCAGCAGGTCGACGTAGCGGATCATCAGCACCAGGACCGACGTCGCGATCGCGGGCACACCGAGCCGGCCCAGCGCGGTGGGCAGCTCTGTCGTCGACGTGGTGGCGGCCACGGTCAGTGCCGCCGCGACCCCGAGCGTGCCCTTGATGACGATGCCCCATGCCGCCCACAACCCGCTGACCGAAAGCGCCACTCCCGCAACGTCGATACGTTCGCCTCCCTCGGCGAAGGGCAGCAGCACGGCCAGGACGAGGAAAGGCGCTTCGATCAGCATCCGAGGGAGGACCCACCGCAGCGGGATACGGGCGAGATGCCAGATCCCGACGACGATCAGCGCGTAGACGGCGAAGGGCCAGAACACCTCCCGCGGGGTGGCGACGACCGCGAGCACGAACACCAGAAGGCAGACGACCTTCACCTCGGCGGGGGCGCGGTGCACGGCGGAGTCGTCGTGCCGGTAGAGGGGGTGAGCGCCCGCGCCCATGGTCAGCCCGATCCGCTGCGGTCGGTCGCTCTGCGGCTCCGCGCGATCAGCCAGAACACCGATCCTGCGACGACGAGCGTCGCGAGCACGCCGATGATTCCGGCGACGCCGCCGGTGCCGTCGCGTCCGCCGATGGCGTAGTCGGCGAGCGGTGAGGCCGCCAGGCTGTGCTCCTCGGCGTGCTGGGCGATGCACTCACCGGTGAGTTCCTCGCCGTCGGCGGTCTCGACGACCTCGCACCCGCGCAGCGTCGTCGAGTCGAGCCCGTCCGGGTTCGAGCTGGCGAAGTAGGACACCACCCCGGCGATCAGCAGCGTGACGGCCGCGAAAATCGCCAAGAACTGCCAGCGCGACCTCATGCCGCAACCTCCTGTCGGGTACGCCGCAACAGGTAGACGAGGTCGGGTCGCGAACGCGCGACGGCCATCACGGTGACGGCGGTGATGACGCCCTCTCCCACGCCGATCAGCGCATGGGTGCCGAGCATGTAGCCCGTCACCGCGCCCAGTGACGTGGTGGCCGCTCCACCCATCGCGTATTCGACGACGAAGCCCATTGCCGCACAGATGGTTCCGATCAGCGCGGCCACGAAGGCGATCACACCCAAGCCGGCCACTGGCACGTCCGCGCGCTTTCTGGCCATGGCGTAGAGCAGGACGGCGGTCAGATATCCGGCCGCGACGCCGATCACCGCCATGTTGACGATGTTGGTGCCCAGCGCCGTGACCCCGCCGTCGGCGAACAACAGCGCCTGTACGACCAACACGATGGCGATGCACAGCGCCCCGGTGTAGGGGCCGACCAGGATCGCGGCGAGCGCCCCGCCGAGCAGGTGCCCGCTGACCCCCGGCAGGATCGGGAAGTTGATCATCTGGACGGCGAAGATGAACGCGGCGACGAGGCCTGCCAGCGGCACCGTGCGCTCATCGAGCTCGTTTCTGGCCTTGGCCGCGCACAGTGCGACAACGGCGACGGCGATGAGGCCGAAGACGACGGAGGTCGGGGCGTCGACGATGCCGTCGCTCATGTGCATCGCGACGTACGAAGAGGTCACCAGGCGACTCTAGAACTCCGGGCGAACACCTGTCTAGCTGAACACATGTTCACGCGAGCTCAGCCCTTCGGCGGGACCGGGCGGGCATCGTGGCCCGCCCGGTCGTCGCCTCAGCTGAGGCAGAGCCTGTGGTAGTTGTCCAGCGTGCGATTGGCAATATGAGTCCAATCCTTTTCCGCCTTCTTGTCACCCTGCTGGCGTGCCACGTTGGCTGCATGAATGGCGCTATCGGCCGACGCGGCGATCGCTGCGCAATTGCCCTCTCTCGGCTTAGCTGCGGCAGTACCTGTGGTGAGACCGGCGACTGCCGGCGTCGCGAGGGCCGCGGACAGCAATCCGGCGGCGATCGCCCGGTTGAGCATCGTTCCCATGGTGTTCTCCTTCGCATGTCGCCCGCGGCTGCTCCCGCGAACTGTTACGTCGTCACGTCGCGCGGGCGGTTTCGGTCTTCGTTGACGTATCGTGAAAAGCCCTGGTCAAGCGGCTATCGGCGGAAGCGCAGGAGGGACGCCCTGGCGAGTTCGACCGCCTCGGCGCCGGACAGACAACGGTGACCGGGTTCGATGCGAACGTCGCCGAGCGGTGATTCCTTGCCGGCTACCGTCAGCGCGTGGTGAAGCGCGCGCGCGTCGTCCTCGGCCCCGATGCGGGCGAGGAAGCGAGTCACGTAGCGCAGGTTGAGCCACTGCTGGCTCCAGTCACCGACCCGGCCCCAATGGTCGAGGACGTCGATCAAAACTGTTGCGGCCTCGCCAGGTTCACCGTGAACGGCCCGGGTAGACGCGGCCTCCATCAGCGCGATGCCGTACCACCACAGGTTGCGCACCGACGCGGCCAATGCTGCGGCGTCGTCGAACAACTGCAGCGCGCGATCGGGCTCGGATTTCTTGAGCACCAGACCGAGCGCGTAGCGGCCCATCGACTGCGCGGTCGCGTTGCGCGTCTCGTCCGCGACACGCACCGCCTCCTCGGCCGCGGCCACGCCGTCCATCGGCACGCGCAGTGCGGCATGGCATATCGAGATGTAGAAGAGCGTCCACACCAGACGAATCGGGTCGGCATCGCTGCTGGCCCGCTTCGCCTCCGCCTCGTAATGCCGCAGAGCGGCGGCGGCGTCGCCCTCGTAGAGCGCGACATCGGCGAGCACATCACCGGGATAGGCGACGCGGGCGGTGCCGCGGGCGGGAGCGCGCCCCTGCGCGAGCTTCGCGAGAGAGCGGGCCGTGTCGAATTCGCCCCTGTTCCAGGCCCCCCGCGCCGCGAAGCCGACGGCCGCGGTGTAAAGCGGGTGAGCGGGGTCGGCCACTTCGACGGCGCGCTCGGCCCAGCCTGCCGACTCGTAGCTGTGTCGTAAGTGGACGACTTCGGGTAGTGAGGTCACCAACCGCAGCGCGGTGTCGACGTCCTCATCGGACAGCGCGTGCTCGAACGCCACTCGCAGGTTGTCGTAGTCGGGCAGCATCCTGTCCACCCACATCCGCTCGTCAGGGCCGTGCATACCGGCGGCCGCACTTTCGGCCAGCGCGGTGAAGTACTCGGCGTGCCGCGATGCCACCGATTTGTCGATGCCGTTGTCTAGCAGACGGTCCCGGCCGTATGCGCGAAGCATCTCGAGAACCGTGTATCGCGTTCGATCGATGACGGTGTGCCGTGTCACCATCGATTTTTCGATGAGTCCGGTGAGCGAGTCGAGCGTGTCGTCTTCGTCGCCCACGCCGCAGACCACATGCGCGGCTTCGAGATCGAAACCACCCGCGAACACCGACAATCTGATGAACAGTTGCTGTTCGGCATCGGTCAGCAGTTGGTAGGACCAGTCGATGGTCGCGACGAGGCTCTGTTGACGAGGGCTGCCGCGCGCGCCGCCACTGAGGACCCGCAGTCCGTCCAGCCGGCGCGCGACGTCGAGGCTGCTCATGGCGCGCATCCGGGCGGCCGCCAGTTCGATCGCCAATGGCAGACCGTCGACGCGACGACAGATTTCGGCGACGGCGCCGACGGGCTCGTGCTCCAATGCGAAATCGGGCCGGCTGGCCTTGGCGCGGTCGGCGAACAACCGGGTGGCCTCGCCGAGCGGCAGCGGTGACACCGGCCAGATGTGTTCGCCGTCAACGCCGATCGCTTCTCGACTGGTGGCCAGTACCACGACGTCGGGGCAGTTGCCGACGATCGAGTGGGTCAGCGTCGCCGCCGCATCGAGCAGATGTTCGCAGTTGTCCAGGACCAGCAGCAGGTTTTTCGTTCGGAGGTAGTCGGTCACTGTTTCCTCGATGCCCAGCCCATGACGTTGCTGCAAGCCAAGCGCGGCCGCCGCGGTGTGGCCGACAGCAGCACCGTCGTCCAGAGGCGCGAGCTCGACCAGCGTGACGCCGTCGGAGAAGCGTTCTCCGGCTCTGGCTGCGACCTCGAGGGCCAAGCGGGTCTTGCCCACGCCGCCGACCCCGGTCAACGTCACCAGCGACCGTTCACCCAGCACATCGACGACGTGAGCGACCTCGTCGTCACGGCCAATGAAACTTGTGCTTCGCCGCGGCAGGTTCATCCGCGGCCGCGCGCTGGCGGCCGCGAGAGGTCCGCCGGGAACCACACATTCGGAGTCGCCCTCCAGGAGCTGCATGTGCACCTGTCGCAGCGCCGGACTCGGATCCGCGCCCAGCTCGTCGACGAGCCGTTGACGCATCGCGCGGAACGTCTCGAGGGCGTCGGCCTGACGGCCACACCGATACTGCGCCAGCATCAGCTGCGCGGCCAACCGCTCGTCCAGCGGATGCTCGCCGAGCATGGTGGTCAGTTCGGGAAACAACTCGGCGTGCCGGCCGGCCCGCAGTGCGGCGTCGTTGCGATCCAATGCCACAGCCAGTCGTTCGGCGTGCAAGGCGTTTCTGACCTCGTTCAGCCACGGAGTGTCCAGCATGACGAACGGGCTGCCACGCCACAGCTGCAGCGCTCGGGCGAACAGGTCGTCGGCTTCGACGGGATCCACGGCGGCGCGCGCCTGGTTGGCCAGGTGGCGGAAACGGTACAGGTCGACGGTCATCGGGTCGGCCAGCAGGATGTAACCGCCGGACTCCCGCTTGATGTCGACGCCTCCGCTGTGCCCGATAACCGCCCGCAACCGAGACACATAGGCGGCCAGGGCGTTACGAGCGCGGTAGGGCGGCTCGTCGGCCCACACACGATAGATCAGCTGGTCGGACGGTACGGGGCGGTTGAGGTCGATCAGCATCGCGACGAGAACCGCACGCTGGCGCGCGTGCCCGACGTCGACGCGTTCACCGTCGATGTCGGCCCCGATGTCGCCGAGCAGCCGGAGCATCACCGTCACGGTCACAGCTTTCACCAGGCCGCAGCGGGTGTCCGGGCTATTCGTCAAGTACAAAGAATCGGAGACTCAATGCCCCGGTGCCGCCTTCGTGGCAGTGACCAGCAAATACTCGGCGTCGTACGCGGTGGCCGCCGAGCGGGGCCAGTCGGTGAGGAACTGTAGGAAGTCACGGTCGAGGTCGGCGATCCGCTGTGGCTCACCGGCGTTGAACGCATAAGTGGCGATCGTCGGCCCGTAGTTACGCTTCCAGTACTCCCTGAACTCGAGCGGGCTCGCGCAGCGATGCATGCGCACGGTTCGCCGCTGCATCCGCAGATCCGTCACCCGGTCGGCGAACAGTGACTGCACATGCGCTTCGCTCCCCCACAGCGGCGCGGGGCTCGCACCGGGCGGTGGCGGCGGCGCGTAGGGCTTCATCGTTGTGAACAAGTTGCCGATGAACCCCTCGGGAGTCCAGTTGATCATTCCGATGGTTCCGCCGGGGCGGCACACCCGCACCAGCTCATCGGCGGCGACCTGATGGTGCGGTGCGAACATCGCACCGACACACGACATCACGACGTCAAAGCTGTTGTCGGCGAACGGCATCGCTTCGGCGTCCGCTTCCACCCATTCGATCTGGACTCCATGCTGGCCAGCGATCGCGCGCCCCGCCGTGAACAACTCCGGTGTGAGGTCGCTCGCCGTCACGGCCGCACCCACGGTGGCGGCCGGGATGGCCGCGTTACCGGAGCCCGCGGCGACGTCGAGCACGCGGTCGCCCGCGCGGACACCACAGGCCCGCACCAGTTCGGGCCCCAGCTGGGGAATCAGTTCGGCGGCGACGGCCGGGTAGTCACCCGATGCCCACAGCGCGCGGTGTTTGGCCTTCAGCGCGCGGTCCGCGTCGTGTTCGGTCGTGTTTTCGAGGGTGTTCTTCATGGTCATGCGCCTCGGTCTCTCTGCCCGTCGTCCGCCGAGCATGTTCATCTGACGGTTCCGACGATCGGTCGAGGTTGTGAAACGACGATTCGGGAATCGTGAAATGCCCTGGTCAGGCGTCAGCCGTGCCGGGCGCCGATCCAGTGCAGCAGGTCGTGCACGATCTCGTCGTCGAGGCGGTAGCTGACGGCCCGTCCCACCCGCGTGGCGCTGACCCAGCCCTGCTGGCGCAACACGCGAAGCGCTTGGGAGACGGCGTTTTCCGAGCGGCCCAGCGCCGCTGCGAGGTCTCCCACACGAATCCCCGGCACTCGATGCAGCGTGAGCAGGATCTCCAGCCGATGCGGGTCCGACAGCAGGTCGAATCGCTGCGTCCAGCTCGCGGTGTCGACGTCGGCCAGCGCCGACGCGGCGCGTTCGACGTCCACCTGGCCGACTGGCTCGTTCACGGGACTCAATGTAGCGCCGATGTGCACGCTCGCGGGCGCATGAGCGTGCGCGGATGTCGAGAAATCGGCGGCGTGTCGTGTGCCGACACGCACACTCGCGGTGCTGGGGGTGCGGTGCGTGGCGTCAGTCGAGGAAGCCGTGCAGCAGCGCGGCCGACCCCTCGACGTGAGTCCGCATCGCTGATGCCGCTCGGTCGCCGTCGCCTGCGAGGATCGCGAGCACGATCGCCTCGTGCTGCTCGTCGGAATGGGCGATGTTGCGTGGCAGCAGCGGGATCTGGTCGAGCAGGGCGTTGAGCCGCATCCTGTTCTCGGCCAGCAGCGGGACCAGCGACGGTGATCCGACGGTCTCGGCGATCGCCAGGTGCAGGCGCGAGTCGAGCCGGCGGTAGTCGTCGGGGGCGGCGGTGCGGACGTCGGTCATCCGGGCCCACAGTTGTTCGCGCTCCGATTCGCTCAACGTGCGGCTGGCCGCCATGCGCGCGGCGCCGACTTCGAGGATCTCCCGCAGGCGCAGTGTGTCGTCGATCTCCGCGCGCGTCACGGCGTCGGTGCGGGTAATCGGTCGCGGCAGTTCGTCGGCGAGAAACGTCCCTCCGTACCGTCCGCGCCGAGATACCAGATAACCCGCATCGGACAGCGACTTGATCGCCTCGCGCACGGTGTCGCGGCTGACGCCGAGACGCGAGGCGAGTTCCCGTTCGGGCGGCAGGCATTCGCCGGGTGCCAGCACACCGAGCCGGATGGTCTGCAGGAGCCGGGCGACGGTGTCCTCGAAGGCGTTACCCCCACGCACCGGACGCAGCAGCGCCTCGGCGGCCGCCAACGCGGTGAACCCCGCGTGCGCTATTGGTACGTCCGAGTCGGCCGACATGGCTACAGCGGGGTGACGTAGTGGCCGCCGATACCGCCGTCGACCAGGAAGCTCGACGCGGTGATGAACGACGCGTCGTCGCTGGCCAAAAACGCGACCGCGGCGGCGAGTTCCTCCGGTTCGGCGAAGCGGCCCACCGGCACATGCACCAACCGCCGTGCCGCGCGCTCCGGATCCTTGGCGAACAACTCCCGCAGCAGCGGCGTGTTGACCGGCCCGGGACACAGCGCGTTGACGCGAATCCCCTGCCGCGCGTACTGCACACCGAGTTCACGCGACATGGTCAGCACCCCGCCCTTCGAGGCGGTGTAAGAAATCTGCGACGTCGCCGAGCCGACCACCGCGACGAACGACGCGGTGTTGATGATCGACCCCTTCTGCTGCGGAACCATGTGCCGCAGCGCCGCCTTACAGCAGAAGAACACCGACTTGAGGTTGACGTCCTGAACCCGCTGCCAGGCGTCGACGCCGGTGTCCTCGATGAGACCGTCCTCAGGTGGGCTGATGCCCGCGTTGTTGAACGCGATGTCGACCGATCCGTGTGTCTCGGCGGCGGTGTCGAACAACTTGTCCACCGCGACCTGATCGGAGACGTCCACCTGGATGAAGGTGCCGTTCAGATCGTCGGCGACGGTCTTTCCGGCCGCCGGGTCGATGTCGCCGATGACGACGGTCGCGCCCTCGGCCTGCATCCGCTTGGCGCTTGCCAGGCCGATGCCGCTGGCGCCACCGGTGATGACGGCGACCTTGCCCGCCAGTCGTTGCGTCAGATCCATCTAGGGTGCCTCCTGCACGGCGATGAACACGTTCTTGGTTTCGGTGAACGACAGCGGCGCGTCAGGGCCGAGTTCGCGTCCGAGGCCGGACTGTTTGAAGCCACCGAACGGCGTGTTGTACCGCACCGACGAATGTGAGTTGACCGACAGGTTGCCCGCCTCCACCGCCCGCGACACCCGCACCGCCCGCGACAGGTTCTCCGTCCAGATCGACCCGGACAACCCGTAAGGGGTGTCGTTGGCCAGTGCGATCGCGTCGGCCTCGTCGTCGAACGGCAGCACGGTGACCACCGGGCCGAAGATCTCCTCGCGCACCGTGCGGTCGGTGCGCTGCGGCGTCAACACCGTCGGCGGGAACCAGTACCCCGGGCCTGAGGGAGCCGAGCCGCGGAACGCGACGGGCGCGTCGTCGGGCACGAACGAGGCGACGGTGTTCCAGTGCCCCTTCGACACCAGCGGGCCCATCTCGGTGTCCTTGACGCGCGGGTCGCCGACCACCACACCCTTGACCGCGGGCTCGAACAGTTCCATGAAGCGGTCGTAGACGTTGCGCTGCACCAATATTCGACTACGCGCACAGCAGTCCTGGCCCGCGTTGTCGAATACCCCGTACGGCGCGGTGGCCGCCGCCTGCACCAGATCACAGTCGTCGAAGACGATGTTGGCGCTCTTGCCGCCCAGTTCGAGGGTGACGCGTTTGACCTGTTTGGCCGCGCCCGCCATGACGCGAGTGCCGACCTCGGTGGAACCGGTGAACACCACCTTGCGCACATCGGGGTGCGAGACGAAACGCTCCCCCACCACCGACCCCTTACCGGGCAGCACACGGAACAGGTCGGCAGGGATTCCCGCCTCGACGGCCAACTCCCCCAGGCGGATCGTGGTGAGCGGCGTCCACTCAGCGGGTTTGATGAGCACCGCGTTGCCCGCGGCGAGCGCAGGCGCGAAACCCCACGAGGCGATCGTCATCGGGAAGTTCCACGGCGTGATGACACCGACCACACCGAGCGGCTCGTTGAACGTCACGTCGATACCGCCCGCGACCGGAATCTGCCTGCCGGACAAGCGTTCCGGTGTGGCGGCGTAGAACTGCAGCACGTCGCGGACGTGGCCGGCCTCCCACTCGGCGTTACCGATGGGGTGCCCGGAGTTGGCGACTTCCAGCGCCGCCAGCTCGTCGACGTGCGCGTCGACGGTCGCCGCGAATGCGCGCAACGCCGCCGCCCGTTCGGCGGGCCCCTGCCGCGCCCAATCCCGTTGTGCCGCTTTCGCCCGGGCCACCGCATCGTCGACCGCGGCCTCGTCGGTCTGCTCGACGGTACGCAGCAGCTCCTCGGTCGCCGGGTTGATCACGTCGGATGTGCTCAAGCGCTCGCCCTTTCTGTTGCGTATGCGTCCGCCGCTTCGACGACGGCGGCGAACAGCCGCAGGTCGTCGAGGCGCTCTTCGGGATGCCACTGCACCGCCAGCACGAAATGCTCACCTGATAGTTCGACCGCCTCGATGACCCCATCGTCGTCCTGCGCGCTGATCACCAGACCGTCGCCGAGTCGGTCGATGGCCTGGTGGTGGTAGCACTGCGCGTCCGACGACCCGCCGATGAGCTCGGCCAACCGGGTGCCCGCAACGGTGCGGATGGTCGACGTGGTGAACACGGCGTTGCCCTGCTGATGGCGGTTGTGCCCGATGACGTCGGGCAGGTGCTGGTGCAGTGTGCCGCCCATCGCGACGTTGAGCACTTGGGCGCCGCGGCAGATGCCCAGCACCGGCATGCCGCGCCGCAGCGCGCCGCGCACCAGCGCAAACTCGAACTGGTCACGGCGCCGGTTGTCTTCGACGTCGGCGTCGGTGGCCGGGTGCGGTTGCTGGCCGTAGTGCGCGGGCACGACGTCGCGTCCACCGGTGATGATCACGCCGTCGAGCCCGTCGAGCACCCGGTCGGCGATGTGGTCGTCGACAGGTTGCGGCGGAAGCAGAACGGAGATTCCGCCGGCCAGTTCGACACCCTCGAAGTAGATCGCGGGCAGAAAGCTCGCCCGCACATCCCACACCCCGGTCTGTGCCTGCTGCAGGTAGGTGGTCAGCCCGAGCACGGGTCTGCGCTTCTGCCCGCCTGCCGAAACACTAGAGCCGCTCAAAACCGCGGATCCTTTCCCAGTCCGTGACGGCGGCGTTGAACGCGTCCAATTCGACGCGGGCGTTGTTGAGGTAGTGCTCGACCACCTCGTCACCGAACGCCTCACGGGCCACCTCGGACTTCTCGAACAGCGCCGCGGCCTCGGTGAGGGTGGTCGGAAGCCGTTCGACGCCACTGGTGTAGGCGTTACCCTCCATCGGCTCGGGCAACTCGAGCTCGCGTTCGATGCCATACAGGCCGCCGGCGATCAACGCCGAGACCGCGAGGTACTGGTTGACGTCACCGCCGGGGGCCCGGTTCTCCATCCGCATGCCGTGGCCGTGGCCGACGACGCGCAGCGCGCAGGTCCGGTTGTCCAGACCCCACGCGATCGCGGTCGGGGCGAAACTCGCGTCGACGAAACGCTTGTAGGAGTTGATGTTCGGCGCGTAGAAGAGCGTCAGCTCCCGCAAGGTGGCCAGCTGTCCGGCCACGAAGCTGCGGAACATCGGCGACATTCCGAGCGGGTCGGTGTCGTCGGCGAACACCGCTGTGCCATCTGGACTGCCATCGTCGCCTCGCAGCGAGATGTGGACATGGCAGCTGTTGCCTTCGCGTTCATCGAATTTCGCCATGAACGTCAGGCTCTTGCCGTGCTGGTCGGCGATCTCCTTTGCGCCGTTCTTGTAGATCGTGTGGTTGTCACAGGTGACCCGGGCATGGTCGAAGCGGAATGCGATCTCCTGCTGGCCGAGATTGCACTCCCCCTTGACGCCCTCGCAGTACATGCCCGCGCCGGTCATGCCGAGCCGGATATCGCGCAGCAGCGGCTCCATCCGCGTCGAGCCGAGCATCGCGTAGTCGACGTTGTAGTCCGAGGCCGCCGTCAATCCGCGATAACCCTTGGCCCACGCCTCGCGGAAGCCGTCGTCGAACACCATGAACTCGAGTTCGGTCCCGACGTAGGGCACCAGACCGCGTTCGGAGAGCCGGTCGATCTGACGGTTGAGGATGCTCCTCGGGGCCTGCTCAACCGGGCTGCCGTCGTGCCAACCCAGGTCGGCCATCACCATCGCGGTGCCGGGCAGCCACGGGATCAGCCTCAGCGTCGAGAAGTCCGGCGTCATCACCATGTCCCCGTAGCCGGTCTCCCAACTCGACATCGCATAGCCGTCAACGGTGTTCATGTCGACGTCGACCGCCAGCAGATAGTTGCAGCACTCTGCGCCGTGTTCGGCGACCTCCTCGACGAACAGCCGGGCCGACACCCGCTTCCCGGTGAGCCTGCCCTGCATATCGCAGAACCCGACGATCACCGTGTCGATCTCGCCGTCGGCGACCATGCGCTCGAGGTCGGCCTGCGACAACATGCCCGATGTGACGCTCATCCGTAGTGGGGCCTTTCCTTCGACAGCGCGAGATTGCGGGTGGTCAACCATTGGATGCGGCTCGCTCCGGCGTTCGCCCAAGGCTTTTACAGAGAAGTCACTTCCAAAGGTAGGACACCAGACCTTTGCAAGTTTATTCTCCCAATGCCCCATAACCGCAAGAACGGAGCGACCACGTGGCCCAAGATCAGGCAGGGGACAAGATGAAGCGCTCGGGCGGGGTCACGTACAGCCAAGCGGGCGAGGGCTACTTCGAGAAGCGGCAACTCAAACGCACCGCAGGCTTCTGGGGCCTGTGGGGCATCGGTGTCGCCGCGGTCATCTCCGGCGACTTCTCCGGCTGGAACTTCGGCATCGGCGCGGCCGGATGGGGCGGCTTGGCGATCGCTTCGGTCGTCATAGTGATCATGTACTTCGGCATGCTCTTCTCGATCGGGGAGATGTCGGCGGCCATGCCGCATACCGGCGGCGCGTACTCATTCGCGCGCGCCGCGATGGGACCCTGGGGCGGCTTTGTCACCGGGTTCGCCGAGACCATCGAGTACGTGTTCACCACCGCGGTGATCGTCTACTTCTCGGCCTCCTATGCCAACGCCGTCACAACCGACCTGTTCAACCTCTCCCTGCCGATGTGGGTGTGGTGGGTCATCCTGTATGCGCTCTTCGTCGGGCTGAACTCGTGGGGTGCGGAGATCTCGTTCAAGTTCGCCCTCGTCGTCGCGATCCTGTCCATCGGCATCCTGGTGTTGTTCGGCATCCTGGCCATCGCCAACGGCGCCGTGGACTTCAGCAAGCTCTTCGATATCGCGCCCGATCCGGCCGCCGCCGGTTCGTCGACGTTCCTGCCGTTCGGCTGGGTGGCGATCCTGTACGCGATGCCGTTCGCGATGTGGTTCTTCCTGGGCATCGAGGAACTCCCGCTGGCGGCCGAGGAGGCGCACGACCCTGCCCGCGACATTCCCCGCGCCGGCATCTGGGGACTGCTCTCGCTGATCGGCTGCGGTGCGATCGTGTTCTTCCTCAACCCGGCGGTGACCGGGTCCGAGGCCCTGGGCAGTTCGGACGAACCGCTGCTCGACGGCTTCCGCGCCTTCCTGCCCGCCAACCTCGCCGCGGTGTTGTCGGCGTTCGCGCTGATCGGCCTGCTGGCCAGCCTGCAGGGCATCATGTACGCCTACGGCCGCAATATGTACTCGCTGAGCCGCGCCGGCTACTACCCGAAGACGTTGTCGCTGACCGGTTCTCGGCAGACACCGTACGTCGCGCTGCTGGCGGGGGCGGTCATCGGATTCGTGGCGCTGCTCATCGTCAACTACAACGAGGGCGCCGGTGCGGTGGTCCTCAACATCGCGGTGTGGGGTGCGGTGCTGGCGTACGGGTTACAGATGGTCTCGTTCATCCTGCTGCGGCGAAAGTTCCCCAACGCGCGACGACCGTGGGTGAGCCCGACCGGCAACTCGGGCGCGGTCGTCGCGCTGGTCATCGCGGCGGTGACATTCGTCGGCATCCTCGTCAACCCGGACTACCGGCCGGCGGTCATCGCGATCGTCATCTTTTACATCCTGGGCCTGCTGGTGTTCGGCCTCTACGGCAGGCACCGCCTGGTGCTGTCGCCCGAGGAGGAGTACGCCGTCACCGGCGGCCTGCACGGCTACGACCCGAGCGCCGAGGGGCTCGGCGGCACCATCGAGGACGAGATCCTCAAGGGCCGCACCGACTGAGCCGCCGCGGCGCCACATGTTGCCCGTGGGGAGTCCCGCGTCGGCAGTTTTACGCCACCACCAGCGCGAACATAACCCACGTCACACCCGTAACAGGTTTCGCTGCCGTCAACAAGGGTAATGTCGAGGGCGTGTGTGGAGCCACCGGCGAGGTGCGTCTCGACGGCCGGATACCTGATGTAGCAGCTGTCTCGGCGATGGCCGAGGCGATGACACCGAGGGGCCCGGACTCGGCGGGCGCCTGGTCTCAGGGCAGGGTCGCGCTGGGTCACCGTCGCCTGAAAATCATCGATCTCTCCGAAGCGGGCGGTCAGCCCATGCTCGACCCCGAACTGGGGTTGGCGATCGCGTGGAACGGCTGCATCTACAACTACAAGCAGCTGCGCCGCGAGCTCAGCGGCCACGGCTATCGGTTCTTCTCGCACAGCGACACCGAGGTGCTGCTCAAGGCGTATCACCACTGGGGCGATCGGTTCGTCGACCACCTCCATGGCATGTTCGCGTTCGCGATCGTCGAGCGTGACAGCGGCCGGGTCCTGCTCGGTCGCGACCGACTCGGCATCAAACCGCTGTATATCAGCGAGAATTCCGCCCGCGTCCGGTTCGCGTCGTCGCTGCCCGCACTGCTGGCCGGTGGCGCCAGGGACGGATCAGTGGACACCCGCATCGATCCGATCGCGCTGCACCACTACATGACGTTCCACTCGGTGGTGCCCGCGCCGCGCACCATCCTGCGCGGGGTGGCCAAGGTGCCGCCGGCGTCGCTGGTGGCGATCGAGCCCGACGGCCGGCGCACGACGACGACGTACTGGGAGCCCGACTTCACCCGTAGGGCCGACCGGGCCGACTGGTCCGAACGGGATTGGGAGAACGCCGTCCTCGACGCGTTGCGCGTAGCCGTGGAGCGACGCCTTGTCGCGGACGTGCCCGTCGGCTGCCTGCTCTCGGGCGGCGTCGACTCCAGCCTGATCGTCGGCCTTCTCGCCGAGGCGGGACAGCACGGACTCAAGACGTTCTCGATCGGCTTCGAATCGGTCGGCGGTGTGGCCGGCGACGAATTCAAGTACTCCGACATCATCGCCGAGCACTTCGGCACCGACCATCACCAGATCCGCATCGGCACCGACCGCATGCTGCCCGCGCTCGACGGCGCGATCGGCGCCATGAGTGAACCGATGGTCAGCCACGACTGCGTCGCCTTCTACCTGCTCAGCCAGGAGGTGGCCAAGCACGTCAAGGTCGTGCAGTCGGGTCAGGGCGCCGACGAGGTGTTCGCCGGATACCACTGGTATCCCCCGCTGGGCGGACCGGACGCGACGTCGATCGACGGGGCGGTGGCCAGCTACCGCAAGGCGTTCTTCGACCGCGACCGCGCGGGCTACGACGCTCTGGTGACGCCGGCGTTCGCCGTCGACGGCGACCCGAGCCTGGACTTCGTCACCGAGCACTTCGCGCGGGCGGGCGCCGAGACCGGCATCGACCGCGGTCTGCGATTGGACACCACCGTCATGCTCGTCGACGACCCGGTCAAGCGCGTCGACAACATGACGATGGCGTGGGGCCTGGAGGGTCGCGTGCCGTTCCTCGACCACGAACTCGTCGAACTCGCCGCCACCTGCCCACCCGGGCTGAAGATCGCCCACGAAGGCAAGGGCGTGCTGAAGCAGGCCGCGCGCCAGGTGATTCCATCCGACGTCATCGACCGGCCGAAGGGCTATTTCCCGGTGCCCGCGCTCACCCATCTCGAGGGTCCGTACCTGGACATGGTGCGCGATGCGTTGTACGCGCCCGCGGCCAAGGAACGTGACCTGTTCCGGCCCGCTGCGATCGACCGGTTGCTCGCCGACCCGAACGGACGCCTGACGCCGCTGCGCGGTAACGAACTGTGGCAACTGGCGCTGCTCGAGCTGTGGTTGCAGCGACACGGCATCACCGGACCCGCGGCATGACGGCGCTCGGGCCCGACGCAGAGCAGACCGAAGCGATCACCCTCGGCTTGCACGACGCGTCGCCGCAGCATCTCGTCGATGCGATGGCCGACGATGTCGTCATCGAGATGGGTTGGGGCCGATTGGTTTTCGGTCAAACATTCGCCGACCCCGCCAAGCTGGCCGAAGTGCTCAGGCATGAGGGACCCGGACGACGCGACATCTGCATCTACGCGCGCGAACCCCACGTCCTGGTGTCGATGGCGCCCGCGGAACTCTTCATCGATCCGAGCCACACCTACCGGCTGCGGTTCACCGAGGATCCCGAGCCCGACAAGGCGCCGAGCGGGTTCTCGGTGCGTGCGCTGCAGAGCGCCGACGACGCCGACGAGATGAACCGCGTGTACGTGCGCTGCGGCATGGTGCCCGCACCCGTCGAAGTGCTGTGGAACAACCACCGGACTCAGGATGCCCTCGATTACCTGGTCGCGGTGCGTGACGACGACGGGTCCGTGCTGGGCACCGTGACCGGTGTCGACCACAAACGGCTGTTTTCCGATCCGGAGAATGGTTCGAGCCTGTGGACGCTGGCTGTCGACCCGGCGACGAGCCTGCCCGGTGTCGGCGCGGCGCTCACCCGGGCGCTGGCCGCGATCTACCGCGAACGCGGCCGCGCCTACATGGATCTGTCGGTCAGCCACGACAACGCGGCTGCGATCTCGCTCTACGAGAAGCTCGGTTTCGAGCGGGTTCCGGTGATGGCGGTCAAGCGCAAGAACGCGATCAACGAACCGCTGTTCACCCACCCGCCCGAAACCGTCGAGGACCTCAATCCGTACGCACGGATCATCGCCGACGAGGCCATGCGCCGCGGAATCTGGGTCGAGGTGCTCGACGCCGAGGCCGGTGAGATACGCCTGTCGCACGGCGGCCGCACCGTCATCACCCGGGAGTCGTTGTCGGAGTTCACCTCCGCGGTCGCGATGGCGCGCTGCGACGACAAGCGCCTCACTCGGCGGTTGGTGGCCGAGAACGGCATCGCGGTGCCCAAGGGCAGGCTGGCGACCTTCGACGAAAGGGACCACGAGTTTCTCGAGGAGGTCGGCGACGTCGTGGTCAAGCCGACGCGGGGTGAGCAGGGCAAGGGCATCACCGTCGGGATCAGCAGCGCCGAGGACTTGGACGCCGCGCTGGCCCGCGCCCGCCAAGAACATCCGCACGTGCTGATCGAGCAGCGGGCACCCGGCGACGATCTTCGGCTGGTGGTCATCGACGGCAAGGTGGTGGCCGCGGCGCTACGCAAGCCCGCCGAGGTCATCGGGACCGGACACCACACGGTGCGCGAGCTGATCGAGGCGCAGAGCCGGCGCCGGGCGGCGGCCACGGGCGGTGAATCGCGCATCCCGATCGATGCGGTCACCGAGTCGACGGTCACCGAGGCGGGTTGGTCGTTCGACGATGTACTTCCCGAAGGCGAGCGGCTGCGGGTGCGCCGCACCGCGAACCTGCATCAGGGCGGCACCATTCACGACGTGACCGCCAAGGTTCACCCCCACCTGTGCGACGTCGGGGTCCGGGCCGCCCACGCGATCGGCATCCCCGTCACGGGGATCGACCTGCTGGTGCCCGATGTCACCGAGCCGGAGTATGTCTTCATCGAGGCCAACGAGCGGCCGGGGCTGGCCAATCACGAACCACAGCCCACCGCAAAGGCTTTCGTCGACTTTCTGTTCCCGGGCAGCCCGGCGCTGCCTCAGGCGTGGACGCCCGAGGAGTCGCCCGCCTGAGTCACCAGGTGCTGGTGCGCATCACGATCTCGGCGGCCAGCTGCGCGGTGGATTCGGCGGCGTTGCGCCTGCCGAGCAGGTCGACCATCCGGTAGTCGCCGTACACGTAGCGCTGGCTGGCCTTGGCGACCGCGCGCGCCGCGGGGGTGCTGACCAGTGCCGTGGTGTTCATCTCCACCGGCGGGCAGTGCTCGTCGCGGATCACGCCCGCGGCGTCCGCGACGCGCGGATGGCCGCGGTCGATGACGACCAACCCGATGAACCGGTCGAGCCGGGTGGCGGCCAGTTCCCACGCCAGCTCGCCGCCGACGCGGTCCCCCACTAGCAGCGCCCATTTCACGTCGAGGGCGTCGAGGATGCTGACCACCGACTTCGCGGTCAGCCGGGGATCGGGAGGCACGACGACGGTCCGCAGCGACGCGGTGTGCAGCCGTTGACACACGGCGTCATAGGCGGCGGCCGGCTGATGGCCCGCCCCGAGCACCACCACGACCGACCCCTTCTCGGGACCGGCGACGTCGACGGGCACGTTGAACCCCTCGACGGTGACCGTGGTGGATGGCATTGGGCCACGCTACAGCGGTCGACGGTGCGACGCGGTCATTTCGCCGGGAGTGAACGGGGCGATTCAGAGTGCGGCGATGCGCTCGGCCTGCTCGGTCGCGATGTCCAGAAAGGTCTGCGGCAGCGCGGCTTTGACCGGAATCGTCGGGTTCGGAGTCGGAAATGCGACGCCGTACACCGCCATGGTCCCGATGTTCTCGAACGTGAAGTAGACGCTGCTGTCGACTCCGCCGAGTTGCATGGTCTGCTCGTAGAGGAGCGCGTCGGCGCGAGATGGATCCATCCTGGTCGTCGTCATCGGGATGCCCGGCGAGGATTCGTCGAAGAACGTCTCGAAGTTCGCACACCGTTCGGCCGTGGCCGCCAGCTTGTCGAGATCCAAACGCCATGTCAGCACCGTCATCACGATGCGGGCGCCGTCGTAGCCCACGACGTACTCCGCGGCGCTGCCCGGCCCGCGCTCTCCCGTCTCGGCGATCACCCGGGTGAGTCCCTCCGAACACCCCGCCGGTCGGGACAGCATGGCCGGCGGGGCACCAGCACCGTCGCCACCCTCGCCGGGTTCGCGGACGACGTGGTCGAACTGCACCCCCTGCGGGAAGTCGGCCGCGGTGAGCAGCGCTCGGTCCAGCCGGGCGCCTGGCCAGGTCGGCGAGCCCTCGGTCGAGTGCGTGCAACCGGTCAACGTCACCGCGGTCAGGGCGGCCGCCAGGGCGAATCGCCGGATCATCGCCGCAGTCCCGTCACGATGTCGGGCCGGGCCGGGGCGCCGTCGGAGAGCAGGGTCAGCACCGCGTCCACGTCGAGGTGGCTGGTCAGCAGGTCGGCCATCAGGTCGAGTTGCGCGTCGCGCCGGGCGCCGACGTCGACGTCGTCGGCCACGACGAACCCGTTGCGGCCGGCGGCCTGCGCGACCTCGACCAGCCACGAGCGCCGCACGTCGTCGTTGTCGAGCACACCGTGCCAGTGGGTGCCGTACACCGCCCCGCGCCGCAAGCCCACCCCGAGCCACTGTTCCTCGGTCGAGCGACCGATCTGACCATGATGAATTTCGTAGCCGGACAACGGTTCTTCGTGACGCAACAGCGTCTTCTCGGGCGTGAAGACGATGTCGGCGTCGAGCAGGTTCAGGCCGGGCACGACGCCTGCGCCGGATTCCACGTCATCGTCGATGCGCGCGCACAGCATCTGGAAGCCGCCGCACACCCCCAGCACGGGCAGGCCGCGGGCGGCGTGCGCGCTCAGCGCGCCGGCAAGCCCGCTGCGGCGCAGCCAATCGAGGTCGGCGACGGTGGCCTTGCTGCCGGGGATGACGACAACGTCGATGTCGACGAGATCGGCGGGTTCTCCGACCCAGCGCACGAGCACGCCCGGCTCGCAGGCGAGGGCCTCGACGTCGGTCGAGTTGGAGATCCGCGGCAACCGGATCGCGGCCACGCGCAACCACTGCTCCCCCCGTGGGGGCTGCGGTTCACCGACCACGCGACGGGCCACCACCGAGACCGAGTCCTCGGTGTCCAGCCACAAACCCTCGGCATACGGGATGACGCCGTAGGTCGGCCGTCCCGACAGCTGCTGCAGTTGCGCCAGACCGGGGTCGAGCAGCGACGGATCACCGCGGAACTTGTTGACCACGAAGCCGGCGATCAAGCGTTGGTCCTCGGGTTCGAGCACCGCGACGGTGCCGTACAGGTGCGCGAGCACGCCGCCGCGGTCGATGTCGCCGACGACGATCACCGGGAGGTCCGCCGCACGGGCCAACCCCATGTTCGCCAGATCGGTTGCCCGCAGATTGATTTCGGCAGGGGAACCGGCACCCTCGCAGATGACGGCGTCGAATTCGGCCCGGAGTTGCTTCAGTTCGTCGGCGACCACCGCTCTAAGGTGCTCACGGTGCCCGATATAGTCGCGCGCGCTGACGGTGTCGACCACCCGACCGCGCACCACCAGCTGCGAAGTGCGGTCGCTGCCGGGTTTGAGCAGGATCGGGTTGAACCGCGTGTGCGGCGATAGGCCGGCGGCGCGGGCCTGCATCGCCTGGGCCCGGCCGATCTCGCCGCCGTCGACGGTGACCGCGGAGTTGTTCGACATGTTCTGCGCCTTGAACGGTGCGACGCGAATGCCCTTGCGCGCCAACAGCCGACACAGCCCGGCCACCACCATCGACTTGCCCGCATCCGAGGTGGTTCCGGCCACCAGGAGTGCGCCGCCCGCCGGTTGTGAATCAGGCGACGGCATTTCGTGTCTGGGCGTCGTCGGATTCACAGTCGAGCGCCCTAGTCGGCGACTGTCAGGATCTCGGCGCCGCCGTCGGTGACCACCAGCGTGTGCTCGAACTGCGCGGTCCACTTCTTGTCGGTGGTGGCGACGGTCCAACCGTCGTCCCAGATCTCGTAGTCCAGGCCGCCGAGGTTGATCATCGGCTCGATGGTGAACGTCATGCCCGGTTCCAGCACCGTCTCCACGGCGGGCTGGTCGTAGTGCAGGACGACGAGGCCGTTGTGAAACGTGGTGCCGATGCCGTGGCCGGTGAAGTCGCGAACCACGTTGTAGCCGAACCGGTTCGCGTAGGATTCGATGACCCTGCCGACGACAGAAAGCTGCCGACCGGGCTTGACGGCCTTGATCGCACGCATGGTCGCCTCATGCGTGCGCTCCACGAGCAGCCGATGTTCCTCGGAGACGTCGCCGGCGAGGAATGTCGCGTTGGTGTCGCCGTGCACACCGTCGATGTAGGCGGTCACGTCGATGTTGACGATGTCGCCGTCCTCGATGACCGTCGAGTCCGGGATGCCGTGGCAGATGATCTCGTTGAGCGAGGTACAGCAGGACTTCGGGAATCCCTTGTAGCCGAGCGTGGACGGATAGGCGCCGTTGTCGATCATGAACTCGTGCGCGATGCGGTCCAGCTCGTCGGTCGTGACGCCCGGCGCGACGGCTTTGCCCGCCTCGGCCAGCGCGCCCGCCGCGATCCTGCCCGCGACGCGCATCTTCTCGATCACCTCAGGTGTCTGCACCCACGGTTCGCTGCCCTCGTCGACGGTCGGCTTCCAGGCGTACTCCGGCCGCGGGATCGACGCGGGCACCGGCAGCGTCGGGGAAACCACGCCGGGGCGGAGGGCGGTACGAACGGGCATGTCAACAGGGTAGACGAGGCTAGCGCCGGTCGAACGGGCTCAACCGCCAGGACCGGCGCGGCCCGCGGATGTCGACCGAGCCGAAGACCACCTTGCCGGTCAGGATCACGTGCGGGTTGCCTTCGGCAGGCGCGTCCCTGCGGTGGTCGCGGGCGCTGCCCGCGTTGACCTCGACGTCATCGATGGAGGCGCTGGCCCCGTCGGGCAGCCGCAGTTCGAGCCCGCCGAACTTCAGGTCGAGCTCGATGACGACCATCGGCCCGGCGAAGCGCGCCCGGGTCAGGTCCAGGTCCACCGAACCCATGCGCCGGTGCAGGGCCAGCCGGCTGGGCACCGTCCATTCGCCGTGCCGCTTGAGGGAGCCGAGCACGCCGCGCAACTCGATGCGGTCGGCGGCCGAGGTGACGATCGCACCCGGTCCGGGCAGGTCGCCCACCAGCGCGTCCAGGTCCGAGTGCAGCCGCGCGCGCGCCACCGCCGCCGAGCGCTCCTCGAACTCCTCGATGTCGATCAGGCCCAGCGCGACGGCGTTGTGCAGTCGCCGCAGCGTGCCATTGCGGTCGGCGTCGGAGACGCGCATGGCGTCGTGGTTGGTCTCGGTCATCGCACGTTCCACGGTACGGCGATGACGCCCGATCAGGCCAGGTAGTCCGGCGGCAGTCCGTCGAGCATGCCCTTGAGCATGCGCACCGCGTACTCCGAGGAACCGCCCCCGACGATCATCGCCGCGAACGCCATGTCGCCGCGGTATCCGGCGAACCAGGAGTGCGAACCGCCCGCGAACTCCGCCTCGCCGGTCTTGCCGCGCACGTCGCCCGCACCCTGCAGGTCCTCGGCGGTGCCATTGGTCACCACCAGCCGCATCATCGGCCGCAACCCCTCGACGATCTTCGGGTCCATCGGCGCCGGGCTCTCGGCGATCTCGGTCTCTTTACCCTGGATCAGTTGCGGGACTGGGGTTTTGCCGGCAGCGACGGTCGCCGCGGCCAACGCCATGCCGAAGGGGCTGGCCAGCACCTTGCCCTGACCGAAGCCGTCCTCGGTGCGCTCGGCGAGGTCGACGGTGGGCGGTACGGAACCGGTCACGGTCCTCAGCCCGGGGATGTCGTAGTCGGCGCCGATGCCGTACTTGGCCGCGGCCATCGTCAACCCGCGCGGCGGCATCCGGCTGGCCAGCTCGGCGAAGGTGGTGTTGCAGGAACTGGCGAACGCCCGCGACATCGGCACGGTGCCCAGGTCGAAGCCGCCGTAGTTGGGCACGGTCCGGTGGCCGATGTCCATCGTGCCGGGGCACGGAAGCATCGTGTTCGGGGTGGCCATATCGCGTTCGATGGCCGCACCGGCGGTCACCATCTTGAACGTCGACCCGGGCGGATACAGGCCGGTGGTGGCGATGAGGCCCTCGGTGTCGGCGGCGGCGTTCTGCGCGACGGCCAGGATCTCACCGGTCGACGGTTTGATCACGACGATCATCGCCTTCTTGCCGGTGAAATTGACCGCGTTCTGCGCGGCGTCCTGGACCGACCGGTCGAGGCTGATCCGGATCGAGGGTGCGGGATCCCCCGGCACCTCGTTGAGTACGTCGACGTCGACGCCGTTCTGGTTGACGGTGACCACCCGCCACCCCGCGGCGCCGGCGAGTTCACCCGCCACCGCCCTCTTGACCTCACCGACGATCGCAGGCGCGAAAGTCTCGTCGGTGGGCAGCATTTCGGCCAGCGGCGTGATGACCACACCGGGTTGCGCACCGATCGCGGCGGCCACCCGGTCGTGGTCGGCCTTGCGCAGCGTGATCAGGTTCAGCGGCTGTTTGGACGAGCTGGCCTGCTCGGCGAGCCGCTGCGCGTCGAGGGTGTTGTCGAAGGGCCGCAACGCGTCGACGACGGCCCGCGCGGTCTGCATCAGCGAACCGCCGGCCTCGCGCGCGTCCAGCGAGTAGCCGTAGAGGTATCCCGGCACCAGCACCTCGGTGCCGCCCCGCTCGATCACCGACGCCCGCGGGGGCGAGTCGGCGCGCAGCGCGAAGGTCTGGTTCTCGCCGAGCCGCGGGTGCAGGCCGGTGGCGCTCCACCGCACCATCCACCGGCCCTCGTCGCGGACCATGTTCAGCTGTCCGTCGTAGGTCCAGGTGCGGTCTTTCGGCAGATGCCACGTGTAGCGGTAGGTGACGCTGCCGGTGTCCATCGCGTACTTGGAGCCCAGGATCTGCGTGTCCAGGTGGGTGGCCTGCAGCCCGGCCCACGCCTCGTTGAGGTCTTCGCGCGCATCGGCGGGCCGGTCGCTGAGTTCGGCCGCGCCCGCGGTGTCACCGGTCGCGAGGGCCGCGAAGAATTTCTCGGCGGCGGTCTCGGGTCCGGCGGGCTTGGGCGTACAGGCGCTGTTGAGGCCGACGACCAGGATTCCGGCCGCGGCGAGGCTCACTATGCGTGTTACTGAAGTTGCCATTGGGGCAGATGTTACGAAGTCGAGACCTGCAATCCCGGTAGGCGCACCGCATTGGGGGGCCGGTTCTTCCGATCGGAGGGCTTACCGGGTTGATCGCACTCACCTCCTGCGTGGGATCAACCGGTTAAGGCCCGCAGCGCACGCCGGCGGACCGCAGCGTCAAGCGGCGCCCAGGCAGCGTCGGGCGTCCTCAACCCGCGGCCGGTGCCCGCACCACCAACGGCACTCCCGGGAAGTAGGCGGCCATCTCCGAGCGCGACTTGCGCAGCGCCGCGGTGCCGTACCCCTGCTTGCGATGGTCGGGGTGGATCCAGATCCGCACGTTGACCTCGCCGGAGACCAGGTCGCCGAACACCATCCCGATCTTCTCGGTGCCGTGCACCGCGACCAGCCAGGCCGCCTCCTCGGCGTCGACGCGCCGCAGGCCCGCGCGGATCTCGTCGTCGAGATCGCCCGCGGGGGCGCGCGACCCGTCGCCCGCCTCACGCACGTCCTGGGTGCGCGCAGCGAAGATGTCGCGATCGGCGGCGGCGAGGAACGGGCGCAGCGCCATGCTGTCGGCACTGCGGGCGGGCTCACCCATGGTGAAGCTGAGCTGATTGTTGAGGTCCTCGAGTTCGGCGGCGATCCGGCGCCGCGACACCTTGGTCAGCCGATCGAAGGACAGCCGCAGCACCGCCTCGGCGGCCGTGTGCGATGCGCCGAGCATGCTCGCGATCGACTCGATCGCGGCGTCGTAGTCCTCCGAATCGACGATGACGTCGAGCAGTTCGTGGCGCCGTTCCAGAGCGCGCACCATCGTGTCGGCGATCTCCCTGCGCGCGATTGTACGGTCGTCGTCAGCCATGCCGTGAGCGTAAATCAGTCGGATCGTCAGTCGAGCAGAACGGTGGCGAACGTACCCACCTGTTGGAAGCCGACGCGGTCATAGGTCGCGCGCGCGACGGTGTTGAAGTCGTTGACGTACAAGCTGGCCGTGCGCCCAGAGCGCACCACCGCCTCGGCCAGCGTGGCGGTGCCCGCGGTGCCCAGACCGTGCCCGCGCCAGTCGGGGTGCACCCACACACCCTGGATCTGCCCGACGGTGGGCGACTGCGAACCGACCTCGGCCTTGAAGACCACCTCGCCGCGTTCGAAGCGGGCCCAGGCCCGGCCCGCGGCGATCAGACCGGCGACCCGCCTGCGGTATCCCCTGCCTCCGTCGCCGAGCCGCGGGTCGATGCCGACCTCACCGATGAACATGTCGATCGAGGCGACGAGGTAGGCATCGAGTTCGTCGGCACGCACCCGGCGCACGGCGCGGTCGGTCGCACACGACGGCGGCGTGCTCAGCGCCAGCAGCGGCTGATGCTCGCGCACGTCGCGGGCGGCGCCCCAGGCGTTCTCCAGGCGACGCCACATCGGCAGCACCAACTCGGCCCGGCCGACCAACGACGAGCAGCGACGTGCGGTGCTCATCGCCTTCTCGGCGAACGCGTGCAGGTCAATCATGTCCCCGCGCAACGGAATCAGGTTCGCACCGGCGTAGCACAGCGATTCGGTGGGCCTGCGTCGCGTCCACAGTTCCCCGCCGATCGCCGAAGGCTCCACACCGTACTCGGCCACCCGGCAGGCGACCATGCACGAGCCGACCGGATCTTCGTCGAGCACCCGCATCACGGCGCCGACGTCACGCACCACCGAAACCCGTCGTTCGTCGACGTGACGAAACAGCGGCGGTGCCGACATGGGATCTCTTTCTAACCGACACCGGGCGGCTCTACCCGGTGTTTGGGATCACATTCAGCTTACGGTCACGACCGGCGAACCGCTGGCATCTGTTCCACGCTCTTCAGCGATTCGCATGGCCTCTTCGATCAGCGTCTCGACGATCTGGGCTTCGGGGACGGTCTTGATGACCTCACCCTTGACGAAGATCTGACCCTTACCGTTGCCGGACGCCACCCCGAGGTCGGCTTCGCGCGCCTCGCCGGGACCGTTGACGACACAACCCATCACGGCCACGCGCAGCGGGACGTCCATGCCCTCCAGCCCGGCGGTGACCTCGTTGGCCAACGAGTAGACGTCGACCTGGGCGCGCCCACACGACGGGCACGACACGATCTCCAGCGACCGCGGACGCAGGTTCAGCGATTCGAGGATCTGGTTGCCCACCTTGACCTCTTCGGCGGGCGGCGCCGACAGCGAGACGCGGATCGTGTCGCCGATGCCCTTGGACAGCAGCGCGCCGAACGCGACCGCAGACTTGATCGTGCCTTGAAACGCCGGACCCGCCTCGGTGACGCCCAGATGCAGCGGGTAGTCGCACTGCGCGGCCAGCTGTTCGTAGGCGGCCACCATCACGACGGGGTCGTTGTGCTTGACGCTGATCTTGATGTCGCCGAAGCCATGCTCCTCGAACAGCGAGGCCTCCCACAGCGCGGACTCGACCAGCGCCTCGGGTGTGGCCTTGCCGTACTTTTCCATGAAGCGCTTGTCCAACGACCCGGCGTTGACGCCGATGCGGATCGGGATGCCCGCTGCGCCAGCGGCCTTGGCAACTTCGCCGACGCGGCCGTCGAACTCCTTGATGTTTCCGGGGTTGACCCGCACGGCCGCGCAGCCGGCGTCGATGGCGGCGAAGATGTACTTCGGCTGAAAGTGGATGTCGGCGATCACCGGGATCTGACTGTGGCGGGCGATCTCGGCGAGCGCGTCGGCGTCCTCCTGGCGCGGGCACGCCACCCGCACGATGTCGCAGCCCGACGCCGTCAGTTCGGCGATCTGCTGCAGCGTGGAGTTGACGTCGTGAGTCTTGGTGGTGCACATGGACTGCACCGCGATCGGGTGATCGCTGCCGATGCCGACATCGCCGACCATGAACTGACGGGTTTTGCGTCGCGGCGCCAGAACCGGTGCCGGCGGCGCCGGCATGCCCAGTCCTATTTGTTGAGGTCCGCTCTGTTGGCCGGAGGCCATTTACTCTCCTACTGCTTACTGGAAGATTCTGATGGGGTTGACGAAGTCGGCGGTCACGGTCAACAGCATGTAGCCGGCCACCACGACGAGGATCACGTACGTGGCGGGCATCAGCCTCAGGTAGTTGACCGGAGCCGCGGCCACCTTGCCGCGTGCCGACCGGATCGAGTTGCGGATCTTCTCGTAGAACGCGATCGCGATGTGGCCGCCGTCGAACGGCAGCAGCGGTACGAGATTGATCGCGCCGAGCACGAAGTTCAACTGCGCCAGGAAGAACCAGAACGCCACCCACAGCCCCTGATCCACGGCGTCACCGCCGATGATGCTGGCGCCGACGACGCTGATCGGGGTTTCGGGATCGCGCTCCTCACCGCCGATGGAGCGCACCAACGCGCCCATCTTGGTCGGCAGCTTGGCCAACGACTTGCCGATCTCCACGGCGAGGTCGCCGGTGAACGCGATCGTCGCGGGCGCCGCCGACAGCGCGTTGTACTGCGTGGGCCCGAACTGCGCCGCGGTGATGCCGACCGTGCCGACCGGAGCCGGTTCGGCGAGATCACCCTTGGCGACCCAGCGCTGGGCGGGCACGACGTCGACCAGGGTGGTGAACTCCTCGCCGCCGCGCTGCACGGTGAACTCGGTCGGGCCGTCGAGCGCGCGGACGGCGGTGACCAACTCGTCGAAGTTCGCCACGGGCGTATCGCCGATCTTGACCACCGTGTCCCCGGCTTGGATGCCCGCGGCCGCGGCGGGAGAGGGCGCCAGGCAGTCGCCGAGCTGACCCCTGCTGACTTCGGCCTTCACACACGAGGTCTCACCGACGATCGCCGTGGTCGGCGCGTGCAAGTTGGGCAGCCCCCACACCACGGCGATGCCGTAGATCAGCACCAGGCCGATGACGAAATTCATGCCGGGGCCGGCGGCCAGCACCGCGACGCGCTTCCACGTCTTCTGCTTGTACATCGCGCGGTCCTGCTCGTCGGGCGCGAGCTCTTCGACCGAGGTCATGCCCGCGATGTCGCAGAACCCGCCGAGCGGGACCGCCTTGACGCCGTACTCGGTGCGATCGCCGAGCTTGTTCGCCCGCCAGGTCGCCCACAGCGTCGGCCCGAAGCCCACGAAGTAGCGGCGCACCTTCATTCCGGTGGCGCGCGCCACCCACATGTGGCCGCATTCATGCAGGGCCACCGAGACCAAGATGGCCAGTGCGAACAGCACGACACCGGTGAGCCACATCATCTGGTGGTGATTACCTTCCGCTCGACCGCGCGCGCGGCACGGTCACGCGCCCACTGCTGGGCGTCAAGTACGTCATCCACGGTAGCTGGTTCGGCGGCCCACTGGTCGGCAGCGCGCAGCACGTCGTCGATGGTGCGCACGATCGCCGGGAAGCGAATCCGCCCGTCGAGGAACGCCGCGGCCGCCTCCTCGTTGGCGGCGTTGTAGACGGCCGTCAGGCAGCCGCCCCCTTCCCCGGCCCGCCGGGCCAGCGTCACGGCGGGAAACACCTCGTCGTCGAGCGGCTCGAAATCCCAGGTCGACGCGGTGGTGAAGTCGCAGGCTGACGCCGCCGCGGGCACCCGTTCGGGCCAGCCGAGCGCCAGCGCGATCGGCAGCTTCATATCGGGAGGGCTGGCCTGAGCCAGCGTGGAACCGTCGGTGAACGTGACCATCGAGTGCACGATCGACTGCGGGTGCACCACCACCTCGATGCGGTCGTAGGGCACGCCGAACAGCAGGTGCGTCTCGATGAGCTCGAGCCCCTTGTTGACCAGCGACGCCGAGTTGAGGGTGTTCATCGGCCCCATCGACCAGGTGGGATGGGCGCCGGCCTGTTCGGGCGTGACCGACTCCAGCCGCTCGGCGGCCCACCCGCGGAACGGGCCGCCCGATGCAGTCAGCACGATCTTGGCGACCTCATCGGGGCTGCCGCCGCGCAGGCATTGCGCCATCGCCGAGTGTTCGGAGTCCACGGGCACGATCTGGCCTGGTCGGGCCGCTTTTTGCACCAGGGGGCCACCGGCGACCAGCGACTCCTTGTTCGCCAGCGCCAGGCGGGCGCCGGTCGCGAGCGCGGCCATCGTCGGTTGCAGCCCGAGCGCACCCACGAGCGCGTTGAGCACCACGTCGGCATCGGTGTTCTCGACGAGCTCGGTGACGGCATCAGGCCCCGAATACGTGACGTCGCCGACGCGAGCGGCGGCGGCCTCGTCGGCGACCGCGATATTGGTCACACCCGTCGCGGCGCGCTGGCGCACCAGCAGGTCAGGATTACCGCCGCCTGCGGCCAGGCCGACGACCTCGAAGCGGTCTGGGTTGGCGGCGATGACGGCGAGCGCCTGCGTCCCGATCGATCCGGTGCTGCCGAGGATCAGCACGCGTCGCCGGCCTGATGCCGCGTCGCCGCGCTCGGCCCCGCCGGAAATACTCACCGAACCATTGTGCCGCCTGCCGGTGCCCGTTCGTCAGCCCGCCGAGCGCGCGGTGACCCGCCTTCGAATTGTGACGTGAATCTGACGGGATCCATCCGCTCGCCGCCGCGGTCCGAATCCCCGGTGTCACAGCAGAGGACGGCCCGGCCGTCCACGACAAGGGAGCAGCGCATGAAGATCAAATTCGGCAAGTCCGTATCCGCGGCGGGTGTGGCCGCGGCCGCGATCCTGACCCTCTCGGCGTGTTCGAACGACGCCACCACCGCGGCACCGTCGGCCACGGCGGAGTCGGCATCGACCAGCGTCGCGCCCGCCCCGATGGAGCAACCCATGGACCCAGCCGCCAACCTGGTGGGCGCCGGGTGCGCGGCATATGCCGAGCAGGTGCCGTCGGGTCCGGGTTCGGTCAACGGAATGGCGCCGTCCCCGGTGACCGTCGCCGCCTCGAACAACCCGATGCTCACCACGCTGACGCAGGCGCTCTCCGGACAGCTGAATCCGAACGTCAACCTCGTCGAGACGCTCGACGGCGGTGAGTTCACGGTGTTCGCGCCGACCGACGACGCCTTCGCCAAGATCGACCCGGCCACCATCGAGACGCTCAAGACCGACTCGGAGTTGCTGACCAGCATCCTGACCTACCACGTGGTGCCCGGCCAGGCCGGCCCGGCGCAGGTCCCCGGCGACCACAAGACCGTGCAGGGCGCGACCGTCACGGTGACCGGCGAGGGCGACAACCTGAAGGTCAACGACGCGGGCCTGGTGTGCGGTGGAGTGCGCACTGCCAACGCGACGGTGTACATGATCGACACCGTCCTGATGCCGCCGGCCGCCTCCTAGGCCGCTCCCTGGCGGGCGGGCCCGGGATCGCTTTCGACTCCACATGCGCGGTTCCGAGCCCGTCGCAACCCCGATCGAGAGTCACCACCCATCCGACACGTCGTCGGCACCGAATAGAGATCGAAGCAAAGATCCGACGGCACAAGCCGTCCCGTCCCGAATGGAGCACGAGTGATGAACGCAACGAAGAAATTGGCCGGCGCAGGGCTGGCCGCGTTGGGAGCCACCGCCCTGATATTGGGCACCACCGCCACGGCCCAAGCCGAGATGGTCGGACCCGGCTGCACGGCATACGCACAGCAGGTCCCTGTCGGCCCGGGCTCGGTGACGGGCATGGCTCAGGATCCGGTCACGGTCGCGGCTTCGAACAACCCGCTGCTGACCACATTGACGAAAGCTGTTTCCGGACAACTCAATCCGAACGTCAACCTCGTCGAGACGCTTGACGGCGGCCAGTTCACGGTGTTCGCGCCGACCGACGATGCGTTCGCCAAGATCGACCCGGCCACCATCGAGACGCTCAAGACCGACTCGGAGTTGCTGACCAGCATCCTGACCTACCACGTGGTGCCCGGCCAGGCCGCTCCTGCTCAGGTCGTCGGCACGCACAAGACGGTGCAGGGCGCCGATGTCACCGTGACCGGTCACGGGACTGACCTGCGGGTCAACGACGCCTCGGTGGCGTGCGGCGGCGTGCAGACGGCCAACGCCACCGTCTACCTCATCGACACGGTGCTGATGCCCCCGATGAACTGATCTGCGCCACAACAGGATCCGAGGGCAGCCCGATACCCCCGAGCCGGGCTGCCCTCTCCTGTCGGCGTCAGCCCCGCCTCAGCCCGCCCCGAGTTGTCGCAGCAGTCCGTGCATGTCGAGTTGGCCGCGGTGGGCGACCAACATGTCGCCCTGAAACCGGTCGATATGGATTCCGGTGACCTCGACCTTGGTCCCGGTCGCCGGTATGCCGCGGAACTCGCCGTCATGGGTGCCGGTGAACGTGAACCGCGTGATGCCGTGCGAACCGTCGACCAGAATCTCTTCGATCGCATGCCGTCCGTCGGAGAAACCCCGGGTGAACTCCTCGAGGTGCGACTGCCACTCCTGCCACCCTAGGGTCGGTGGTCCTGCGACCTCGACGACCAACCGTGGCGAGACCAGGCTCTCGACCGTCGCCCAGTCCCTGCGGTCGATCGAGGCGTAGAGGCACTCGACCAGTTCGCGGATCTCATCCTCGGAGAAGGTCATGGCCGCACCTTGGCGATGATGGTCTCGGCGAACCGCTCGATCGGCTCCCGATACCGCTCCACCCCACCGGGTTCGAGGTCCATACCCATCCACGGACTGCACATCACCGCGGTGATGCCTGCGTCTTCGGCCCGCTTGTACAGATCCGGTGACGGCGGCTCGAGCAGCGCCAGCATGATGCCGAACGGCTCGTTCTCGCGGCCGTACTCGCGCAGCAGCGAGCGCAACTTCCGGGCGTAGCCCACGGCATCGTCCCACCGGTAGGCGTAGCCGACCCACCCGTCACACAGCCGTGCGGCGCGGCGCAGCGCGGCGTTGGACTCCCCGCCGCACAGGATCGGGACCGGGGCCACCGGATGAGGTTCGATCATCATCTCCGGCACCTGGTAGTACTCGCCGCTCCACGACACCCAACCACCCCGCCACAGCTCGCGCAGGGCGGGGATCATCTCGTCGAGCCGCTTGCCGCGGGTGCGGAAATCCTGGCCCATCAACTCGTACTCCTCGCGCATCCAGCCGACGCCCGCGGCCAGCGACACCCGGCCCTCGGACAGCACCGACGCCGTCGCGACCTGCTTGGCCACCTCCAGCAGCGGTCGCGCCGGCGCGATGTACACGGCGTTGGAGAACCGCAGCCGCGTCGTCACCGCCGCCATCGCACCGATCTGCACCCAGCAGTCGGGCCAGGCGGTTTCCGGTGCCCACATCGGCTTTCCGGTCGGCGAATCCGGATACGGCGAACTGAGTTCGCGCGGATAGATCATGTGGTCCGAGCACACCATCCCGTCGTAACCGGCCTCGTCGAAGGCGCGGGCGAGCCCGACGATCTCTGACGTTTTCATGAACGCGGTGCCCGACCAGAACTCCATCCTGTTTCTCTACCGCGATTTCAGGGCAGCATCAATGCCATGCCCACATTGTTGTGGTTTCGCCGCGATCTGCGCCTGCGCGATCTGCCCCCGCTGCTGGCCGCGGCCGCCGGTGACGGCGAGGTGCTCGCCTGCTACGTCCTCGATCCCCGGCTCGAAGCGTCGGCGGGAGCCCGCCGACTTCAGTACCTCTACGACGCGCTGCGCGATCTGCGCGACGGCCTCGGCGGCAGGCTGTACGTAACGCGAGGTCGGCCTGAAGAACGAATACCCGTTGCCGCCAAGGCGATTGGCGCGTCCGCGGTGCACATCTCGGCGGACTACACGCCGTTCGGTCGGCGGCGCGACGACGCCGTGGAGGCCGCACTGGGCGATATCTCTCTAGAGGCGTCGGGTTCGCCGTACCTCGTCTCTCCCGGCCGGGTGACCAAACCCGACGGCGGCCCGTACAAGGTGTTCACCCCGTTTCACCGGGCTTGGCGCGAACACGGCTGGCGCGCGCCCGCCACGTCCGGCCTGAAATCGGCGCGCTGGCTCGACCCGTCGGATGTCGCGGGCGCGGTGGACATCCCGGACGCGGGGGTCGCCCTCGACATGCCCGCCGGCGAGACGGCTGCCCGCAAGCAGTGGAAGTCGTTCGTGGCCAACGGACTCGACACGTATGCCGCCGACCGGAACCTCCCCGATCTGAACGGCACCAGCCGCATGTCGGCGCATCTGAAGTTCGGCACCATCCATCCGCGCACCATGGCCGCCGATCTCGGCCGGGGCGAGGGCGCGCAGGCGTATTTGCGGGAGTTGGCGTTTCGCGACTTCTACGCCGCGGTGCTGGGCGAATGGCCGCGCAGCGCCTGGTGGAACTGGAATTCGTCGTTCGACGACATGGAGGTCGACGACGGTCCCGACGCACACAAGCGGTTCGAGGCCTGGAAAGCGGGCAGGACGGGCTATCCCATCGTCGACGCCGGCATGCGGCAGCTCGCCGAGACCGGCTGGATGCACAACCGGGTCCGCATGATCGTCGCCTCCTTCCTCGTCAAGGACCTGCATCTGCCGTGGCAATGGGGTGCGCGCTGGTTCCTCGAGCAGCTGGTCGACGGCGACATGGCCAACAACCAGCACGGTTGGCAGTGGGCCGCGGGCACCGGGACGGACGCCGCACCATTCTTCCGCGTCTTCAACCCGACCACCCAGGGTGAGAAGTTCGACCCCGACGGCGGTTACGTGCGGCGCTGGGTGCCCGACCTCGACGACGACAGCTATCCGGAGCCGATCGTCGACCACGCCGCCGAACGCAAGGAGGCGCTGCGGCGATACTCCGAGATCACTTGATGATCTGACCCCCGTCGACCGGCAGCGCCACCCCGGTCAGGTATCTGCCGGTTGCGCCGCACAGGTACACCATCGCGTCGCTGATCGCCTCGGGCTCGACCGGTGGAACGTTCAGCAGCGGCTGCTGGCTGACACCGAACGCCGGATGCTCGCCCGACCACTGCGCCAACGCCTCGTTGTAGATCATCGGGGTGGCCACCCCGCCAGGGTGAACCGAGTTGACGCGAATGTTCTTCTCCGCCAACGCCCGCGCGAAGTGGCGCATCACGCCGATGACTCCGTGCTTGGCGACCGTGTAGCCCGCCGCACCGTGGTTCATGGTGCCGAAGTCGACGGTGACAGGTTTGAACGCGGCCGCCGAACTGGTGATCACGATCGCGCCACCGTCGCCGTGGGCGAGCAGCGCAGGCAACGTCGCGGTGATCGTGTAGTAGACGCCGTTGAGCATGACGTTCACCGCGTCGACGAACGCGGAGATCTCGCGCCCCTGGTCCCCCGCGGCGGGCAGGATCCCCGCATTGGCGAGCACGAAGTCGATACGGCCGAACTCTTGGGTGCCCTTGGCCGCGATCTCCTGCATCCGCTCCAGGTCGCGGACGTCTCCGCGTTCGGCGATGATCCTGCGGCCGGTCTTCTCCACCAGGTTGACGGTCTCGTCGAGGTCCTCCTGCGTCGCCATGGGATAGGCGACGCTGTCGATCTGCTCGCACAGGTCGACGGCGATGATGTCGGCGCCCTCCTCGGCGAACCGCACGGCGTGCGCCCGGCCCTGACCTCGCGCCGCGCCAGTGATGAATGCGACCTTGCCCTCGAACTGCATCTGCCGTTGCGCTCCTCGCGTCCGCGCTGTCATGACGCATCACCCTACGGCCGGCGTAGTAGGCCCTGAATACGCATATGCCAGAATGTCGGCAGTATCGAGCCCGACCATGAGGAGCAGCCGTGGCCAACACCGAGGTGCAGCGACACACCGGGGTGGACGTCGAAGACGTGCCGTCCGCCGAATGGGGCTGGTCGAAGGAAAACCCGAAGTCCTTCCACATCGGCGGCATCATCGCGGCGCTGTTCTTGCTCTCCCTCATCCACGGCAACCACACCGGGCGCGTCGAGGACCTCTTCCTGATCGGATTCGCCGTGCTGATCCTCGGCGCGGTCGCGCGCGACTGGTGGCTGCGCAGACGCGGCTGGATCCGCTAGACCGGATTCAGCGGCCGGAAGGAATCGACCCCTAGGCCGACCAGCGTCTCGGTGGCCCCCACGCTGTGCGTCAATCCGGCCGCGGTCAGGGCATGGGCCTTGAACGCGCGGGCCGCGACGCTGAGCTGGTGCTCGATCGTGTCGATGCGATCACCGAAATCACCCGACCGGTCATCACCCCAGGCCGTCACCTCGACGCCGCGCCTCGCCAGCTCGAAGACGCCGGCGCGGACCCGTGGATCGTCGCGCAGCAGCGCCGCACTGACCGCCAGCGCGCCGTTGCGGGGTACATCGCGCAGGACAGCCTCACGGGTGTCGTCGACGGCGTTGGCGCCCAGGATCGTCAGCGGCCGCTCGTCAGCGCAGTCCGCGATCCACACGTCGACATCCCACCCGGCCCGCGCCCGGTCGAACAGCCAGCCGCCCGCAGACCCGATCACATCGGCCAGGTCGGCCGCCAGGACCGTCAGGTGATGGTGGTTGGCCGGGCCGTCGGCAGCCGAAGCACCGTCGACCGACACGACGTCGTCGGGAAAGGGTCGAGTTGCCATAGTTCCTATCCGATCGGGTCAGCGACGCCGGTCGAGGGGCCGTCGCGGCGCCCTTAGAGCGTGACACTATTGTCGCGATCTGTAAAGGTCCGACGTCGCGGTGCCGGTCAGTGAGACGCGGCGGCCAGCGGCATCGCCGATGCCACGGTGGCCAACTCGCCGGGGAGTCCGGCCGCGCAGCGGATATCGGCGAAGGATTCCAGCAGCGCGTCGGTGGCCTCATGCGGGTCGTCGAGTGTGCGGTCATCGGTCAGTACCGAGATGGCAAGTTGATCGACGTAGCTCCACACCGTGATGTTCATCCCGCTGCCCGTGACGACCGGCCCCACCGAGTAGATCTCGCTGAGGACGCCACCGGCGATATGCCCGGGGTCGCGGGGTCCCGCCACATTGGAGATGGTCAGGTTCATCACCGCGCCGGACTCCATCCGACGCGCCTGCAATCGGAAGAACCTGGGCGCCAGAGCCGGCGGGAGATACGACATCCACGCCGGCAGCACCGTCGGTCCGAGCAACTGATGGCTCTCCTTGGCGATCCTGGTCGCCAGCGCGGTGAGCCGGACCCGTTCCAGTGGATCGGCGATGTGCACCGGCAGCGACGGCATCATGTAGGTGAACTCGTTGCCCGTCAACCGATCTGGCGAGGGGTTGGTGCTGACCGGAACGCCGGCGATCAGCGGCGCGTCGGCCTGCCCGTCATAGCGCAGCAACAGCGTGCGCAGCGCCCCGGCCGCGGTAGCCAGCACGACGTCGTTCAGCGTCACGCCTAGATGCCTGCCGGTCTCCTTGACCTCCGCCAACGACAGCGGCGCCGTCGCGAAGCGGCGTCCAGGGGACACGACGTGGTTGATGAAAGTCTGCGGCGGGGCGAAGTTGCGCGCCAGATCGGGATGACGGCCCCGCTCCTTGGCGCGCTTGCGCACCCGCGCGACACCGGCGGCCGTCTCGTTGACGAGCCTGGGCAGTCGACGGATGAGGTGCGCGTGGTCGCGGCCCGCGGCCTTGAGCAGCTGCGCGGTGGTCCTCATGGCGGGATCGGCCACGGCGCGAACGGGCGTCGGCGTCTCGTCTTCCAGGGCCTTGGCCAATTGATTGGCCGAGGCGACGCCGTCGGCCAGCACATGATGGACCTTATGGATGATCGCGACGCGGCCGTCGGCCAACCCCTCGGCGACGTACATCTCCCACAGCGGGCGGCTGCGATCCAGCGGCGTGCTGGCGATCTCGCCGATCAGGTCGTCGAGTTCGCGCCGTCCGCCCGGCGGTGCGACTCGTGCGCGGCGCAGGTGGTAGTCGAGGTCGATGTCGGGGTTCTCCCACCACATCGGATGGTGGAGTCGCAGCGGGATGTCGACGAGCTGGTAGCGCAGTGCCGCCAGTCCCAGCAGGCGCGGATACGCGACCTCCCGGAACATCTCGAAGCTGTAGTTGGGGACATTCGACACGTCGAGGATGCCGATCTTGAGGGTGTGCATGTGGACCTCGGGCGTCTCGCTGTACAGCATCAACGCGTCCACGCCGTTGAGTCGCTTCATTCCTCCCCGCATCCCACCTCGCCCAGCCGACGCCTACCGGTTTCCCAATCGTGCTCTTTCTCAAGCGCGTTCGGACAAGAGGTGACGATGTGCGCGAAATTTGTAAGGCTGACGACATGACCCTCGTCGCCGCCCGCGGACCCCTGAGCAACGATCCGGCCGGCTGGTTCACGCCCCCGCTGCCCGACGACGTGGTGTTCGTCGAACCGCATCCGCGCCGCGTGCAGGCCCTGCGCGGCGGTCGCACGGTGCTCGACACCGAGCGGGCGCTGATGGTGCATCGGCGCGACCATCCGCTCAGCTACGCCTTTCCCGTCGACGAGGTCGGCGACCTTCCGAGTGAGCCTGTGGTCGAGGCGCCCGGTTATGTCCGCGTGCCATGGGACGCCGTCGACACCTGGCTGGAGGAAGGCCGCACGCTCGTGCACTATCCGCCCAACCCGTATCACCGCGTGGACTGCCGCCCGACCGATCGCGCGCTGCGGGTGACGGTGGCGGGCCAGGCACTGGTCGACACGACAGAGACGGTGATCGTGTTCGAGACGTCGCTCGAGCCGCGCCTCTACGTCGACCCGTCGCACGTGCGAACGGACCTGCTACGGCCGTCACCGACCACCACCTACTGCAACTACAAGGGCTACGCGTCGTACTGGTCGGCCGTCGTCGGCGACACGGTCGTCGAGGACATCGCGTGGAGCTATCCGGACCCGCCGCCCGAGACGCTGCCGATCGCAGGCTTCTTCAGCTTCGACCCGGCCCGCGCCGACGTGCTGGCCGAGTTGCCGTCGCCCGACCAATAACCCCCGCGCCGATAACCCCCGCGCCGAACCTGAAATCTTTGCTCGACTTTGCGCCGAAATAGCGCACAGAAGTTCAGGTTCGGCGACCGTAGCTAGGCTTTGGCGATCACCGACTCCCCGAACCGCTCGATGGTCTCGAGCACGCGCGCGAGGCTGTCGCCCGGAAGACCGACCTGAACCCACGTCACCCCGATCCCGGCCAGCTTCTCCAGGCCGGACAGGTACGCGTCGGCGTTGAAGTCGTCGCCGCCGGGGCTGCCGCCGTCGGGGTTGGTGAACGTGATGTCGATGCGCGACCAGTCGCGTCCTGCCTCGTCGAAGCGGCGGCGAAGGTCCTCGACGCCGGATGTCAGTGCGTCCACGTCCATCGGCGCCGTGCGCGCGGTCTGGGCCAGTACGGCCGGTGCGGGGAACGGGCACCACCCGTCGCCGTGGGCGACGACGCGCTTGCGGGCGGCGCCGGTGTTGCCGCCGATCCAGATGGGGGGATGGGGGTCGGAGACGGGCCGAGGGTGCGCGGTGATCCCGCTGGCGGTGAAGTGTCGGCCCTCGTACGAGAAGTCATCGGTGGTCCAGATGCCGCGGATGACTTCCAGCGCCTCCTCGAACAGGGCGGCGCGCTCTTCGAAATCGACTCCGAGCGCGGTGAATTCGCGCTTCAGGTAGCCGACCCCCACGCCGAGCGTGAACCGTCCTTCCGACAACAGGTCCAGGGTGGCACCGGCTTTGGCGACAACGAACGGATTGCGGTACGGCAGCACGACGATGTTGGGAATGAGCCGCAGCGTCGTCGTGGTCGCGGCCGCATAACCCATGGCCACGAACGGGTCCACCGCATCATGGCCGCCGGCGTTCAGCCAGCGCTCAGTCGGCGCCGGATGGTCGGTGAAGCCGAACCCGTGGAAACCCGCGGCCTCGGCGGCGGCCGCGACCGTCGCGATCCCCCTGCCGGTGACCAACTCCGGGTTGTACGGATGAGTGTGCATGGGGTGGGTGAAGGTGAACCGCATGTCTGTTGTGTCCCGTCTAGAACATTCTTCTCGTTTTCCGAGAATGTCGTTACCATGCGAACCGCGGAAAGTACAGCTCCGACAGCGAGGGGACCTGCGAACATGGGCAAGCCCGAGATCGGCGTGTACCTGCCTCAAATGGGGTTCACCTACGGGCAGATGCTGGATCGCACCCGGCGCTGCGAGGAACTCGGCATCGACTCGCTGTGGCTCTACGACCATCTCTACGGCCCGGGCGTTCCGGACTATCCGTCGCTGGAGGCGTGGACGCTGGCCACCGCGCTGCTCAGCAACACCGAACGCATCCACGTCGGACACATGGTGCTGTGCAACCAATTTCGCCATCCCGCGGTACTGGCCAAGATGGTTACCACACTCGACCAGATCGCGGCCGGCCGCCTGCAACTCGGGCTCGGCAGCGGCTCGATCGAGGACGAGCACGACCGGGTGGGACTGCCGTGGGGGTCGTTTCGCGAGCGTTCCGAACGCCTCGGCGAGACGTTGGAGATCCTCACCCAGGCCTTCGCTGACGAGCGAATCGACTTCAGCGGCAAGCACTTCACCGTCACGGACTTTCCCGTCAAACCCGGTCCTGTGCAGCAGAGGCCACCCATCGTGGTCGGCGGTGTCGGCGAGAAGTACACGCTGCCGTTGGTCGCGCGCTATGCCGACGTCTGGAACGTGCCGACGTACGCCCTGGGGGAACTGCAGCACAAGGTGTCGGTATTGCGCGCCATCTGTGAGGACGTCGGTCGGGATCCGTCAAGCGTCGTGCTGTCGGTCGAGGCGGTGATGGCACTGGCGCCCGACGACGCGTCGCTACCGGATGTCAAGCGGCAGGCCGAGAAGCGTTTCGGCGCACCGGCGTTCGGGCTCGACGAAGGCGGCCTGATCGGGACGCCGTCCGCCGTCGTCGACAGGCTGCACGAACTGCACGAACTCGGTTTCGGCCAGATCGTGCTGTTCACCCACGATCGCGCGTCCGACCAGACGTTGGACCTGCTGGCCGGCGAGGTGATCGCACGGCTTTAAGCGGGCCGCTTCGCCGGTGGCGAGTAGTTCGGCCGCCCGAGTCCGAGTGCGTGCTGGGCGATCATGTTACGGAACACTTCCAGCGTGCCGCCGTAGATACCGGCGGGCCCGGCCAGGCGGAAGGCGTACTCGACTCCCCCGTCGCCCGCCGCGCCCTCGGCGCCGGTCGGCAAGCTTCCCGCGGCGCCCACCAGGTCCATCAGATCCGGTGCGACGTCGCGCATCGTCTGCGCGTTCGCCACCCGGCCGAACATCTCGGGCGTGCTCATCGCCGCCTCGATCCTGGCGATCGCGCGGCCGAGCCGGTACCGGGCCGAATCCTCCTTGCCGACAACGGCGGCGATGTGGTCGACCGCCTCGGCGAGCAGCAACAGGTGCTCGGTCATCGTCGCCAGCTTCTGCAGGCCCTGGTCGTCACGTTCGATGGTGCCGTGCTCGGCGTTGAGCGCCTCGCGCAACACCGACCAGCCGCCGTTGACGGCGCCGACGCGGTACTTGTCGTCGACGCGGACGTCGCTGTAGTAGGTGATGTTGGTGCGGTCGCCGTCGACGGTGCGGATCGGCTGGATCTCGATGCCCGGCGAGGAGAGCGGCACCAGGAACATCGTCAGGCTCTGGTGTTTCGGCGCGGCGGGGTCGGTATTGGTTATCAGGAAAACGTAGTGCGCGTTGTGCGCGTTCGATGTGAACATCTTGGAGCCGTTGACCACCCAGGCGTCGCCGTCGCGCACCGCCCGGGTCTTGCAGGTCGCGACGTCCGAACCGCCCTCGGGTTCGGTGTAGCCCAAGCACAGCCGGTAGTGCCCCGAGAGAACCTTCGGGAGTATCTCCTGCTTCAGCTCCTCGGAGCCGAACTGCTGCAGGCTTCGTGCCACCATCATCGTCGTCGGCCAGTGGAACCACGGTGCGTGCGAGCGGCCGATCTCCAGCTCCCAGATTCGTCGGCGAATGGCGTTGAACCCGCCTTCGGCCTCGGAGTTGAAGTCCGCGGCGAGGTATCCGCGCGCGGCGAGCGCCAGATGGACACCCTCGTCGAAGTTCTCGCCGGTTTCGCGGTCCCGCGCGATGACCTCGTCGGTGACGACGGAGCGCAGGAAGTCCCGGAGCTCGTCCTGAAACGCCCGGTCGTCCTCGCTCAGCTGCACGCGGGAGAAGTCCACCTGGACACCGTGACACTATTGCGGTTAGTTGTAAAGTCTTGAGCGGTTCATCCATGGAAGGCAGCACATTGGGCATCGTCACCACCAGTTCGGAGACCGCGTTTCGGCACCCGGCGGAGACGATCTATGACTTCGTGACCAACCCGGCGAACTGGCCCAAGACGTATCCCACCAGCGCCCACATCGGCGGATTGCCCGACCACCTGCCGTTGCGCGTCGGTGACACCTGGACCGAGACCGGTCCCGACGGTGATCGCATCTTCACCTGGCACCTGGCCGTCGCCGCGCGCCCGACGATCTGGGTGTTCACGTCGGTCGGCCGGCTCGGTCATGACAGCGACGGCAACGGCGGCATGGAGGGCCGCATCACCGTCGAGTATCACTTCACCCGCCCGGGCGAGGACGTCACGCTGTTCACCCGGACGATGACGGTCGAGGCCCCCAAGCACGCCCCGATGCCCGACGGTTTCTTCCGGGCGGTCAACCCGGCACACATCGACGCCTACCACTCCGCGATCGCCCGCGAACTCACCTTGTAACAACCCCCGCGAGCGCCCGTGTCTGTACACGACACACCGCCACCTCACGACAATTGGTGGACACTCGCCGCCGGCAAGCGTGCGTTTTCAGCTGCCGTGCAACGCGCGCCGCAACGCCGCGCCCTGCAGTTCGAACAGCCGGATGCTGGTGTCCCACTCCGGTAGCAGCGAGTCGAACCCGTGGCAGGTGCCCGGAAACACGTGCAGTTCGGTCGCGACGCCCGCACGCATCAACCGCAACGCATACTCCACCGCTTCGTCACGTAACGGGTCGAGCTCTGAGCAACTGATGAAAGCGTCTGCCACACCGGACAAGTCGGCCGAGCGGGCGGGAACCGCGGACGCATCGGCGGCCGTATCGCCGAGGTAGTGCCGCCACATCATCTCGGTTGCGGGCCCGTCGAAGCCCGGCGTCGTGGTGAACTCCGACTTCGATTCGGTGGGCCGGTCGTCGAGCACCGGTTGGTGCAGCAGCTGAAACACGACCGGCGGCGCCGACGAGCCCGCCGAGCGTTGCGCGAGTCCTGCCGCCAGCGCGCCACCGGCGCTGCTTCCCGCGACCGCCAACCTGGCGGCGTCGAGCCCGAGTTCGGTCGCGCACTCGTCCGCCCAATTCAACACGGCCAGCGCGTCCTCGAGCGCCGCCGGGTACGGATGCTCGGGGGCCAGCCTGTAGTCGACCGAGAGCACCGTACAACCGCCGCGCCTGGCCAGCTCGACGCACTGCAGGTGATCGGTGTCGAGGTTGCCCAATACGAACGCCCCGGCGTGGCAGTAGATCACCGCCGGCGACGGTGCAGCCGCGCCGCGGTAGATCCGCACCGGAACCGAGTGCGCCACCCTCTCTTCGATTTCGACGACGATGTCGTTGACGGCCCTGGCCGTTTCGGCGCGACGCTGGTTGAGCGAATCGCGCACGACGCCCAGCAGTCCGGGCGACAGATCGGTGCGGGCCTCCGCCAGATGGCGCAGCGTGGGGTCGAGGCGCTCGACGATGGTCACGACGTCAGCGCCTCGCAGCGGTCGGGGTTTCCGTCGCCGTCGACCGGTCCTGCCGCGGTGGCTCGAACGTGTAATCGGATGGCTTGAACCGCCGCGTCATACCCCAGAATGCGCGGGCACTGCGCGGCCACTGCGTGACGACCCTGCCGTTGGCGGCGCGAAAGTAGTTGCTGCAACGGGTCAGCCAGACGGTGCCTTGCATCCAGCGGTCGATCTTGGCCAGGAACGCCGCCATCGTGCGCGGTCGGACCTCGATGTACGACTTACCCCGGCGCCGAGAGTGTTTCAGCACCCGCACGATGTAATGCGCCTGCGCTTCGAGCATGAAGATCACGCTGTTGGACCCGACGTTGGTGTTGGGACCGTAGAGCATGAAGAAGTTGGGAAAGCGCGGCACCGCGATGCCCAGGTAGGCGTAGGCCCCGTCACTCCAGGTCTCACGCAGCGAGACCCCGCCCGCGCCCAGGTCGTCGATCTGGCCGAGGTAGTCGGCCGCGGCGTAACCGGTCGCGCAGAGCACCACGTCGACCTCGAGTTCTGTGCCGTCTTCGGTGACCAGTGACCTCGCGCGCAACGATCGCGCTGGGCTCGCGACGACCTCGACGTGCGGCTGCGTCAAGGCCTGCAGGTAATCGGTCGCGAACACCAACCGCTTACAGCCCAGCGGATGGTCGGGAGTCAGCTTGCGACGTAGCTCCTCGTCGGGGACCGTCGCCTCGAGCGTCTTGAGCGCGATGCCCTTGAACTCCTGTGTCTTGTCGCTGCCGTTCTCGATGACCGAGATGTTGGACTCGCTGCGCAGCCACAGCCGGGTTCGGTAGATCTTCTTCGCCAGCGGGATGTTGCGAAACATCCACTTCTCCCGCTCGGTGTAGGCACGATCGGGTTTGGGCAGCACCCATGTCGGTGAGCGCTGTACCGAGTAGACCCGCTCGGCCACCTTGGCGACCTCCGGAACCAGTTGCGCCGCCGTGGAGCCCGTGCCCAGCACCGCCACCCGCTTACCGGTCAGGTCCACGGAATGGTCCCACCGCGCGGTGTGCATCAACGAGCCGGTGAACGGTTCCTCTTCTACCAGGTCGGGCATGACGGGCCGGGTGAACAGGCCGACCGCGGAGACCACCACGTCGAAATCAAACCGTTCACCGCTCGCCGAGGTCAGCTGCCACCGGTCACCCGCCCATTGCGCCGAGGTGATCTCGGTGTTGAGCCGCAGGTGCGGCGTGAGTTCGTAGCGCTGCGCGCAGCGTTCGAAGTACTCGAGGATCTCCTTCTGCCCGGACCACAGCCGTGACCAGTCGGGGTTGAGGTCGAACGAGTAGGAGTACAGATGCGACTTCACATCGCAGGCCAGGCCAGGGTAGGTGTTGATTCGCCACGTACCTCCGACGCCGTCCTCACGATCGAAGATCGTAAAGTTCCCAAACCCGGCCTTACGCAGGAAGATTCCCAGCGCCAGGCCACCGGGGCCGGCACCGATGATCCCAACCGACAGGCTCGGGTACCTCACCCGATTCGAAGGCATTGCCCTCCATCCACGACGACTTCGGCTCCCGTCATAAAGGACGCCTGCTCGGAGACCAGAAAGGCGACCACATTCGCGACCTCGTCGGGCTTCCCGATCCGGCCGAGCGACGCGGTCAGCCGCTGCTGCGTGGCGGGGTCGAGCATCGGGGTCTCGATCGGGCCCGGGAACACCGCATTGACCCGAATGCCGGCCCCGGCGAGTTCAGCGGCGGCGGCTTGGGTCAGCCCGCGCAATGCCCACTTCGACGATCCGTACGCGGCGTGGTTCGGGAAGGGCCGGATGGCACCGGTGCTGACGGTGTTGACGATCGCGGGCCCCGCTGCCCGTCGGAGATGCTCCAGTGCCGCCTTGATTCCGAGGAACGGGCCCAGACAGTTGAACTGCCAACTGCTTTCGAACGCCTCGGGTGTTTCGTCGTCGAGTGAGCACCGATGCAGCACCCCGGCGTTGTTGATCAGCGTCGACAACCCCCCGAACCGGTCGACCACCTGGCTCACGGCGGCTTGCCACTGCTCGGGCGAGGTGACGTCGAGTTCGACCGGGATCACCTCGTGGCCGAGGCCGGCGATCGTCGCCCGCAATTCGTCCATCCGCACGTCACATGCCGCGACCCGGAATCCGTCCTGGAGCAGGCGTTTCGTGATCGCCGCGCCCTGCCCGCGTGCGGCGCCGGTCACTAGCGCGACGCGATCGCCCGTCATTGGGAATCCTTGAGGATCTCCTCGGCGCCGCGCCGCAACGCCTGAGACTCCGACGCCACTGTGAGCATGCGATACCCCATGTCGGCCATGGCCCTTCCATTCTTGCCGGCGTGGATGCCGGCGATGACGCCGGACGCGGCGGCGCTGGACTGGATACGAGCGAGCGCGTCCGTGACGGGCGACGCGGTCCAGGCCGCGGCCGGGGCGTGTCCGAGCGCGATCGCCAAATCGTTGGGGCCGACGTACACCCCCGTCACCCCGGGCACCGCGCAGATCTCGTCGACCGCGGCCAGTCCCCGCACACTCTCGATCATCGCGAACACCCCTGCGCGGGCTTCGTGTTCGGCCGGATCGCGCCCGATGTCGGCGCGCAGCGGCCCGTAGCTGCGCACCCCCGCGGGTGGGTACCGGGTCGCCGCGACGGCCGCGGCGGCCTGCTCCGGCGATTCCACCATCGCGATGATGACGGCGTCCGCGCCCGCGTCGAGCACACGGCCGATCGGTGCGGGGTCGGCAGAGGGTAACCGCACCGCCGTCGCGATCCGGACGTGTTCGAGGCGACGCAACAACAGCGCGACATCGGCGTCGCTCAGATACCCGTGCTGCACGTCGAATCCGACGTAGTCGTAGCCGGCCTGGGCGAATTCTTCGGGACCCATGATGGTCGGCCCGACCACCCATCCTCCCCACACGTGCTCACGGGTGGCGAGCGCCCGCTGAATTCTGCTGGTCATTCGACGATCGCGATCTTGATGCGGTCGGGCGCCGGGCGGCACGCGAGTTCGAACGCGGCCTGGGCATCGTCGATGTCGAATGTGTGTGTGACATAGGCGGGCAGCAGGTCGGGGTGGTGCCGGACGAACTCGTTGGCAGCGGCCAGCATCCGTCGCCGGTCCAGGGTCACACCGGACTTCAGGGTGAGGTTGTTGCGCAGCATGGTGCGCATGCTGATCGGATAGCTGTCGTCGTCGGGCACGCCGAAATAGAACACGGTCCCGCCCGGCGCGGCCGCCTCGATCGCGTGACCGAGGGTGGCGACCTGGTGCCCGACGGCTTCGATGACCACATCTGGCCGGTCGCCGGGCTCGAGGTGGCTCACCCACCGGTCGCTGGTGGCGCGCACGATTGTGTCCACGCCGAACTCCTTGGCCACCGCGTCGCGGTCGACCGGGTCGACGCCGGTGACGCGGCGGGCGCCGAACGCCTTTGCCGCATAGGAGAACAGCAGACCGATTGAGCCCTGCCCGATCACCGCGACGTGCAGGCCTTTGAGTCTGGGCAACTGTTCGACCGCATACAGCACACACGCCAGCGGCTGCAGTGCGACGGCATGCTGCGGGCTCAGATTATGGTCGTAGTAGGCCAGCCCGTCGCCGTCGGCGACGACATGTTGCATCAGGCCGTCGAAGCCGGACGCCCAGCCGACGACCCAGTCCCCCACACCGTGGCTGCGATGCCTGCTGGCGATCACCTCGCCGACGACCTCGTGGATCGGGAAGCCCGGCATCTCCGCCGCGCTCAGGCCGCGATCGCCGGCGATCTTGCCGCGAACACCCCGGAACGGCGGCAGGTCGCTACCACAGACCCCCGCCGCGCGAAAGCGCAGCAACACTTGCTGATCCGCCAACGACTCCGGCGTTGTCTCCGGAATGTCTTGGCGCTCGAAAGTGTACGGCGCGACCAGTCGATAGGACCACATCTCACACCTCCACCGGCACGCTGCTCCAACCCCACTGGAAACTCGACGGCGGCCGGGACGCGGCCTCACCGTCGATGCGCCAGTCTGTGACCCGCTTGAGCCATTCGGTCACCATGATGCCGATCTCCAACCGCGCCAGGTGCACCCCGAGGCAGAAGTGTTGTCCGCGACCGAAGGCCAGCAGGCGCTCGATGGGACGGTTCCAGATGAACGTGTCCGGATCGGAGTATTCGCGATCGTCACGGCTGGCCGACGCCAGCAGTGAGATGATCCGTTGCCCGGGCCGCATTGTGGTGCCGTGCATGGTGAACGGTTTACGCACGGTGCGTGCAAACCATTGCGCGGGCGCGCAATAGCGGATCATCTCCTCGCGCGCGACGGGAACGCGGGTGTCAATGTCGCTGCGCACGGCGGACAGCTGATCGGGCCGAAGGCCCAGCTCCCAGAGGCCGTGTGCGACGATCTTCGGCACCGTTTCGGTTCCGCCGATGAAGATCCCGAGCAACTGGGTGGCGGCCTCGACGTCGTTGAACGCCGAGCCGTCCGGCAGCCGGTACGCGATCAGGTTGTCGGCGATCGGGTTCTTGCCCGGCGTGGTCCTGCTGCGCTGGATGATCGGAATCAGGTACTCCAGGTAACCCGGCCGCGCATTGGCTACCTCAACCCCGCTGCCCGGCTGCGCGAGGCTGCCCGCATTGACGGTCGCCAGCACGTCGGCCGCGAGATCCGCGGGCAATCCGAGCAATTCGCACACCACCGATGCGGCGACGATCCCGCCGTAGTCCTGGGTCAGGTCGAAGGCGCTGCGCGGCAGCAGCTCGTCGAGCCGCTCGTTGGCCAGTTGACGGATGCGGTCGGCCAACTTGCCGGCCGACCTCGGCCGGAACGGGGGCGATGTGCAACGTCGCACGGTGTCGTAGATCGGGGCGTCGAAGTTCGCGTGGAAGGGCATCGGATGCAGCGCCGGGTCGGGCACGGGCCCGTCGTTGTGCTTTGCGAGAACCGTTGCCGCGGGCAGGGTTCCCTCGGAGGCGACGAATGTGCCGTCGTTGACTTCCAGCACCCGCCAGATGTCCTCGAAACGCGAAAGGGCGTAAGTGTCCCATTTCTCGACGTAGTACACCGGGTGCCGATCGCGCAGCGCCCGATAGAACGGTAGCGGGTCGGCCATCACCGCTGGGTCGAACGGATCATAGGAAAACGTCTCGAGAACAGTCATGTTCATCGCAGCGGTGACGGTGGGAGGGCGGCCAGGATGGAGTCTTCCCAGCCGTCGCGCAGCGCGGGCGCGACGCTCATCCAGGTGACGATCTCGGCGGGCGGGCTGTCCTTCCACGACGGGTAGTGGTTGGCGAAACAGTCCCAGTCGTCGTCGAGCGCCCAGTAATGGATGACCTCGTTGAAGCGGAAGGTCGTGATGAACGAACCGAGCCAACGCTTTCCGGTGCGTTCCGACCACGGCACGTAGAGGCGTTCCAGTTCGCGGATGTAGTCGTCCTGGCGACCGGGTTTGGTCTGCATGATCTCCTGGATCACCAGCCCGGCACCGAAGTTCGCCTCCTGCAGCTGCGCGAGTGTCCGATTGTATTTACCCGCGTACATGATGCGGCCCTCACCCGATGCGCCGATCTCGGCGAGGTACGTCGACCACTTCGCTGCGGCTTCCTCATGGCTGCCGCCCCTGGCCTGCGCCTTGCCGATGCGCGCATAGTCGGCGAACTTGTCGATCTCCCAGATGATCGTGACCTGCGGCCAGTGGCCGTTGTACGGCGTCGTCTCCCAGATCGCGAACAGCCGCGCGCCGAGGTCGGCCATCATCGGCTGGTACACGTCGCCAAAAACCTCACTGAACCCGCCGGACCGGCCGGAACCGAGCGCGATGGTCTCGTGGAGATAGAGCAGCGTGTGACCGTAGTACTTCTTCATGACCTGCACCCATTTGACAGCGACACCTTGCGAGCGTGACACTTATCGCGTGTTTTGTAAAGGTGTGCCGGGATGACTCCGACGCCGCTGGCGAAGGGGTTCTGCTTCGGCGAGGGCCCGCGCTGGTTCGAAGGTCTGCTCTGGTTCTCCGACATGCTCGGCGAAGCCGTGCACACCGTCGACCTCAACGGTGATCTGACGACGCTTCCGCTTCCGGGACATGCGCCTGCCGGCCTCGGATTTCGCCCCGACGGGTCGTTGCTGATCTCCTCCACCGAGGCGCGCCAGGTGCTGCGCTACGACGGCGAGAACGTCACGACGATCGCCGACCTGTCCGCGATCGTCCCGGCCCCCCTCGGCGACATGGTCGTCGACGGCACCGGGCGCGCCTACGTCGGCTCCCAGGCCCGCGAACACGGAGTTATCGTGCGGCTCGATCCCGACGACACCTTCACCGTCGTCGCCGTCGGCCTCGACTTCCCGAACGGGATGGTCATCACCGCCGACGGCACGACGCTGATCGTCGCCGAGTCGACCGGACGCCGACTGACCGCGTACTCCGTTGCAGGTGACGGCGCACTGTCCGATCGCCGGGTCTTCGCCGACGGGCTCGACGGACCACCGGACGGCATCTGCCTCGACGCCGAGGGCGGCGTGTGGGCCGCGATGACGCTGGCCGGTCAGTTCGAGCGGGTCACCGAAGGCGGCGACGTCACCGACCGCATCGACATCGGCGAGCGCATCGCGATCGCCTGCGCGCTCGGCGGTCCCGAGCGTCGCACCCTCTTTCTGTTGTCCAGCACCGACGCGTATCCGCAGCGGCTCAAAGGCACCAAGCTGTCGCGCGTCGATGCGACCACCATCGACATACCGGGAGCCGGGCTACCGTGAGCGATTCCTATTACGAGCTCATCGACGACGCCGATCCGCTCGGCGAGAAGTTCCGCGCGACCGACCTGGTCCGGAGCACCTGGTCGGCCGCGATCCAGCACGGAGCGCCGGTGTCCGCCATCCTGGTTCGCGCGCTCGAACGCTGCGAGGCCCGCGACGACACCCGTTTGAGCCGGGTGCTGATCGACCTGCTCGGTGCTGTTCCCGCCGAGGGTGATCTGTGGGCGCGGTCGCGAATCGAGCGCTCGGGCAAGCAGATCGAGCTCGTCACCTCCGAACTGCTCGCTGCGCGACCGGACGGGGACCCGCGACCCGTCGCGCGGGCCAGCGGGTGGCGGTTGAAGACCGTCGACACCCACGCCGTGCAGCATGCGCCGCAACCTCCTCTGCGTCCGCTGTCCGAGGCGAAAGGCCGTGACATGAAGAAGGACTGGGATCGCAACTACGTGCACAGCCTCGACTGGCGGTGGCTGACCGAACCGCTGTGCGAGGGGCCCGGCGAGTCGTGGATCCGCCCAGAGGTCGACCTGGTCAAGGGCGAGGCCATGACACCGCTTCAGCGGTTGTTCGCGGTGGCCGACGACGCCAACGGCATCGGGACCAAGCTCGACATCCGCCGCTGGACGTTCATGAACACCGATCTCGTCGTGCACGTGCACCGGATCCCGGAGGGCGAGTGGATCGGTATCCGCGCGGAGACCAGCTACGGGCCCGATGGCATCGGTACGACACTCGGCACGCTGTTCGACGAGACCGGCGCGCTCGGCGCGATCCAGCAGTCCGTGCTCGTCCGGCCGATGCCCCAGCGCTGATCAGGGCGTGCAGGCGCCGGTCGCGACGGGCCTGTCGGCGCGTAATCCGTCCGACATCATCGCTGAGACCTGCTTGGCGGTCAGCACGAATCCGGTCTCGGGGTCGTCAATGGCCGCCCCGAAGCTGATGCCCAGCACGTGGCCGTTCAGGTCGATGAGTGGCCCGCCCGAACCGCCGCGCCGGATCGGGCCCCGAATGACGTAGACCTCGCGATTCACCGTCGTGGTGCGGTAGATGTCCGGCACGAGAAGCTCCATGACCCTGCGGATCCGCGCGGGGGTGGCCACGAACGGCCCTCCGCCGGGATATCCGAGCACCACGGCATCGGTGCCGGTGAGGGCGGTGTGCTGGTCCATCGACAGCGTTGGGGCCTGCAGGTCGGGCACATCGAGCACGGCGACGTCCATCGCCGGGTCGAAAACAACGACGGTGGCCGGTATCTCCCGGTCGCCCGCCCAGACTCTGACGACGTCCGCGCCCGCCACGGTGTGTGCGGCCGACATCACCCGGTTCGGTGCGACGACGACTCCGCTGCCGTCCACCGTCCTCGCGCACTGCAGGGCCTCGGTGTGGATCTTCACGACGCTGCGCGCAGCCTCTGCGACGACGGCGCTGTCGGCCAACGTGGCATCGGGTGCGGCGAGTGTGGTGATCGCGATCGGAGTGGGCTCCTCGGCGACGAGGTCGAACGATCCCCTGATCGCGCCGCAGCCGGTCACGCCGATCGCGACCAGGCACACCGCAAGCAATCTCGACCTCATTGCCGAAACGATAACTCCGCGGGAGGCGAATCGGAGGCCAAGCTCGCCCAGCCGGTCGAGCCGGTTGAGCTAGTCGAGCAAGCGCAACGCCGCGGCCGGGCACTGCGTCACAGCCTGCTGCATCCGGTCCCTGTCGGACTCCGGACGTTCGGGCTCGTGGATCAGCACGATGCCGTCGTCACGCACCTCGAACACCTCCTCGGCGATTGACTCGCAGATCCCGTGTCCGGTGCACCGGCCCAGATCGACTTCGACGCGCATGCTCACTCCTAGCGAACGACGGCGGGCAGCCGTTTGACGCCGTGCACGAAGCTGCTGTACAGCAGGTCGGGTTCGCCGAACTCGATCGTCGTCAACCGAGTCAGCAACTCTCGGAACAGGTTTCGCAGCTCGGCTTTGGCCAGCTGGCTTCCCAGGCAGAAATGCGGGCCTCCGCCGCCGAACCCGAGGTGCGGGTTGGGCGACCGGGACAGGTCGAATGCGGCGGGGTCGGTGAACGCGGCCTCGTCGCGGTTGGCTGAGCAGTAGAACAGCGCGACCTTATCGCCCTCGCTGACCGGCTGGCCGTTGATCTCGGTGTCCTCGGTGACAAAGCGCGCGAACTGCAGGACCGGCGAGGACCAGCGAACGAATTCTTCGACGGCCAAACCGATCCGGCCGTCGAAGTCCGCCATCAACCAGCCGCGCTGGTCCGGGTTGTCGACCAGCGCCATCATCGCGTGCGTCGTGGCCTGCTTGGTGGTGTCGTTCCCGGCCGAGGCGAGCAGGATCAGGAAGGCCCCGATCTCCTCGTCGGTCAGCCGGTGGCCGTCGACCTCGGCGTTCACGATGCTGGTCATCAGGTCGTCGCCGGGGTGGGTGCGCCGGAACTTGGCCAGCTCGACGCCGGTGTTCGACAACAGCGCGATCTGTGCGACCGGGTCGGCGGCGCGCTCATCCTCGGTGACGTACTCCTCGTCGCTCATGCCGAACAACTTCTCCGCGGCATAGGCCACGGCGGGCTGGTCGGCGCTGGGCACGCCGAGCATGTCCATGATCGTCAGCATCGGCAGTTGGGCCGAGCATGCCGACACGAAGTCGACTTCGCCTGCGCCGACGAGGTTTTCGACGATGGTGACCGCGTTCTTGTGGATCTGTTCCTCGATCAGCCGCACGTTGCGGGGCGTGAACGCCGAGCTGATCAGCCGGCGGTACACGGTGTGCTGCGGCGGGTCCATGGTCAAGAAGAACGAGGCGAACCGCTGGATCTCGGCGGGCATCGGGTTCAGCGCAACGCCCTGAGCGGAGGTGAACTGCTCGGGATGCTGGCTGACGTAGGCGATGTCGGCGCGCCGCGTCAGCGCCCAGAAGCCGGGCTCCTCGATTCCGAACATGGAGGGCAGCGGAGGATGCCAGGACAACCCGTCGGCGGCTCGCAGCCGTGCGAACGTCTCGTCACGCACGGCGAAGGGCCGACTCCAGAACTCTTCCGACGTGATGTCGACAGCGCTGTATTCGCGGGCTGATGTCACCGATTCAGCGTGACACTTCGTCAAAAGTTTGTAAAGCTATGACGGTGCCGGTAGCCGACGCAGACTCCTCGACGCGCGAACGCATCCTCGCAGCGACCGCAGAAGTACTCGGCCGCCACGGCATGACCAAGCTCAGCCTCTCCGAGGTCGCACTGCAGGCGCAGGTCTCCCGGCCCACCCTCTACCGTTGGTTCGCCTCCAAGCGTGACCTGCTCGACGCGTTCGTGGTGTGGGAGCGCCAGTACTACGAACGTGCGGTGGCCGAGGCGACAGCGGGCCTGCCTCCGAGCGAGCGGCTCGACGCGGCGTTGCGGGTGATCGTCGACTACCAGCAGTCCTATCCGGGTCTGCGGATGATCGACATCGAACCGGAGCAGGTGATCAAACGGCTCTCCCGGGTGATTCCGTTGATGCGCCAGCGCCTGGAACGGCTGGCCACCGGTCCCGATCCCGGTCTTGCCGTGGCGACCGCGGTGCGGGTCGCGGTGTCGCACTATCTGGTGCGCAGCGACGACGACGCCGACTTCCTCGCGCAGCTACGCCACGCGGTGCGGGTCAAGCACCCGACGTCTTGAGCTCGGCCGTGATCTCGTCGGTGTGCTGCCCCAAGCGCGGTGCGGCCCAACGGGGTTCCCACGGCGTGCCCGAGAAGTCGGCCGGTGAGGCGACCATCGGCGCCGCGCCTTCGCCGTCGGGCACGTAGACGATGCCGCCGGCGGCGTGGAACTGCTCGTCGGCCACGATGTCTTCCAGCGAGTTGATCGGCGACCAGAAGAAGTCCGGTTCGGTGGCGAAGACCTCCGCCCACTCGGCAAGGGTTTTCGAGGCGAAGATCTCGTCGAGTTCGGCGACGAGTTCGACCGCGTTGACGGCGCGCGCCCGCGGGGTGTCGAACCGGGGATCGGTCAGCCACTCAGGACGCTTGACCGCGCGACACAACGGCGGCCAGTGCCGCCCGGCTTCCAGGCCGACGATCCAGAAGCGGCGCCCGTCACCGGCCGCGTAGTTGTTCATGCAGGGGTTGCCCATCGTCTCCCGCTGTCCGATCGCAATCGAATTCCCGGTCAGCAGAAAGGTATTGAGGTCGAAGCTCACCGTATAGACCCCCTGGCGGTACAGCGAGGTGCTGACCAACTGCCCCTTCCCGGTGCGGCCCCGCGCCACCAACGCGGCGCAGACCGCGGCGGCCAGCGTCATCCCCGCCGCGTGGTCGCCCATGCCGCCGCGTTGGAACGGCGGGGTCTGGCCGGGACGGGTCAGCAGGTGGGCCAGCCCCGCTCGCGCCCAGAACGCGGCGACGTCGTAGGCCGCCCGGTCCGCGTCCGGCCCGTTCTCGCCATAGCCGGTGACCAACCCGTACACCAGTTGCGGGTTGTGCGTGGCGAGAGCTGCGAAGTCCAGTCCCATGCGCGCCAGCGCGCCGGGCCGGACGTTGGTGACGAAAACGTCTGCGCCCTCGATCAATTCGCGGGCCATGGCGCGGCCTTTGGTGGTCGTCATGTCGAGCACGATGCTGCGCTTACCGCGGTTGTCCATCTCGAACGGCGGGCTCACGTCGCCGTCGACACCGAGCATCTTGCCGAACAACCGCGCCGGGTCGCCGGTCGGCGGTTCGATCTTGACGACGTCGGCGCCCCAGTCGGCGAGTATCCCGGCAGCCGCCGGTCCGGCCACCCATACGCCGAGTTCGACCACTCGGACTCCCTCGAGCGGACCCGCCATCGACACCTTCTTTACACGTATTCCCGAATTTGTAAACTGGCGTGGTGAAGCACGCTGCGCCGGTGCTCGGCCTGGCCGCACATGTGGGCCGCGGGGTACAACGTATCGCCACCGACGCCGCGTTCGGCCGTCTCCGCCCACTTCCGCGGTCCGTGTCCGAACTGGACGCACCCGCCATGTCGCGGATCATCGGCCGCCCCGTGGCCGCGGTGTCGGTGCTGGGCGGGGACTCCGGCACCTCGTCGCGCGTCCGGCTCGGGCTGATCGGCGACGACGTCCCGCCGACGGTGTTCGTCAAGCTGGCCGCCGAGACCGTCGCCACCCGCCTGATGGGCGAGATGGGGCGGCTGGGCGCGACCGAAACCCGCTTCTACCGCGAACTGTCCCCGCGGCTCACCGGCCTCCCGACGTGTCACGGCTCGGCGTTTGACTCGGTGACGGGTCGCTATGTCCTCGTGCTGGAGGACCTGCCGGCCGACGAATGCGAGTTTCCCGACACCTTGCATCCGATCAGCGCCGACCGGGCCGCCAAGATCGTCGAGCTGCTGGCCAGGCTGCACGCGACCTTCTGGAACCGGGTGCCCGACTGGCTCTACACCGCATCGGGCGATACCGCGTCCTTGCTCACCGGACCGCTGCTGAAGACGTCGGCGCGCCGCATCGCCGAGCGCACCGATATCGCGGTCGGCGCCGGCCGCTTCATCGACGAGAATTACCGTGCCGTGGCCCGGCTCATCGACGAGCCGCCCCACACCGTGACGCATGGCGACGCGCATCCGGGCAACGTGTACTTCCGCAACGGCGAGGCGGGGCTGTTGGACTGGCAAGCCGTCCGGCGTGGGCATCCCAACCGCGAGCTGGCGTACACGCTGGTCACCAGCATGACGCCCGCCGATCGCCAGGCCCACCAACGCGAGCTGCTCGACGTCTACCGTCACGCGCTCACCGCATGCGGCGGACCGGAGTTGGACCGCGGCGAGCTGTGGGACCGGTATCGCCAGGGCGCCCTGTATTCCTACGTCGCTGCGTTGATCACCACCGGGATGGGTGGCATGCAGGACGAGGGCATAGCGTTGGAGGGCCTGCGCCGCGGCGTCGCGGCGCTACAAGATCTCGACACTGTCGCCGTACTCCAGAAGTCGATGTGAAGAACGTTCTACGCTTGCCCCGTGAACGAAGCGCTGCGCGACGCACTCGGACCCGAGGACATTTCGACGCGGCACCGGATTCTCGTCGCGACCTCGGAGGTTCTGGCCCGAAGCGGGCAGACCAAGCTGAGCCTCTCGGAGGTTGCGCTGCAGGCCGGCGTGTCCCGTCCGACGCTCTACCGCTGGTTCGCCTCCAAAGGTGAACTGCTCGACGCGTTCGGCGTCTTCGAGCGCGACCTGTTCGACAACGGCATCAGCACGGCGACGGCCGGGTTGCGGGGTACCGAGAAGCTCGACGCCGCGTTGCGGTTCATCGTCGAGTACCAGCACTCGTACTCGGGTGTGCGGCTTGTCGACATCGAACCAGAGGTCGTGATCTCGCAGCTCACGAAGATCATCCCGGTCATGCGCGCGCGTCTGCAGAAACTGCTGAGCGGCCCGAACGCAGCGGTCAAGGCGGCCACCGCAATTCGCGTGGCGATCTCGCACTACATCGTCCGCAGTGACGACGACGACCAGTTCCTGGCACAACTGCGGCACGCCACCGGGATCAAGCCACAGGGTTAGCCGTCCGGCTCCCGCGAAAAGCTGACACTCGCGCAAAAATTTGTAAAGCTGTCCGCATGACCCAGGTTGAGACTGACACCGGCGTGCTGGCCGGCGACGAGCGGATGTTGATCGACGGCGAGATGCAGACCACGGCCAGTGGCGCGACGTTCGATGTCATCCACCCCGCCAGTGAACAGGTCGCAGGCCGGGCGACCGACGGCACCGTCGAGGACATGGCCCGCGCGGTCGGCGCGGCGCGGCGCGCCTTCGACGAAACCGACTGGTCGCGCGACCTGGACTTCCGGTACCACTGCCTGACGCAGTTGCACGAGGCCTTCGAACGCAACAAGGAACGGCTGCGCCGGATCCTGATCACCGAGGTCGGCTGCCCGGTGTCGGTGAGCGGCAGCCAGATCGAGAGCCCGATCGACGAAGTCAAGCACTGGGCCGAGCACGGCAAGAACTTCGACTACCTGGTCGACAACGGTGTGCACGAGACACCGTTGGGCCCGGCCCGCCGAAAGATCCACTACGAGCCGGTCGGTGTGGTCGGCGCGATCACCCCGTGGAACGTGCCGTTCTACCTCAACGTCGCCGAGACCGTACCCGCGCTGATGGCCGGTAACACCGTCGTCCTCAAACCCGCGCAGCTCACACCGTGGTCGGGCAGCGAGTACGGCCGCATTGTCGCCGAGGAGACCGACATCCCGGCCGGGGTGTTCAACGTGGTGGTGTCCAACGCCAACGAGGTCGGCGCCGCGCTGTCCGCCGACCCGAGGGTCGACATGATCACGTTCACCGGGTCGACGGCCACCGGGCGGGCGATCCTGGCCGCAGGGGCGCCGACGGTGAAGAAGACGCTGCTCGAGTTGGGTGGCAAGTCGGCCCACATCGTGCTCGACGACGCCGACTTCAACTCGGCGTTGTCGATGGCGGCGATGATGGCGTGCGTTATGAGCGGGCAGTCCTGCATCCTGCCGAGCCGGATCCTGTTGCCGCGCAGTCGCTACGACGAAGGCATCGAGATTCTCAAGACGATGATGGAGGGCTTCCCGGTCGGCGACCCGTGGACGCCGGGCAACATGCAGGGCCCGCAGATCAGCGAGACCCAGCGCCAGAAGGTGCTCGGCCTCATCAAGAGCGGTATCGCCTCCGGTGCGCGGCTGGTCACCGGCGGCGGCATCCCGGAGAACCTGCCGACCGGCTACTACACCCAGCCCACCCTGCTGGCCGATGTCGACCCGAATTCGCAAGTGGCCCAAGAGGAGATCTTCGGTCCCGTGCTGACGGTCACCCCGTACGACACCGACGACGAGGCGGTCGCGATCGCCAACAACACGATCTACGGGCTCTCCGGTGAGGTGTCCGGCGCCGACCTCGATCGCGCGTTCGCGGTGGCCTGCCGCATGCGCACCGGCAACGTGACGATCAACAGCAAGAGCCACTTCGGCATCAACAGCCCGTTCGGCGGCACCAAACAGTCCGGGCTGGGTTACCGCAACGGCGAAGAGGGCTACAAGGAATACCTGGAAGCCAAGACGATCGGCATGCCCGACACCGCGGCGCCGTGACGCAGGCGTCCGAGGGCGATACGGCCGAGATCGCCGCGCTGCTGTACCGCTACGCCCGGGCGGTCGACACCAAGGACTGGGAGCTGTACCGCTCGGTGTTCACCGACGACGCGCACATCGACTATCCGTCGTCGATCGGCGCAGTCGCCGGGAGCCGCGACGAGGTGGTGGACTGGTTCGCAGCGAACTTCGGGGCAGTCGCCTGGAGCCTGCACCACATCACCAACATCGAGGCCGACGTCGACACGGGACCCGACGGCGACACCGCGCGGGTGCGGGCGATGTTCTACAACCCGATGCAACTGACCGGTATGACCGAGCCCAGCTTCTGCGGCGGGCTTTACCACCACGAACTCGTGCGGACGCCGGACGGCTGGCGCAGCCGTCGGCTGGTCGAGGAGAACGTCTGGTTCACCAATCACCCCGCTCAGTGACGCCGAGACCGACGCTTTGGCGGAAAAGTCCGAGGCGGTTTCAAGCGATCGATGCAATAGCGGGTGGTTTGGACGGGTTCGACAGTAGTTCGTCGAGGGCTTCTGCCGG